>JAQBWV010000014.1 GCA_027624335.1 Planctomycetota bacterium
GCTGCCAACTGGTCACGACGATTCCTGCGATTCTTCTTTGATGAGCCCGCCTGATCAAGATGCATGTCGGCCACGGACGACGAGTACCGCTCGTCCCACCAGGCAACTGGCAAGTTTGTCGCTTCCGCAGCCCACTGTCCGAATTCTCTGGCCTGGCGAGCCTTACCGCCTTCATCGCCGCTGATGTGAACTGGCAGGCCGACAACGAGCCCGCGCACTCCGTAGCCGCGCGCCAGTTGCCACAGCCACGCCGCGTCCAGTTCTCGCGTGCGGAGAGTGTAGTTTTCGAGCGGCAACGCCATTGTTTGTTCAGGGTTTGAAATCGCCACTCCGATCCGCTTCGTGCCGAAATCGATTCCAAACAACGCTCCCATGGACGGGACACCGTTGGCAGCCTGCGGTGTCGAGTCAGTTCTGGGGTTATGTCCGTCGGCGCGATTAGTCACAGGTCTACCACCTGTGATTCATCGTTGGCGGTGACTGCCTGCGGCAGAATCTCGACCAGCAGGTGTTCGGCAGAAGAATGTTTAAGAGTGGTTTCGCCGGTCGCCAGTTGAAGTGTGACGCTGCCAGCTTCGGCGTCGACCTCCTGGATGGTGGCGACGGAACCAACTACCAGGCCGGAATCGCTGAGGTAACGCAGAAACTCGGGGTCCTGATTCAGAACACGGGCAAACCGGACATGCGAACCAGCGGGATATTCCACCAGCGGTATCGATTCAAGTGTGCCACCGCGGAGTGCTCCATCACGAGCGGGAATGGGATCCCCGTGGGGATCGACTTCCGGGCGACCCAGGAAATCATCAATTCGATCAATCAGAAAATCGCTGACGGCGTGTTCCATGTTTTCAGCTTCCTCGTGAACCTGATCCCATGTCAGATTCAGAGTCTGCACAAGAAACAATTCAATAACGCGATGCCTGCGGACAATCCGCATCGCGACCTGCCGTCCAGATTCGTTGAGCGTCACGCCTTCGTACGGGCGCCAGGTGGCATGTCCGGATTCGGCGAGCGTCTTCAGCATGCTTGTCACGGTGCCGGGGGAAACGTCCAAAGCATTCGCCAGATGCCCTGTCGACACGCACGCCACTCCCGACTTCAGCTCGATCTGCAGGATGGCTTTAAGGTAGTTTTCGACGGTCAGACTGGGCATACGCGATTCGTTATAAAGAACCTTCAGAGAAATGGTTGCGAATTGCACGACCACTGATCCGGACGATCTCAACCCTGAGCACGCCAACGGCGTTCAGTCAGTTCGCACCTGACATACTCGAAACTAACCGCCCTGAAGTTTTTCCAGCCGCTTAAGTGTGTCGCGGTACTCGTACTGGACCGCCAGAACTTCGCCGTAATGTTCTTCGGCACCTTCGCTGTCGCTGGCGCTCTCACTCAGACGGCCGAGCCAGTAGTGGACTTCGAGAAACAGGTCTTCCTGTTCGTGGACGTCAATTTTCGGAACAGCCTTTTGAAACTGCCGTTTGGCCAGCGCATATTTTTTTTCCTGGATAAAACATCGCCCCAGAAAGGCGAGACATTTCGGTTCGATCCGGGAATCTCGACTGGCCTGCTGGAACAGCGGGATTGCTTCAGCGAACTTTGCTTCACTCATGAAACACTCAGCGAGGCGAAACTTGATTCGCAGGTCTCCGGGATATCGTTCAACGCGACCGCGAAGCATTTCCATTTCTCGAAGCAGTAACTCCTTCTTCAAGTCCTTGATCTGCTCCGCTGCCTCTTCGGAGTCAACACCCCGCGACTTTGCGATATCGATGTTCTTCCGCATTCTGTCGAGTGCAACGTCTTCGACCTGCTCCCGAATGTTCATGTCGCCTCCAGAAAGTTCGACAGCCTTTTCGAGCATCTGGCTGGCTTCGTCGAACTTTCCATTGCGTTTGTAGAAGTCGCCCAGACGCAGGTAGTGATCTTTGTTGTCGGGCTCTTTTCGCAGCGCTCGCTGAAGATCGGCTTCTTCTGATTGTCCTGGACCATCCGCTGCGCCGGGCTTGCTGATGTTAAGGCGTTTCGCCACCTCGTGTGCTGCCATGACTCCTTTCGTGTCCTCGGCTCCCTCGTATCCACCGCGATCAATCACCTGTCTGGTCGCCGCCTGATTCGCTCGCATGCGGGCTGAACCGTCATCGGGGTCGATTCTGCAGATTCGTTCCCAGACAGTCACCGCGATCTTGAAGTCGCCTCGCTCTTCGTATAGTTCCGCAAGATGCTCCAGCAGCGTTTTGTTATTCGAATCATTCTCGACGGCACACTCGTAGGCGTAGACCGCGATCTCTTTGAATTCAAGATGGACACAGGCTGCGCCCAGGTCGCCGTTGAGTTGTGCATCCCACGGATTGATTGCCAAACCTTCTTCACAGGCCAGATCGACGAGATTCCACTCCTTCTTCATTTGCCCCTTCTTGATACGTCCTCGCGGGCCCATGAGCTTCATGCCGGTCATTTTGGCGCCGGTCTTATTGTCGCCGTACTTCTTTCTCTCAGCACCACGAAGCGTCTGCCGGAACAGCAGGTTTTCTGGAACAAGTCTCACACACTGCGAGAACATCTGGATGGCGTAATCCCAGTTCTGTTTCTGCATGGCCTCGGTACCACGGCGAAAGCAATCCGCCGCCAGTTTCTTGTTGTCGGCCGCCATACCTGGTACCTCGTGGAGAAATCTCAAAACCTGTCCGGCAGCCCGAATCAGGCCGAACAGGGGTGGGAATCGTGACTGTCATGTCGTGAAAGTCAATCTACCAGACGACTTCGGCACTCGCCATAAGCGACCCTGCGATGGTCAGTTCGAAGGTCGTCAGAGATTGATACGTCCCCGGCATGTGCTGACATTCTCGAAGCGTTAGATTGTGCTTTGAGGACGCGGGGTGTGATTGGTCTTCAAAGTAAACCTGCCAGAAGCGGAGAGACTCATTGGCACAAGTACCATTCAACGTTGGATACCGGCGAGCACTGCGGCTGCGATGTCCCTTGTGCGGCAACGGGCGGATGTTTTCCGGCCTGATTCGGATGAATGAACGCTGCAGCTGCTGCGATTTCAAATTCGAGCGGGAGCCTGGTTACTTCCTCGGTTCAACGTACATCAACTACGGCTGGACGTCGGTCTCGTTGACGATCGGCTACATCGTGTTGCACGTCGTTCTTGGATATCCGAACAGTTACGTCATGTTTCCACTTGTTGCGTGGTTCATGCTGTTCCCGATGTTCTTTCATCGGTATGCGCGGGCACTCTGGCTGGCGTTTGATTGCTTCTTCGACCACTCAGAATTGCAGGATATGTCTAAATATTCTGAAGAGAATTCTGAACAAACCGTCCCCGTGAGCGACACTTCCGGCTGACGCCCCATATGCGATTTCGAGCATTCGCAGCGATCTGGGATCCATATTGACGCATTCGGGGACATGTGCAGAATACCGCGATCTGTGACGACATCGGCTCAATGATGAGTTGATCCCCAATCGAGGAATGGAAGCCCGTTCTGCAGTCGCGAATTCTCTGCGAACTGCCACTGCGCATCCGGCCAGGCAAAGGAGTGCATCAGCCGTGAAGAAAATCGTATCTGTTATTGCCCTTGCATGTTGCATCGGGCTGACCGCCCCAGTCATGGGACAGGCTCAAACAACCGCCGCTCCTGCCGCTGCCGCTATCCCGGTGAAAATCGGTCTGGTGGATATGGCAGAGGTCTTCAAGAAGTACAACAAGTTTGAAGACATGCGGGCGGCACTGAAGGCGGAGATGGAAATCGCTCTCGCTGAAGCCAAGAAGATCGCTGCCGATGCTGAAAAGGTCAAAGAAGAGCTGAAGCTGCTCAAGCAGGGTACGCCGGAGTACATCAAACGCGAATCAGACCTCGCTCAGCTCAGTTCTGACTTCGAGGCCAAGCGCAAGCTTGCCAATCTCAATTACCAGCGAAAAGAAGCCGACATCTTCCAGAGCATTTATGTGGATGCGACAGCCGTGGTGAAGTTGTACGCCGAGCATTTCAAGTTCACGATGGTCATGCGTTTCAACAGTGCCGAACTCGACAAAGCCGACCCGACGAGCGTCGTCAACGGTCTCAACAAGCTGGTGATTTACCATCGACCGCAGGATGACATCACGGAAGCTGTGATCGATTACCTGAACCGTCGATACACGCCGACGACTCCGGCAACCACCGGCCCGCAGGCCACTCGCCCGACGGTGCCGGTTCGTAATTAGACGGCTTTAACAGACAGTGCTTCGCTGTTTACGGCAGGCATGATTGCTGTTCGAACCGCCCTTCCGGACGTCAATACACTCCGGGACTTCCTCAATCGGGGAAGTCCCGGATTCTTCGTAAATCGGCGATCAGATCCGGAACGCTCTCGACGCTGTCCGAACCTTCTGTTCGCAAAGTCGCCACTTCGAGTCTGCCAGTTCCCACCGGCTGAAGACTAGCCGGGAGTAATGATGCCCGTGAGATGTCAGCGAACAATCCGTAACGAAACAACGGCCAGGGGGATCGGCTTTCTAACCGGAGCCGACGTCACGTTGCGGTTCCTGCCGGCTCCTGAGAATCACGGCGTGGTCTTTCAGCGAGTCGACCTCAGCGACCAGCCCTGCGTCCCTGCAACTCACGAGTTCCTGGTTTCCCGTCAGCGACGAACGGCCATCTCCGGTAACGGAGCGACGATCGAACTGGTCGAGCATGTCATGTCAGCGCTCGCCGGTCTGCAGGTTGATAATTGCCTGGTCCAGCTGGATGCCCCCGAAACGCCAGGCTTTGATGGTTCGTGCCAACCGGTCGTCGATGCGTTGCTGCTCGCTGACTTCGAAAACCAAACTGCTACGAGACGAATCCTGAGAGTGGCTCGACCACTGCACGTCACCTCCGAAGACGGCAGCATGATCGATGCCAGACCGTTTGGTCGAGACGGGCTCACCATTACCTACATGCTGGATTACGGATCGAACTCACCGATCCCCGCTCAGAGCTACACCGTCGATGTGACTCCGGAAACGTTCGTCAACGAAATCGCTTTTGCCCGAACGTTCATCCTCGACAGCGAGATCGCCTCACTCAAGGCGCTGGGATACGGACCGAGGACCACTTCCCACGACCTGCTTGTCTTTACCGCCGATGGAGTGCTGGAAAACGAACTCAAAGCTGCCGATGAATGTGCTCGTCATAAAATTCTGGACTGCATTGGCGACTTTGCACTGACTGGCTGCGATGTCCAGGGCTATTTCAACGCCTGGCGAACCGGGCACCAGACAAATCACGAACTGATGCGGCAACTGAAAGATGTATGCGTGGATAAGGATCGTGAAACGCTGGTTGCTTAGTTCCAGTTTCGCCTTAGTACTCGTTCCACGATTAAAGAGTTGGAAGTCAGGATCTTCGTGGGGTGCGTCTCGACGCACCACAGCGTCTGAAAACATCGATCTTCATTCAGGACAAGGATGTCCCCATGTCAACAAGAATATCTCGTCTATCAGACGTGCATCAGTCGGCCCGGATTGGCGACGGTGTTGAGATCGGGCCGTTCTGCATTGTCGGACCTGATGTCACGATCGGTGCCGGCACCAGACTCGACAGTCACGTATCGATTCAGGGTCAAGTGACCATTGGCGAGCGAAATCGTTTCTGGCCGAACTGCGTCATTGGCGGCGAACCGCAGGACGTCAGCTTCCGTGCTGATGCTGACACCGGTGTTGAAATCGGTAACGACAATCTGTTCCGCGAAGGCGTAACGGTCAGTCGAGGCGCCGAAAAGGAAGACCACTGGACTCGCATCGGCAACAGCAACATGCTGATGGCGAACGCACATGTCGCTCACAACTGCCACATTTTCGACAACACATTTCTGGTTAACGGCGTTCTGCTCGGCGGGCACGTTCACGTTCAGGACCGGGCAATCATCTCGGGCAATAGTGTCGTTCACCACTTCGCCACGATCGGAACGCTGGCGTTTGTCAGCGGAGGCTGCCGGGTACCGACAGACGTTCCGCCATACATGCTGGCCTGCGGCAGCGATAACCCGGACGTTCGAACGATTAACCTGGTTGGCATGCGCCGAGCGGGAATTGCCGAGTCGACAATTCGAACGATCAAACGGGCGCATCGACTGATCTATCGCGAACACAAACGCATCGACGAAGTTCGCCGGATATTCGACGACGAACTTGAGGGAGTGATCCCACTGGAACTCAACACGCTGCTTACTGCCTTTGAACAGCAAAGAGCCGGTAAACAAGGCCGAGCCCGTGAAGCGGTTCGAAATGCTCCACCGGATGTTTCACGAGATTCGAAAGCCGCCTGACCTAAAAGACTACATTGAGAAATCAGCATGAGCGATCTTCGAGTAATCGTTGTGGGCGTTGGGGCTCTGGGGAGACATCACGCTCGGATTCTTTCCGGCATGCCGGGCGTCAAACTGGTTGCCGTCGCAGAGCCGCGTGAAGAAATCGGGAAGCCAATCGCCGAGCAGCTCAAGACTCGCTGGGTGCCGAACGGTCTTGATTTGATTGACGACATTGATGCTGCTTCAATTGTTGTCCCAACAACGCTACATGGCGACATCGCGGGAGAGTTCCTTGCCAATGGAATCCCGGTTCTGGTCGAAAAGCCACTGGCCGACTCGGTAGACGAGGCACAGCGACTGGTGTCTCTTGCTGAGACAAACAAGGCGGTTCTGCAGGTTGGCCATATCGAGCGTTTCAATCCAGCCATGATCGCCGCTCGCAAAGCCTGTGGCATTCCGAAATACATCCGAGCCGAACGCGTCAGCCCGTTTCCATTCCGCTCGACAGACATCGGCGTTGTGCATGACCTGTTGATTCACGATATCGATCTCGTGCTGGATCTGGTGCGATCTCCCGTTCGACATGTGCAGGCATTTGGCATCCAGGTCGTCAGCAACCACGAGGACATTGTTAATGCGCGGCTTTTCTTCGAAAATGGAGCCATCGCCGACCTGACCGCCAGCCGCGTGAATCCGGATGCCCGCCGCGGATTGCAGGTCTGGTCTCCGTTGGGCTGCGTAAATATTGACCTGCAGGCGCGCGAAGTGACCAGCTACTCGCCGAGCGAAGCCTTGAGATACGGACGCTCTCCGCTGGAACTTGCTGGCGACCCCGGTGCCGACATCGAGCAGTTGAAAGCAGATATCTTTGGAAGATTCATCGAAGTCAACTCGGAGCCCGTGGCCGAAGGTGACGCGTTGACGGCGGAACTCCAGGAGTTTGTCGATTGCGTGCGCAATCAGACTAAGCCCGGCTGCAGCGGCCATGAGGCTCTCGAAGCCTTGAAAGTCGCTGAGCTGATACTCCAGTCAATTGCGTCACACAACTGGGGTCAGTCAGGAAATATGGCTGCCGCTGCCTGACCACCGCCAACGTTTCGGCTGATGTCAGACTTCGAATTGCCACAGACCCTTCGCGTGAAGCTGTGTGCCACGCTCCGCGATCCGTATCATCCGCCGCAGTTCTGGCGAGCAATGAGTTGCCGGACATTCCATTCGCATGCTCCAGCGCATCATTCTGAAGATGATCCGCGGAGGAAAATCTGCATGTTCTATCGATCGTTGCTGTTACCCGACCTTCGCATGACGCTCGACGCGAACGACGTCGAGGGCATCCGCGCATTCTGCGAAACGCTGCATCCGGCTGTCGTCGCCGAAGTTATTGATGAGCTCGAACCGGCAGAACTGTGGAAGGTACTGGTGACGTGCGCTCCTGATCTGCAGGCGGAAATCTTCGGTTTCCTCGAACTTCGACGGCAGATTCAAGTCGTTGAAGTTGCGGATCGAAAGACACTTTCCAAGCTCATCGAGCAGATGGCTCCGGACGATCGAGTCGACGTATTGGAAATGCTCGACGAGGAAATGGTCGAAAGCCTGCTGCCTCTGATTGCTCAGGCCGAGCGGGCGGACATCCGCAAGCTGCTGTCCTATCCCGACGGAAGTGCCGGCTCGATCATGACGACCGAGTATGCCTCGTTGCCGGAAGAGATCACCGTTTCAGAAGCGCTGGATCAACTGCGGATTCAGGCACCTGACAGCGAAACCATCTACTACATCTACATTCTTGACGAACGCCGTCGACTCGATGGCATGGTTTCACTGCGAGAACTGATTCAGGCCAAACGTGCATCGAAACTGGCAGACATCATGCACCGGGATGTGATCTCGGTAAGAGTCGATGACGATGAAGAGTTCGTCGCACGTGAACTGGCCAGATACGACTTTCTCGCCATTCCGGTCGTGGACAATCAGCATCGACTGGTTGGAATCGTGACACTGGACGATGCCCTGGACGTGCTCGAAGAAGAGGCGACCGAAGACGCTCAAATGCAAGCGGCCATCCAACCGCTCGACGAGAGCTACATGAGCACGCCGTTTCTGGTGCTGGCTCGAAAACGCGGCGTCTGGCTGGTCATTCTGCTGGCTGCGGCGTTTCTGACAGCGTGGGTCATGCAGGACTACGAAGAACTGCAGAGCAACTACGTCTGGATGGTGTGGTTCATCCCGCTGGTACTGGCCAGCGGAGGAAACGCGGGCTCGCAATCGGCGACGTTGATCATTCGCGAGATGGCTACGACGGACATGGACGGTCGAGATAAGTATTTCATCCTGATGCGGGAACTGCGGATGGCTCTGGTACTGGGAGCGTGTCTGATGACGCTCTCATTCGGGATCGCGATCTGCATGGTCGCGTTGTCCGAGGCGATCGTCGTCGCTGTCACCGTCCTGTTGATGGTGATCTTCGGCACTTCGGCTGGAGCGACTCTGCCGATCATCTTCAAACGGCTGGGAATGGATCCGGCGATGATGTCAAACCCACTCATCGCCGCTCTGGTCGACGTTCTGGGAGTCATCATCTACTTCAAGACGGCACTGGCAATACTGGGACCAGTCGCGAAAGTGATTGATTAGAAACGTGTCGTGATTAACTTCCCGATTTCAGACGGCAGCGAAAGACCATTACAAGGATGTCACACGTGGCAAAGAATCGAAAGCGGCAATACTGGCTCTTCAAGTCGGAACCCAGCGCTTACTCGATCGACGACCTTGTCAGCGATAAGACGACATATTGGGACGGTGTGCGGAACTATCAGGTTCGCAACATGCTGCGCGACGACATTCAAGTTGGGGATCGCGTTCTCTTCTACCATAGCAATGCGAAGCCAATGGCAATTGTCGGTACGGCGAAAGTCGTCAAGCCCGGCTATCCCGATCACACTGCCTTCGATCCGAACGACAAGCACTACGACCGCAAAAGCGATCCGGACAATCCGACATGGTTCATGGTCGATGTCTCGATCATTCAGAAATTCGATTCGCCCGTAACACGAGACGATCTGAAGGCGGACACCGTGGCTTCCGGAATGGCCGTGATGCGGAAGGGCTCAAGACTCTCCATCGTGCCTGTCACGGAGGAAGAGTGGCAAGCGATCCACCAACTGACTGGAACGAAGGACCCTCGGTAACGCTTACGCTACTCGGTCAGTGTGCCTTTGTTTCGTTCAAGGTGCGAATACCAGCGGTCGACGGAGGCCTTCCGTTGATTGACTGGATTGATCGCCCGGTAGTCGTATCGCTGACCGGTCAACCGATAAATGTGCTGAAAAGCCAACTGCCGAATGACTACATTTTCGTGATCGAGCCATTCGACCAGCAACCGTGATGTGGCCGGGTTCCGAGCATCATCCTCGTCGTAACCCCAGAGCAGCCGGTAAAGCATGTCGACCTGATCGGCCGGAAAGTGTTGCGGCAACTCCGCCTTGAGTAATTCCCGATTCTCAACAGCCGTCGGCAACCAGCGTCGCAGTCCGGTAATAGCGGCTTCGCGAGATTCGACAAACTCCGCTTCAGCAAGCACCTGGACAAGCTGATCGTGTATTTCCGTCAGAGCCAGCGCTTTCACCGCCAGTTCGGAGATACCGGGAATTTTCGACCTGACGATCGTTGGTACGCTGTCCAGTAATGGCCGCGCTTCGTCGATCTCACTCTGGAAGCGAGTTGCGTACCGACGCTGAGTCATCGATACCGCAGAGGCTGTCGGATCGAGCCAGTCGGGTACTGTCAGTAGCGGCGGTCGGTCTTTGGTTTCGGCCATGACACGCCGATCCTTTAACGTCAGCGGAAACCAGGACGGCTCCGTCAGCAACTCATCGCCAGCAAGTTCACCAACGAAGCTCACTCGGCCGTTCACCACGAACAGGTTGCCGGTATAGCGATCTTCCCCGAGATCTTTTTCGTACGCGGTTGGTTCAGCGGCTGTCAATTCGACACCGCACAAAGCGTCGGTCGAATGGAGAGTCAGCCGACACGGTTCGTCCAGCAGTTGCAGGCCGACGACAACGGGGTCGCCAGATTGCTCGGTCGACCGCCTTCGAAAGCTGACTCGGCCCGCCAGGATCCTGAGAATCACCTGATCATCCGCCGTGGCACCAAGGAATTCGACGACAGCGCCCCCCTGAAGATCAATCAGCAGATCGAGCGACGAGACTTCCAGTAGAGCAGAGAATGGCTCCAGCGACGCGATTCGGTCACCAGCTCGAACGGAAGATCGATGTGGCATCGCCAACCAGCCGTTGTCACTTTTCCGAGCAAGAATCCCCTCACGAGATGTGTAGAGAACTTCGGGAGACGGAACTGTTGCCGCGACAACGGTCTCGGGCGTTTCCGAGTCTGCTGGCCCAGAAGATATCGTCGGCAGACTCGGCAGGGAGGGGGCTGTGACTGAAGAGCCTTTACCAGGTGCAGTCGTCGTTGCCGCCAGGGTAGTTCCTGCGGCAGGCAGTGCTGGTTGCGGAAGCGCAGGAATCGGAGTTGTGACCTGCGGCGCTATCGAACCCCCAGGTGGATCTTGAACGGGATCAAGTCCGCTCAACTCACCGATGCCACGTGGCGGCGTGTTCGACGCCACCATGACCGAACCTGTCTGGCTATCTGGTGGACGTTGTGTGTGGTCCGCGGGCGAACCTGGATTGCCGTTGGACACGCTCGAATTCAATGCTCCCGGCAGAAGCGAGGTCTCGTCGGTGACAGTGTCGTCCGGCGCACTTCCGATACCAACCGGAGCGGCGTCCGTCGCGATCATCGCGACTGAGTCTCCTGAACGGGAAGTGGTGCGCCATGTCAACGACGGGTCCAGATAGACGATCCCCAGCCAGATACTTCCGACGAGAACCCCAACGGCCACGGGAGCCATGCGACGCCACAGCGGTACGGGCTTCAGGTAGTCCGGAATCGTCGACTGAAATGTGTCGACAGAAGAATCGCCTCCCACGACCGCTGATCGTTGCGGAATTGTGACACTCGAATCTGAACCAACCTTCGAGTCGCCTTCTGCGATAGTTCGACCATTCGTCCCTGCCGGTTTTGTAATCGGACCAAGAGCGTACATCCGCTCGCGCGTTGTTGCCGGGACATCGACCGGTTCACCAAGCACCAGCGTCAGGATCTGATGGCAGGCCGCGACTTCGGCGAGATGCACATCTGAGTCCAGGCAAACTTTCTCGACGTCGGCGACCGCATCCGGGGGAAGCGTATTGTCCAGATATTCGGCGACCGAATTGCCATCGAGACCGCTGCCGGGATTCTTCGGGTCAGGTGCCGTCAACCGACGGCGACGCATGACTTCTCGAACGCGATCGACCAGTGCCGAGGCGTAGCCGCTTTCGCTGATCTTATCTCCGATTTCGCGGGACTGCCCCGGTTCGAGAATGTCGTCAAGGTACGCCAGCAACGTTCGCAGTGTCAGTCGCATGATTCCCGCTCCGCAGCAACAGTTGTCGAAGAACTTCCCGGCTGGTGACGCTGAACACGCCACCGCATGGTCGATGACTCCTCACCGATAACAGTGGGAATTCGTCGCCGGGTCCGTGCAGAAATTCCGGACAATTCTCAATTTTTGGCGAAGTTTTGACACGCAGCCTCGATCCCTGCGCTGTTCTGGTCCGCTGACTGTTCGCGTGACGTATTGTCGATGTGTTTTTGATTCGTTACCGTCTTCCAGCATTCGCATTGCCGGATGCACCGTCCCGAAACAGTTTCCAGCCCACCGGGATCGCGAGTCTGCTGTGAAATCAACAGACCGTTGCGATTCAGGACTGGCCACGGAAGGTCGCTTATGGCCGCACCCGCGGACTGGCAGCATTTCCAGTGTCACCGGCAGTTTCAATACAACTTGCCAGTTGTGGCGGAGTATCGTTTACCCCTCTCCCTGAAGCGTTATGTCCGCATTTGTCGCGCTGTCGTCTTCGCAGGTTTGATGCTGATTGGCTGCACCGCGATAAAGCCAGCGAACGCTGCCGAACTGGCTGAGTGCCGCGAGATGCTGATTCGAGGTGACTACGAATCATGCATCCATGCATCGCATGAGGCAATTTCGAAGAATCGCTATGGCGAGACGTGGCCGCTGGTTAAAGCTCAGGCGGAATTCGCGATCGGGCAGTTCGACGCTTCGTTGATGACGATCGCCAATGGACTGAACCGTTATTCCTGGAGCATTCGACTGCGCTGGATTGCTCGTGACGCCGCACTCCGCAGCGGACGCGAGGAACTGGCAGACGCACTGCTGACCGAGATCCGCACGCTGATCAAACAGTTTCCGTGGCGCTACACCGATGCGGAAGAGATCGTCATCCTCGGTCTGATCGACGATCTTGACGGTCGGGACGCGCGAGAAATTCTCGATGAGCGTTTCGAGAAGGCGAAGCTCCGCAGCCGGACAAGCCGTGAGCCGTGGCTGGCCATCGGACAACTGGCTTTGAATAAGAACGACGCCGCACTGGCCGCTGACAACTTCAAGGCGGCGCTGGTCGTGTTTCCGGACGACCCTGACTTCACGTCGGGACTCGCGCGAGCGGTCGCGTCGTCGGATCGACAGGCGGCGATGGCAGGCATTGCAGCGGCACTCACGGCAAACCCGAAACACATTCCAAGCCTGCTGTTCCAGCTGGATGGATTGATCGATGCCGAAGATTACGATGCTGCGATCGCACTGGTTGATCGAGTCCACCTGATCGATGCCCAGCAACCCGAAGCGTGGGCGCTGCGCGCCGCGATCGCTCACCTGACGAACGACCTGCGTGGCGAAGTCGCGTTTCGTGACAAGGCTCTTGCACGCTGGACGGGAAATCCGCGAGTTGATCATCTCATCGGTCGAAAACTCTCGCAGCATTACCGGTTCCGTGAGGGAGCCGCCTACCAGCGTCGAGCACTCACCTTGAAACCAGACTTCGCGCCCGCCCAGCGACAGCTGGCTGAGGATCTGCTGCGACTGGGAGAGGAAACTGAAGGCTGGAAACTGGCTCAGACCGCGTACGACGCCGACAGCTATAACGTCGCCACGTACAACCTGCTCGAACTGCATGACGAGATCGGCAGGTTCACAACACTGCAGGACGACTCGTTCACGCTGCGCATGCAGGCGGACGAGTCACAGCTCTACGGTGTCGAAGTCCTGGAGCTGCTGCATCGTGCGAAGCAGACGCTGGGAGCAAAGTACGGACTCCAGCTCAACGATCGGATCACCGTCGAAGTCTTCCCGAACGAAGATGATTTTGCGGTTCGCACGTTCGGGATGCCGGCGGTTTCCGGTTATCTCGGCGTCTGTTTCGGGCGAGTCATTACTGCGAACAGTCCGGCTTCCCGCCGCGAGAATCCATCCAACTGGCAGGCAGTGCTGTGGCACGAGTTCTGTCATGTCGTCACGCTGGAACTGACGCATAACAGGATTCCGCGTTGGCTCAGCGAAGGCATCTCGGTTTACGAAGAGCTGCAGCAGAACCCGGCATGGGGGCAGCGGATGGACCCGCGATACCGCGAGCACATTCTCAGTGATGGACTGACTCCGCTGGGACAACTCAGTAGTGCGTTCATGAGGCCCGAAAGCGGCTGGCATCTGCAATTTGCTTATTTCGAATCGGCCCTTGCGGTCGACTTCCTCGTGAAACACTTCGGACAGGATGCACTGCGAGCGGTGCTCGGCGACCTGAATTCCGGGCTGCCGATCAACGTCGCTCTGGATCGAAGATGCGCTACCCTGCCGGAGCTCGAAAGTCGCTTTGAGGCGTTCGCTAAGAAACAGGCCGAGTCGCTCGCGCCGGATGTGGAGTGGGACAAGCCGAATCTCGAAGAGCTGATCGCCGGCGATGGTGATTCGCTGGCCGCCTGGGTTACTGATCATCCGAGAAATTTCATCGGTCTGATGGCACTGGTCGCGCGACAGCTGGCCGACGACAAATGGAAAGATGCCGAGCCGACGCTTCAGCAATTGATTCACATTTACCCGGCGTACATCGGCGGCGACAACGCTTACGAGCGTCTGGCGGGTATCTATCAGAAACTCGATCGTCCCGCCGACGAACGAAGGGTGCTGGAGCAGTTCACACTGATCAGCGACGACACCGTGCCAGCCAATCTGCGACTGCTGGAATTGCAGACTGCTGCGTCGGACTGGACCGCGCTGGAGCAGACCGCCAGGAGACTGTTTGCGATCGATCCGCTGCTCAGGCAGTCACATTCAGCGCTGGCAGTCGTTGGTGAAAAACTTGACAGGCCCGCTCTCGCTTCACGCGCGTTGAGTCGATTGCTGCTGCTCGATCCGGACGATCCGGCAGACATTCATTATCGGCT
The DNA here is from genome assembly GCA_027624335.1 of Planctomycetota bacterium. GTDB lineage: Bacteria > Planctomycetota > Planctomycetia > Planctomycetales > Planctomycetaceae > JABMPE01. The sequence goes on from JAQBWV010000014.1 coordinate 14,620, forward strand.
CGCGCAGACGCTGTATTCACAGGGGCAGCTTGACGAGGCCAAGCGGCAAACATTGATGGCGCTCGAAGAAGCTCCACGGTTCCGCGACGCTCACCGTTTGCTGCTGAAGATTGTTCGAGAATCCTCACCGGGGCAGGCAGTGCCTGCCCGACACAACACGTCGAGGTCGCAATGAATCATCAGCACGACGTCCGAAACCCGGAAGCATCGCGCATCCGCAGCTCGGCTTCTCTTCTGGCTGTGCTGCTGGCTCTTGTCGTCGGTGCCGCTTTTCTGTGGCAGGCCAGCGAGCCGACTGAAGCTCAACCGTGGCGACGGTACGGTTTCGATCCGACCGTCGCCCCTGATCGAAACGGCGTCCCCGACTGGGAAGTCGATCCGCGATTCAAACAAGACGTCTTCACCTTCGTCCGCCTGAAATACAATTCGTATCGCCAGCGCGGCAAATGGGCGACCGACTATCCCGATGCCGATCTGAATTTCTCGTTCAGACTTCAGCAACTGACTTCGCTCAAGGTAGATCCAGATGGAAAGGTTCTGGAGATCACCGACCCGGCCATGTTCGACTACCCGTGGACTTACATGATTGAACCAGGCGATCTGGAGTTTACGGAAGAGGAAGTCGAAACGCTCCGTCGTTACCTCTTTAACGGTGGCTTCCTGATGGTCGACGACTTCTGGGGCGAGAACGAGTGGCAGAACTTCTACACCGAAATCAAGCGAGTCTTCCCCGACCGCGAACCCATCGAATTACCGCTCGAACATCCGATCTTTCACTGCGTCTATGACCTTCCGGAAAAACCTCAGATTCCCAGCATCGGTCAGGCACTCGCGGGAAGATTTCAAGGAATCACGTGGGAACGTCCAGACGCGGCGGAAGTCCATTACAAGGGTATCTTCGACGACAAGGGCCGGATGATGGTCATCATCTGCCACAACACCGACCTCGGCGACGGCTGGGAACGAGAAGGCGAAGATCCCTGGTACTTCAAAGAGTTTGCCGAAAAGAAAGCCTACCCGCTGGGTATCAATATCGTGTTTTACGCCATGACCCATTGAAGCGATAAACTTCCTCGGGAAAGGACACCTATGAGTTCTGAAACTGTCTCCGACCCAGACGACGAACGCCAGACGGTCGAGTTGCTGCGCGGCGCTCGCGAGCAGATTTTCGCCGAGCTGCAGAAAGTGATCATCGGTCAGCATGCGGTGATCGAGCAGCTGCTGCTGGCAATGTTTGCCGGCGGGCATTGCCTGATTACCGGAGCACCAGGCCTGGCGAAAACGTTGCTGGTTCAATCGGTCGCTGACCTGTTCCACCTGAAGTTTCAGAGGATTCAGTTCACACCGGACCTCATGCCGGCTGACATCACCGGAACGGAGATTCTCGAACAGGATCAAAACGGGCACCGCCGGATGGTCTTTGTACCGGGGCCGATCTTCGCCAACGTGATCCTCGCCGACGAAATCAATCGGACGCCGCCGAAGACGCAATCAGCCATGCTCGAAGCCATGCAGGAGCATCAGGTGACCGCCGCCGGCAAGCGCATGCCGCTCGAAGAACCGTTCTTTGTCCTGGCGACTCAGAACCCGATCGAGATGGAAGGCACCTACCCGCTGCCTGAAGCGCAGCTCGACAGGTTCATGTTCAACGTCTTCGTCGACTACCTGCCGGAAGACGACGAAGTGGCCGTCGTCACGCGAACGACTGCCGGGCCGCAGGCCCAATTGAAACCACTCTTTGCCGGCAACGATCTGATCCGTTTTCGATCCATCGTTCAGTCGGTGCCGATTGCCGAGGACGTGGCCCGGTATGCCGTCCGCCTGGCGGCGACATCCAGACCCGGTCAGGCAGACACTTTGGATTTTATCAACGAGTGGGTGAGCTGGGGCGCGGGTATTCGAGCCGGTCAGTACCTCGTGCTCGGCGCGAAAGTGAAAGCGCTGCTCGACGGAAATTCGCACGTCAGCATCGCCGACATTCGCCACGTCGCTCACCCAGTGCTGCGACATCGAATTCTCGTCAACTACCGCGCCGAAGCCGACGGCATCTCGACAGAACACATCATTGATCGGCTTCTCGAAACGGTTCAACCACTCAGTTAACGCGGTCGGCAGATGGCATCACCAAAGAAATCGCAATCGACATTCGGACGCCACGCCGATCCCGCAGTTCTGATGCGGATCCGATCGCTGGAGTTGCGTGTCAAGGCGGTGATGGAAGGCTTCTACAACGGATTGCATCGGTCGCCGTTTCACGGGTTCTCTGTCGAGTTCAGCGAGTATCGGCAGTACACGGACGGCGACGATCCCAGGTATCTCGATTGGAAAGTCGCCGCGAGATCCGACAGGTACTACATCAAGCTGTTCGAAGATGAGACGAATCTTCGTTGCCACCTGCTGGTCGACAACAGCCGTTCGATGAGTTTTGGAAGTATCGACTACACCAAAGCTGACTATGCGAAAACGCTCGCCGCGTGTCTGGCCTGGTCGTTGACCCAACAGCGCGATGCCGCGGGTCTGGTCGTGTTCGATGAAGACGTGCAGGACATCATTCCCGCGCGGTTCCGACACGGGCAGCTGCGACAGATTCTGATGGCGCTGGAAAAGGCCGAGCAGGGCACCTCCACCGATCTGACTAAGCCGCTGGAACGCGTCGCCGGACAGGTTCGCAAACGCGGGCTGGTGGTCCTGATTTCAGACCTGCTGGCGTCGATCGACGGCCTCGACCGGAATCTCGGCTACCTGGCAGCGGCTGGTCATGAGCTGGTCGTGTTTCAGGTTCTCGATCCACAGGAACTGAACTTCGAATTCGACGCGCCCGCCCTGTTTCAGGACATGGAATCCGGACGAGAGATCTACATCGACCCGAACTCCGCCCGAAAGCAGTATCAGGAACGTCTGCATCAGCATCTCGAACAGGTTCAGACGACGTGCGAGAAGCTGGGAGCGATCTATGAACTCTGCCCGACCGATCGTCCGCTGGAAGTCGCGTTGTCAGAGTTCATGCTGCGGCGTCAGAGCATGAAGGCAGGGTCTGCACGGGTTCCGCACCGACGCTCGTCAGCCGGGAGGACTGTATGAGCTTTCTGACTCCGCTGTACCTGGCCGGACTGGCCGCCGTGACGTTGCCGATCCTGTTTCACATGATCCGGCGAACTCCCAAGGGGAAAGTTCCCTTCAGTACCCTGATGTTTCTCGAAGCGTCACCACCGCGAGTAACCAGCCGATCGAAGATCGAGCACTGGCTGCTGTTGTTGTTGCGGGCAGCGGCTTTGATCCTGCTGGCTCTGGCGTTCTCTCGTCCGTTTCTGCGGCAGAGTGAAGATCAGCTCGTCGACACTCATAGCCGGCGGCGAGCGATTCTGGTCGACGTCAGCGCCAGCATGCGTCGCGAAGGATTGTGGACGCAGGCCTGTGAGAAAGTGGAAGCGGCGTTGATGGATGTTGAATTGGACGATTCGGTTGGGTTGTTCGTCTTCGATCAGGAACTGCTGCCGCTGCTTTCGTTTGAAGAGTGGGAAGGGCTGCGATCCGGACTTCAGACCACAGTCGCTCGGGAGCGGTTGAAAGCTGTCGTTCCCGGATGGATGGGAACCAACCTGGGAACCGTGCTGCCAGAAGCAGTGAGTATGGTACTCGACGAAGGCCCCGACAAAACCATCACCCGCGCAACTGAGGTCCTCGTGATCACCGACCTGCAACGCGGAAGCCGTATCGAAGGTTTGCAGACATTTGAATGGCCGGAGTCCGTGACGGTGGACGTCCAGTTGGTTCGCGCTGCCGGCACTGGCAACGCCTCGGTGCAGGTGGTGGGAAGTCTCGACGGAAAATCCGGATTACGCGTCCGCGTCGATAACGTGGCGGATTCAATTCACGAAAGATTCAAAGTCGAAGCCGCCGGCGCAGAATCGGAAAGTGGCAGCTCGCCAGGGGCAGTGCGTCAGGATGTGCATGTGCCGCCCGAGCAGAATCGTGTCGTGCAGTTCAAAGAAGTGTCGGACGCGACGAAACCGATTCTGATTTCACTCAGTGGAGATGACGACAGCTTTGATAACCAGGCGTGGTATGTCAGGCCGGATACGGCACGTATCCCGGTTCTGTATCGCGGGTCGGGCTCGTCCAGTGATCCGAACGAACTTCGCTACTACCTCGAACGCGCGTTCCTGCCGACGCCCGCTCGCGAGATCGACTTCTTCGCCGACATTGATGGCAACGCACCGAACGAAACCTGGATGACAGGTCTATCCGTCGTCGCAAAATTGCTCGACGCCGATCAGCTGCGACTATCGAGTCAGGCAGTTGAAGACGGTTGGACGCTGATCGCCATCGGAACGTCGATCGAGACTTGCCGGCAGGCTTTTGAGATCGCTGGATCCGTCGCCTCAGAAGTTTCTGAAGCAAACGTCGAAGGTTATGCGATGCTTTCAGACGTCGATCTGGAACATCCCGTGTTCCAGCCTTTCAACGACGTTCGACTGGCCGACTTTACAAAACTTCCGATCTGGAAACACCGCATCATCGAAAGCAAGCTGCCTGACAATGCACGAGTGCTGGCCTCGCTGGACGGGAAGCGGCCGGCCATTGTCGAGTTGACTCACGGGCACGGTCGCGTGCTGCTGTTCACTTTCGGATGGCACGGCGAAGACAGCCAGTTTGTTTTGTCGTCCAAGTTTGTGCCGCTGATGAACTCGCTGGTCGACGACTTCGCGGGGACGAGTACCGAACCACCGCGGGCAACGATCGGCGATCGCTTTCCTGTTCAGGCTCTTGCAGGATCAGCCACTGGTGAGATGACAGTGACTGCCCCCTCAGGATTCCGACACGCGTTGACGATTTCGCCGTCAGCGTTTGCTGTTCTTTCAGAACCTGGCGTTTACCAGTTTGAATGGACCGATCGGGATGGGCAACGAACGGCCAGCATCGCAGCGAATCTGGATCCACTGGAAAGTCGCACGGACGCACTTGGCCTGGACGAAATCCGCGCGCTGGGTGTACCGCTCCCTGATGTGACGCAGGCACGACTGACTTCGGAAGACAAACGGCAATTACTGGCTCGTGAGCTGGAGTCTCGGCAAAGATTCTGGCAGTGGGTCATCCTTGCTGGCATTCTATTACTGTTGCTTGAAACCTGGCTCGCCGGAAGACTGGCGATGTCTGGGACTCCCGAAAGTGAATCTGCGTAGGTGCGTCTCGAAGGACCACGACGTCACGAGAATCGTTGGTGCGTCAAGACGCACCCTACCGCTCCTTCGCGTGAAACCTTCATTCTGTTCTTAGTTTCGAACTGACTTTTGAGGCAGTGATCATGGACCAGCACATTTCCTGGAAGCTTAATCAGGTAGTGAGACGACTGATTCGTCTGCGCCGCTGGTGGGCACTGAGCTGGCTGTGGTCACTGACCGCTCTGGCAAGTGCCATCCTTGTAATGACGATGCAGGCAGGCTCGACAGCGGTGACCGTGTCGAACGTGCTGTTCGGTGTGGCGTTGCTGGGTTCCGCGTGGCTGCTGCGTCGGCGACGAGTTTCTGAGCAGGAGAAACTGGCAACCGCTCGTTTAATCGAGCAGCGGTGGCCCTCGCTTGATCAGCGACTGCTGACAGTAATCGAGCAAACGCCCGCAGCGTCTCTCGGCGGCTTTTCGTGGTTGCAGCAGCAACTGGCGACCGAGGTTAGATCTCACTCGTACATTCATGACTGGCGGCAGGGCGTTCCGAGCCAGCGGATCTTGAGCCGCATTCTGACGACGATTTGTGCGATTTTCTTGTCCGTTTGCCTGGCCAGTCAGCTGCGAACAGAGGCCAGCCCGCTCAACGGCTCAACTGCTGAGCACGGTGTTGAGGAGCAAACGCTGACCTCGAAGGCGGCAGACTTCAACGTCACGGTTGTGCCTGGCAACTCCGAAGTGGAACGCGGCACGGCACTGTTGATTACCGCGACGTTTGAAGGCCGGCTGCCCTCGACCGTCAACATGGTTCTGGGAAGCAACGCGACCGACCCGGCGGTTTCTACGGAGTCGGAACCCGGCACAACAGCGGAACCGACGACGACACGGATCATGCGTCAAAGTTTGAAAGACCCGCTGTTCGGCACTCGCCTGGCGAGTGTCGATGCCCCGTTTGAATACCGCGTTCAATTCGACGATCAGACGAGCGAGCTCTTCCGGATAAGCGTTTATGAGCTTCCGCAGGTGATGCAGGTTGATGCTCGGATCGAGTTCCCGTCGTATTCAGAATTGCCGAATGAACTGATCGAAGACACCTGGCGGGTGTCGACCGTGGAGGGCTCGTCCGTTGTGCTGACCTGTCGGCTCAACAAGGAGATTGCGGACGGGCGACTCGTCGACCGCGACGGCGAAGAATTCACACTCGTCGCTGCGGCTTCAGAACCACGATCCCACGTTGCGGCGCTTAACGACGGCGATCAGGAAGCATCAGCCAGCGCGCATGCAGGATTCCTCTATCAGACCAGAATCCCCGTCGACAAAACCCGGCGGCTCACGTTCCAGCTGCAGGACGATCGAGGGCGGAAGAACCGTGAGCAGGAAGAATTCGTGCTGACGGCGATCCCCAACCGTCCGCCAGAAATCAAGCTCACGTTCCCTGGCCGCGACCTGCGAGTATCGCCCATCGAAGAACTGCAGCTTGAAGCGACCGTCTGGGACGACTTCGGAATCAGCGAACATGGAGTCGTTCTCGCTCTTGCCGACCAATTACCAAAGACCGTTGCCCTGGGTCACAAAGCTGTCGGTCGCGAGAAGCATGAACTTGCCCACTTGCTGGCTCTTGAACTGGAAGGTGCAGAGCCCGACCAGCTGGTGTCGTACTACTTCTTTGCAGACGACTTTGGAGTCGCAGGCGTCAAGCGTCGGACCATGTCGGACATGTTCTTTGCGGAAGTACGTCACTTCGAGGAAATCTTCCGCGAAGGTCAGGCTCCGCCCGGAGGGGCTGCGCCAGCGGAAAGCAAGAGCGCGAAGAAGGCCGAGGAACTGGGAGAACTGCAGAAGCAGATCATGAATGCGACATGGACGATCATCCGTCGAGAATCCCGCGACCAGGTGACCGAGCCGTTCGCGGAAGATGTTGGCTTGCTCGTCGAATCGCAGCAGTCGGCGATTGAGCAATTGAACGAGTTGATGCAGGACTTGCAGGATCCCCAGTCGAAGAAGTTTGCTGAAGATGTCGTCACGGCGATGACGAGTGCCGTCGAGCGGCTCATGAAAACGAAAGCGGAAATGAAAGCAGAGCTGCTATCGCCGTCGCTGGAATCTGAACGGGCGGCTTATCAGGGACTGCTGAAACTGCGGGCTCGCGAGCACAAGGTGACTCAACAGCAGAGCAGCCAGAGCAAGAGCAGTGGCTCGAAGAGTGCCTCGCAGCAGCAGCTCGATCAACTTGAACTCGACAATAAGAAGAACCGGTACGAAGCCGAGCAGAAGGCGAATCAGCAGGAGCAGGACCAGCAGAATCGTGAGCAGTTGCAGGTTCTTAACCGGCTGCGGGAGCTGGCTCGCCGGCAGGGCGATCTGAACCAGAAACTGAAGGAGCTGGAACACGAACTCCAGGCAGCGAAAACTGAGAAAGAGCGTGAAGAAATCGAGCGTCAGCTGAAACGCCTGCGCGAAGAACAACGAGAACTGTTACGTGACGTCGACGAGCTGAAGGATCGGTTGGAGAAACCAGAGAACCAGCAACAGATGGCCGATACGAAGGAGCAGCTCGAAGAAACTCGATCGAAAGTGCAGCAGGCGTCAGAAGCGCTGGAAGAAGGAAAACTCTCGCAGGCGTTGAACTCCGGAACGCGTGCCGAGCGGGAACTGGAGAAACTTCGCGACGAGGTTCGGCAGAAAGCCGCCGGACAATTCGGAGACGCGATGCGCGACCTTCGCCAGCAGGCTCGTGAGATCGGTGAGCGGCAGGATGAGATTGCCGAATCGCTGAATACAAGCGAGACGAAGAAAGACGGGAAACGTACTCTGCGTCCAGAACAGGAAGCGTCGCCGGGCAATGTGCAGAACGCGCTCGATGACCAGCAGGAGCAACTCGGTCGAGTGATGGAGCAAATGCGTGAAGTCGTGGAGAAAGCCGAAACCGCTGAGCCGCTGCTCGCTCGACAACTCTACGAAACCGTAAGAAAAACACGCGCGGATCGAACCAGCGAAGCACTGGACGAAACTCGGGAATTGAATCGGCAGGGGCTCGCCAAAGACGCGGCGGTCGCTGAGCGACGGGCTCACACAGGCCTGGATCAGATGCAACAGGGAATCGAACGAGCCGCGGAGGCGGTGCTTGGCAACGAATTGGATACTCTCAAACGAGCCAGCCGTGAACTCGCCGATGCCGGCGAAGCGGTCAGGAAGGAACTCGCGCAGGCCGACCCGGGGCAACTGCAGAAGATGAAGAACGGTCGTGACACAACCGAGTCGAACGATCAGAAAGCCCCACAACCAGGCAACTCGAAAGAGGGAGTCGACCCGGCATCACCATCAGGGAACGAGACGCAGGAGTCAAAGACTGGCGGTCAAAGCCCTCCCGGCGAGAACGCCTCGAAAGGTCAACAGCAAACGGGCGATGGTTCGTCAGATTCGAAGCCGATGCCGGATCAGCAGAATGCTGACGCCGCGGGAGACAAACCTGGCTCCAATGAAAACGCACCGGGCGGAAAGCCCGACGACAAGTCGAACTCCGGGAATTCGCCGGCTGGTGAGAAGCCGGGAGACAGTCCCTCGAAATCGGATGCACAAGGTCAGGGAACTCAGCCTGGTCAACAGCCAGGCCAGCAACCCGGAGAGGGCGCCACGGGGCAACAGCCATCGGATTCGCCGGGAGACCAGAAGGGACCGGGACAGCCAGGACAATCTTCAGACGGGAAGGGCGACAGTTCGTCGCCGTCGAACTCGCCAGGCGAATCGCCGGGACAGTCACCTGGAACACAGCCGGGCCAGCAGCCGGGGGCGCGTCAAAAGCCGGGCCTGCGTGAATCTCCAGGTCAGAATCAACCATCTGGCTCGCAACCTTCGGCTACAGCACAAGGTCAGGGAGGCAATTCCTCAGGCCCCGGCAATCCCATTACTGGTCAAGGATTCGTCCAGTGGTCTGACCAGATTCGCAACGTCGAGGAACTGATCGACGATCCGAAACTGAGGGCAGAAGTCGCTCGCATCCGGGAGGCCGCTCGCAGCATGCGGGCGGATTTCAAACGACACTCTAAGGAACCGGAATGGGGACTCGTTCGAATGCAGATACTCGAACCACTTTCAGAGATTCAGGAAAAGCTTCGAGAAGAAATCGCTCGACGCGAATCGCCGGATTCACTGGTGCCGATCGATCGGGATCCGGTTCCCGACAAATATGCGGAACTCGTTCGCCGCTATTACGAAAGAATCGGGTCTGGCAAGTAGTTAGCGAAACTCGTTCCGACGAGGATCGCTGAAGGCAGTTGAAAGCAATTTCAAGAGGACGGCGATGATTTCATTCGGAAGTCCAGGCTGGCTGATTCCTGCGGCAGTCGTCGCTGGTTCGGGAGCGTTAGTTGCCTGGAACGCATCCGGAAAGGGGCCCGCTCCCGAGCGAGTTCGGCGGTTGGCCGGAGCCTTGAAAGTCTTCGCTCTGTGCCTGCTCGCGGTGTGTCTGATCGAACCTGTCTGGAGCGGCGTGCATCCCAGGCCGCACTCGAACCTGTTCCTCATCCTGACCGACACAAGCCAGAGTCTGACGCAGGAATCCGGCGACGGTACTGATGCTGAGGCCTCGAAACTGGCGACGAAGTTCAAGACAGCATTGATGCCGACTCCCGAGTCATGGCTGGATCGGCTGGGCCAGGACTTTGAGGTTCATCAGTTCGCGTTTGACCGGCGGTTGAGATCGGTACTGGCCTTCGACGAGCTGAAATGGACCGGCGAAGCGACGGCGTTGAAGTCTGCTTTGCAGACGTTGAACGATCGCTTCAGCGAACGAAAAGTGGGTGGCATCATCCTGCTGAGCGATGGTAACGCGACCGACCTGAGTCTCGACGACCTAAAGAGCGGCATTGGCGAAGAACTGCGGCTACCGCCTGTGTACCCGGTCCTGTTTGACCGGGAAGCGTCGCTGCCGGACGTAGCCATTGATGCGGTGTCGATCAGCGAGACTCCTTTCGAAGACGCTCCGGTTTCGTTGCAGTGCGATGTACGAATTCACCACTTGAGTATGCAACGTGTCGCGTCGTCCGATCTGTTGATCGAGTGTCGCCTGATCGACTCTGACGGCGAAGTCGTCAAGACCGAGCGACTGGCGATTGACGATCCGGAAACCACGTTGCCGTTCCGATTTCAATTTCGACCTATCAAAACGGGAGTTGCTTTTTATCGACTGCAGGTCAACGCACTGCAGCTGGGCGGAAAGGAAGACATCCCGGTTCAGGAAAGCACGCTGGCCAACAATTCGAGAATCCTGCAGGTCAACCGTGGCTCGTCCAAACATCGAATTCTTTACGTCTGCGGGCGGCCCAACTGGGAGTTCAAGTTTCTGCGACGCGCGGTCGAAGACGATGACCAGATTGATCTCGTCGGGATGATTCGAGTGGCGAAACGTGAAGCGAAGTTCGACTTCCGCGGGCGGGATGGTCAGTCGAGCAATTCGCTGTTCCGAGGCTTCAAGAAGGACACGGATGAAGAGACCGAACGCTTTGACGAACCGGTCATCGTGCGACTTAACACCAAAAATGCGGAGGAACTGCGGGCGGGATTTCCGAAAGACGCGAAGGATCTGTTTGGTTTTGACGCGCTGATTCTTGACGATGTTGAAGCGGAGTTTTTTAACAGAGACCAACTGACCCTGATCGAGAAATTTGTCAGCGAACGTGGTGGCGGGTTACTGATGCTTGGCGGCGCCGAGTGTTTCCTGGCCGGCGGCTACGAGCGAACTCCCGTTGCTGACGCGCTGCCGGTTTACCTCGATCGAGCACAGTTTCCTGAAGAGACTGCCAGTCTGACGCTCGATCTGACTCGCGAAGGGTGGCTGCAACCGTGGGTGAGACTTCGTTCGACAGAACACGATGAGCAGGACCGGCTCAAGATGATGCCTGGTTTCCGCACGCTGAATCCGACTCAGGGGATCAAACCGGGTGCGTCTGTCATGTCAACGGTTTCGACGACCAACGGCGACCGCTGGCCGGCCCTGGTGACTCAGTCGTACGGTCGAGGTCGCACCGGCGCACTGCTGTTGGGCGACTTGTGGCGCTGGCAGATTTCGCGAACACAGGAACAGCCGGAAGATCTTCCGAAAGCCTGGCGGCAGACGCTGCGCTGGCTGATTGCTGATGTGCAGCGGCGAGTCGATGTTGAAATGGTCGCCGCCCTGGACATCGCTCCGGAAGCCGTCCGTGTCAGTGTGCGCGTGGTCGATGAGGAATTCCTGCCGCTCGATAATGCTCAGGTAGAGATTCGGGTGACGGGACCGGCGAAGCTCGCCAAAGAAATCAGGAAGCAACGTTTGTCGCTGGATTCCGCGCCCGCTGAGGAAGTCGTGTTGAACGCTGAAGCGTCACTGAATGAACCCGGAGTTTATTCGGCAGTCTTCGTACCGAAAGAAGCAGGCGCGTGGACGATCGAAGCGGAAGCTGCCACTGGCAAAGGTGAGCGACTGACTGCGGACAAAGCCGGTTGGATTTTCGAACCGGAAGTTGAAGAGTTTCACGGGTCCGGTGTCAATGAGACGCTGCTCGCAAAGCTGGCAGAACTGACAAGCGGCGAGACGGTCGCGGCGCGTGATCTCGACAGATTCGTCTCAGAACTTCAGAACAAGCCGATGCCTGTCGTCGAAGCGTGGACGATGCCTTTGTGGGATCAGCCGCTGGTGTTCCTGATCGTGTTTGTGTGCCTGGTCGGTGAATGGGGACTGCGACGTTCGAAGGGGTTGCCTTAATACACGTCTCACGAAACAAGGGATTGAAGTTTCCTTCGGGTGCGTAATGACGCACGATTAGATCACGTGACGCTGTGTTACCCTGCGTGGGCGCGCATGCTGAGAAAGGATGTCTTACTGGATGTTGATGATCTCACTTTTCCGAACAGGGACGGGACGCGGAGCGTCCGAGCGGGTGTTCCCACGCAGAGCGTGGGAACGAGGGGGAGCGGCGATGTTGCTGCTTCTGATCGTGCTGAACGGATTAAGAATCGGCTGCCACGCTGCAGAGGAACAACCTGAGGTTTCTGACAAATCAGTGGCTGTTGCGGCTGAGCGACTGGTGCTGATTGTTCGAGGCGCCTCGGGGAATGCGGAATACGGGCGTCGGTTCGATTCCTGGTGTGATCGCTGGGCGGACGCGGCCATCCGGGGAAAGGCCACGGCTCTGCGAGTTGGTCCCGCTGAAACAGTCGGCAACGCGACACTGGTCGACGGCGACAACGCTGAGCAGGCAGACCGGGCACTGATTGAGCACACGCTTCGCGAGGTCGCGACCAGCGAGAAGTCGAAGCGGATCACTGAACTCTGGATCGTGCTGATTGGGCACGGGACGTTTGACGGAAGGTCAGCTCGATTCAACCTGCGAGGCCAGGATGTAAGCGCCGACGACCTTGCAGCATGGCTTGCTCCGGTGTCGTGCCCTGTCGCGATTGCCAACTGCGCTTCAGCCAGCGGTCCGTTTCTGAAAGCGCTGGCCGGTCCGAATCGTGTTGTGATGACGGCGACGAAATCAGGCACCGAGAATAACTTTGCACACTTCGGAGAGTACCTCTCCGACGCGATTGGCGATCCGGGTCTTGATCTGGATAAGGACGGACAGACGTCACTGTTCGAAGCGTATCTTTCCGCAAGTCGCCGAACGGAGTCCTTCTACGAAACCGAAGGTCGACTGGCGACAGAGCACGCTCTGCTGGACGACAACGGCGACGGGCTGGGAGTCCGAGCCGATTTCTTTCGCGGCATTCGTCTGACGAAGAAAGTCCAGGACGGAGCGCAGGTAGATGGTCGGTTGGCACATCAGTTTCACCTGGTCCGCAGCGATTCCGAACAACTGCTGGCTCCCGAGACTCGTCGCCTGCGAGATCAACTCGAACTGACCGTCGTCCAGCTGCGTGACCGTAAGCGAACATTTGAGGATGAGAACGCTTACTACACTCAGCTGGAGAGTCTGCTGGTGCAACTGGCGGAAGTGTATGAGTCCGCCCGCACGGATTCGAAAGTGAACGAAAAATCGAGTCGGTAGCGGCTCGTTTCTTCTACGCGATCACTTCAGCACGTGCCACAGTTGAAACAGCACCAGGGTCGCGGCAAACAGCGATAGCCAGCCGATGCCACTGCGAAGTGACCGCCCCTGCAGACGATTGCTCAGGTCGGATCCGATTCGCGCTCCGATCGTGCCGCCGAACATCAGAGCCAGCGTCAGTGCCAGGTCGACGTTGCCGTTCCATGCGTGGGAAATCGTCGCCAGAAACGACGTGATCCAGACCACGACCAGCGAGGCGAGAATCGCTTTCTTCGATCGAATATCCAGCAGGTAGACCAGCCCCGGAATCAGCAGCAAAGCTCCGCTGATCCCAAGCATTCCGGCCGTCACCCCGGTCACGAAACCGAACAGAGACAGGACAGGAATCGACAGCGTTCCGACTCCGAGTTCAGGAAACGTGTCGACAGGTGGTACCGACAAACTGGCCAGCCATCCGCGTCTGATCGAGTGTCCGTTCAGTTGCCGTCGTACTTCGTAGAGACTGAACGATCCGATTCCGACGAGCAGGACAAGATACGTGCTCAGCACGAGCATCTCACTGGCTGCCACGTTGCGACCGTTGATCCGAATTTCGCCAAACTGACTTGCCCAACTCAGAATCATGGTGCCCAGCAGCACTCCCATGATGATTCCGCCGGTGATGATCAACGGAAGCCGCAGTTGAGGCCTTGTGATTCGGCGAGCCAGCAGTGCAGCAGTCGAGGGGCCCAGCACCTGACAGGCCGTTGAACCAACGGCAACTTCGATCGGAATACCGAGCACAACGTGCAGGATCGGTACCAGCAGAAAACTGCCGCCCACGCCGAACACACCCGAGGCACCGCCGACGACGAATCCGCAGCCGACAACCAGCAGCGTTTCGTGAGGTGACAGCAACGCCAACACAGTAATTGCTCCGGGAAGGTAACTCGGCACAGTTGATGTCGAGGCCAGCGTACGACACTTGAATCGGGCGCCGGAGATATCGGGCGAATCAGTTCGTGTCAGGCATCGCGCAGCTAAGATTCAGATGTAGTACTCGATGACCGGTTCGTCCTCGGTTTCCGGAATCTCTTCATGACTGCCGACAGTGGCCGTCTTCAATCGGCTGAATACCCAGTTCACAACGATTCCCCACACAATGGGAACCGTCAGGCAGGCGACAACAAACAGCACTTGTTTTACGAATGGGGACATGCGAGCAGGGACTGGCCTGAGTTAAACGGATTCGGTAAACCTGAAATTGCCACATTAGGGGCCGCACTACAGCAACGTCAACGCGACAGCCCGGCGAGGCACGCGACTGGACGAGCCTTGAAAGCGGCGTAAGACTCGCCGGCCAGAGACTGTGCGAACCCTGAACCGGAGCGACTCCAGCAATGCCGATTTCCATAGTCGATGCCGATTTCCGTCGGCTTGAGCACTGCCGGGGACTTGTCAGGATCCTTGATGAGTATGCCCGTCTTCCGCACATCGCCGACCGTGGAATTCCGGATGCCGTTCGCGAGAATCTGGTCGAACGTCTGGCCGCCAATTCCGGCAGACAGGTTTTGCTGGCAGTTGATGATGAGCATATTGACGGCGAGCAGGTTGTCGGCGTTGCGGTCTGCTTCGAAGGCTTCTCGACATTTGCAGGCCGACCGCTGTTGAACGTCCACGATCTTGCCGTGACAGCTGACTGTCGCGGGCAGGGTGTCGGAACGCTGCTGCTCGATGCGATCGCCAGGCGGGCGCAGGAACTCGGCTGCTGTCGGGTGACGCTGGAAGTGGCCTCCGACAATCCCGGCGCGAAAAGACTTTACGAGCGGTCCGGTTTCGCGATGGCGCAGGAATTCTGGAAGAAGGAACTCACCTGAGTTTGTGGCGAATTCATGCCCGATAGATCACACGTCGACGGACAAGCCGATCTCGTTGGCGACGGATTCGACTTCGCGCGTCGTCAGCGTGCTCATGCCATCAGCAAATCCGACGAGCAGCGACAGATCGGCGATGCGATTGATACGGCGAGGAACTCCGCCGGAGAGTTCGTGGATTTCGTCCAGCGCTGACTCATCGAATGGATTCTCGGTCACGCCAGCGACGGCCAGTCGGTGGCTGACGTATTCGGAAGTCTCTTCCCGGCTGAACGGTTGGATCAGCGACTTGACACCGATCCGCTCGTCAAGTTCCGCAAGTCTTGAGATACGACTCAGCACTGTCGGCTGGCCGCACAACAGAAACGAGAACGGAAAGTCCGTTCGATAGTTGAGCAGGAGCTGGATCGTCTGAAAGATCCTTTGATCCTCAATCAGATGCGCCTCGTCCAGAATGATGACCGGATGCCGACCTGCTGCTGCGAAGTGAGCGAGTCGTGCTTCCAGCTGTCGTAGAGTCGTGTCGAAGCCTACGTCCGCGTTTCGAACGACGGCTTCTTCAGCTCCGAGTTCCGCCGCGAGAAAGCCGACCAGCTCATTTGCCGTCAGAAACGGATAGTTCACGCGAACGAACGGGCCGAAGCTCGAATCGCTCTCCTGCAATTCCTGCTGGAACATTCGCAGGAGAAACGTTTTTCCGACACCAGTATTGCCGCAAAGCACGGCAGCACCTCGATTGCTGTCAATGAGGTATCGCAACTTCAGCAACGCCGCCTGGTGAGTGCGACTGCGGAAGAAGAAAGCCGGATCCGAATCACACTCGAATGGCTTACTTTCTAGGTTCCAGTACTGAGAGTACATCGCCTGTCCAATCCTTTGGGGCGTGTGATCGATTCGAAACAACGATAACTGTTGGCCGTGGGCAATCTGGCAGGAGCTTTATTGCGTCTCGATGCTGCCGGTCAGCCAGACCGCCTGGTTAGCAGTGACCCGAGCTCCTGGCACCGTCGAGTAGGAAGGCTCAGGCTGACGAAACTCGACCTGCTGAATGACTGAATTCTGATCGGTGTCTGGAATCGGCAGTACTCGGCCATACAGAGAACTGTCTGATTGTGGGCCGTCAAGTTGCAGGCCGCCGAACGGCGGACCAGATTGGGCATCCAACGTGGCCGCGTGCGCCGTTGCCCGCTGCAGGAATTCCGATTCATCACTGAAGATCGGCGCCGAATCAATTCTTTCATCTTCACCGAAATCAAACTGTGCTTGCACACCGCCGGCATTGGGATTGGCAGATTCGCGGACACCAAGAGCTCCCAGAACCTGGAAGTCGGCTTCAAGCTGTGCCTCCGAAAGCTCGTCACTCGAAGCGGTGGTTGAAGCCGGACGTGCTCCCCACATGAATAGGAGTGCCGCCAGGCTGAGAAGTCCAAACATGATTAACGTGGAAGGGCGGCGACAGAATTCGTTGGCGATCCTTGACAACTCCCGAATCCTGCTGGTTCTGCTCTGATCTTTAGACATGAAGCCTCCTTGGATGCGCAATCGGGTCTCTCATCTGACGATCGGTCACACTACTGTCCGGTCTTGAGGTTTTTTCCGAAATTGACGGCTGGGGTAACTTTGCGGACAGGCTGATGCAGGAACCAATGCCTGGACCTGATCGACACCACTACTGGCCAGGCTGTCGTTCAGTGTGTTCGGCGTGGTCGGTTCTCTACGATTCCGACAACTTTGGGGTCCCCGTCGACCCCGAACTTCTCTGACACCGGATTCGAGGCACGCTTCCGACGATGGATTTTCTGCAGTTATCCGGACGAAACATTCTGGTCATGGGCGTCGCGAACCGGAAAAGCGTCGCGTATCACTCAGCCAAAGTCCTGACCGAGGCCGGAGCCAACGTCATCTTCAGCGTCCGATCTGAGCAGCGGCGCGAGGCGGTTCAGCAGCTGTTCCCTGGAGCGGCATGCTTTCTGTGCGACGTCGAAGATCAGTCTCAAATCGATCGCCTGCGAGATGAAGTCACTGAGTCGCTGCAGAACGCGGACGGCAACACCAATCTGCACGGGATCCTGCATTCGATTGCGTTTGCGGATTACTCGGCCGGATGGCTGTCGTTTCACGAGACGCCGCGACCGGCCTTTCTGCAGGCAATCGACCTGTCGTGCTTTTCGCTGATCGCCGTGTCTAACGCGTTTCGCGAACTGCTCGACAAGCAACACGGAAGCGTTGTTACAATCTCTATTTCGACCACGCGCATGGCAGCGGAGAATTACGGATACATGGCTCCGGTGAAGGCCGCTCTGGATTCCTCGGTTTGCTTTCTCGCCAAGGCGTTCTCGAAGTTTTCTGCCGTCCGATTTAACGCGGTTTGTCCCGGATTACTCAAGTCGTCGGCTTCGGCAGGGATTCCAGGCTATGTCGACAGCTATCTGTACGCCGAGGAAGCCACGCTTCGAAAGCAGGCCGTTCAGACAGGCGAGGTGGCGAACACGGTCGCATTTCTCCTGAGTTCATGTTCTTCAGGCATCAACGCTCAGGGAATCGTGATTGATGCCGGCATGTCGGCGAACTATTTCGACTCGGATCTCGTCAACCGCGGAAACTGATTTCCCACGCAAGCCTGTTCCGAACGCGTGAAAGTAGATCGTGGCTGCTGAACCGTTGCTTAATGTCGTGCTCTATCAACCTGATATTCCTCAGAATACGGGCAATATCGGGCGTACGTGCGTTGCCGTAGGAGCGAAGTTGTGGCTGATTCGCCCGTTGGGTTTTCGGCTGGACGAGAAACATCTGCGTCGCGCCGGGATGGATTACTGGCAGCATCTCGACTGGGAAGCAGTCGACTCGTGGGAAGACGTCCGCGATCGTTTACCGGATTCCAATGTCTGGTGTCTGACCCGGTTTGCCACTCGGATGGTATGGGAAGCCACGTTTCAGGAAGGTGATATTCTGCTGTTCGGGAGCGAGTCTCGCGGTCTTCCCGACCGAATTCGGAACGAGCAGCCCAGTCGGAACCTTAAGCTGCCGATGCGTGAAGATGTCCGCAGCCTCAACCTCGCCAGTACGGCGAATACCGTCGTTTACGAAGCGGTGAGGCAGTTTGGCGGTTTGCCCGAATGACTGATTGGTTTCGGGCAAGCCAGACTTTGCGTGACCAAAATCAGGGAAGGCATTACCGAAAACGAATTCTGGATTCCGTCCGGCAAAGCCTGACCTGCTCGAAATTGCGGAGCGCACCACAGTCGATGGCCACTCCTGCGGTTTCCTTTCGAAATCACGGCATTTTCGATAGAACGCGTCGATTCAAGACTTGCAACAACCAATAAAACGCAGGGGTTTAACAGCCACGATGAGTACTTCAATTGCTGAATCGTTTCCCATCGATCTGCCTCAGTTCAAGCCTCAGGTGCTCGATCCGTCTCAGCCGACGCTGACTGATGAACAGAGGGAAACTCTGCAGGCGAACATTCAACTTTGTCGCGACACGATCATCTTTTTCACCGCCGTCGCGGATGCCAAAGGGCTGGGCGGCCACACCGGCGGCCCTTATGACACTGTTCCGGAAACCCTGATTGCCTATGGGTTTATGCTGAATGCACAGCAGGGGGCCACTCCGGATTGCGTACCCGTTTTCTTTGACGAAGCTGGCCACCGAGTTGCGACTCAGTATCTGATGGCGGTTCTGGAAGGGAATCTCCCGGTTGAACGGTTGCTGCACTATCGCGAATACCTCAGCCATCTGCCGGGGCATCCGGAACGAGACTACACACCGGGTGTTAAGTTCTCTTCCGGTCGACTCGGTCACATGTGGCCATTCGTGAACGGCGTTGCTATTGCGAACCCGGACAAAGTTACGTTTATGCTGGGGTCAGACGGTTCGCAGATGGAGGGCAACGATGCAGAAGCCGCACGGCTGTGCGTGGCTCAGAATCTGAACGTCAAACTGATCATTGATGATAACGACGTCACGATTGCCGGTTTTCCGTCGGAATACCTGCCTGGATACAGCGTTGCAAAGACGCTCGAAGGGCACGGAATTCCGTGTGACATCGCCGACGGCGAAGACGTCGACGGCCTGTACACTCGCATGTGCAAAGCAGTTACGACTCCAGGGCCAGTCGCAGTGATCAACCGCCGAAAGATGTGTCCGGGAATCGATGGCCTCGAAGGCTCAAACCACGGGCACGATGTTATCAAGGTGGCGACCGCCATCGACTACCTGGAAAAGCGAGGCCGCCACGAAGCAGCCGCCTTCCTGAAGTCCGTTAAAAAGGGACCTGGTGGCCCGTCTTACCGAGGCTCAACCGGCGCCGGGAAGAACCGGTCAGCCTTTGGCTCGATCGTCAACGGAATCCTCGACAGCATGTCGGAAGAGGATCGCATTCGCAAAGTGCGAGTGTTTGACAGTGACCTGGAAGGTTCGTGCGGTCTGGATGCCATCCGCAAAGAGCATCCGGAAGTCGTCGTTCGTGGTGGCATCATGGAGCGTGGAAACTTCTCGGCGGCAGCTGGATTTGGCTTCGAAGCGGGCCGTCAGGGCATTTTCGGTACGTTCTCAGCATTTCTCGAAATGATCGTCTCGGAAGTGACGATGGCCCGACTTAACAAGTCCAACGTGCTGTGCCACTTTTCGCACGCCGGCTGCGACGACATGGCCGACAACACCTGTCACTTCGGCCTGAACAATATGTTCGCGGCTAACGGTCTTTCGGACGACGGAAACGATTCGACCCGACTGTACTTTCCGGTTGACCAGCATCAGTTCAAAGCCTGTCTGGAACGAATCTTCAACGATGCCGGATTGAGGTTCATCTTCTCGACGAGATCCGCTGTTCCGGACATTCTCGATGAGAATGACCAGCCATTTTACGGAGACGGCTATGAATTTATTGCCGGCAAAGACGACGTGATTCGGGAAGGCACCGCCGGATACATCGTTTCTTTCGGTGAGACTCTTTACCGCGCACTGGACGCCGTCATTCAGCTGAAGGAAGAAGGTCTGGACGTCGGTCTGATCAGTAAAGCCACGCTGAACATTTACGACGAAGCCATGATGCAGAAACTGGCGGCAGCGCCTTTGATTCTTGTGGCCGAGTCGTTCAACGTCTCAACGGGACTCGGTTCCCGTTTCGGCAGCGAACTCCTGAAGCGAGGCTTCAAGGGTTCGTACTCGCACATCGGAACGAACAGAGAAGGTTCGGGCGGTCTCTGGCAGCAGATGGCGCACCAGGGACTCGACTCCGCCGGAATTCAGGCTGCCGTGAAAGAACTTGCCAGGGCTTGAGCAATCGCCAGGCTCGGTGCCCCCGCGTAGCGACAACACATGTGCTGACAGCAGGCGCTGACTGGATCAAATTGGTGACTGAAACCCCATCACCTGAAACCTCGACAGTTCCATGGTCGTCGGAAGCCGAACTGCGCAGATCTGTTCGTAGGAAAGGATCACCTTTCGTGTTCCGAATTGATCTGGCTTGTCACGTTCCAACAGCAGCAGGCCACCCGAAATCATGAACGCCTGAAATGGAATTGCCTCTCCAAACGAAGTGACGACCATTCCTAAACGAGGAATCGCGTCAGGCCATGCCTCGAAGAGCGACTTCCAGGCTGCGGTGGTTTCCATGTTGCGACTCCTGTTGTCCGAGTTGGAGAGGCCGGTTTCGCAACCGATGGCCCCTCGGAAAATCATTCGATCGAGCTTCGACGAAATACAGCCGACAAAGCAGCGAAAGGAATCGGGACACAAAAAATGCCCGAGCCATTACGACTCGGGCATTAGCGGAGTGACCCCAACGGGATTTGAACCCGTGTTACTAGCGTGAAAAGCTAGTGTCCTAGGCCTCTAGACGATGGGGCCGCAGTGCCGGCTGCGTACATTACTTTTCGACGGAGACGTGTCAACGCTCCAGCAAAACTCATATCGAAAAAACAAGACCCAACCAATCAGAGAGCCGATCATTCCGACCGTTCGGGACTTTCCTGTTGGGTCAAAGCTTTCTCGATCGCATCGTGAATTTCCTGCCGATGAATCGGAATGTCGCGAGGAGCTTCGATTCCAATCCTGACTCGGTCCCCGCGGACGTCCACGACCGTGATGACGATCGACTCGTTGATGATAATCTTTTCGTTCTTTTTTCGTGACAGAACCAACATGGCTGCCTCCTGAAGCCAGCTTGCGTATCTTTCAACCTGACAAAGGGTTGCGAAAGGGTGCTCGCGGCCAGCGAATTTTGTGCCTAAACTACCCCGACTTTTCGTAAACGTCAAGCGCCGGGTGGCGGCGAGTTTGATTCACTACGAATTCATACGTTCGACAGCTTGAAAACTTTGTGAGTTCGTTCTCGTTTTGTTCTATCGCTTTCTTTCGTCAATCAGGTCACCGATGAAGAACTTTCGACGTTGTGCCCTGGCCCGAATTCAAAGTGTTTCTTCGTTGAATCGCCAATACTGGATGGCGACCGGAGGTTGGCGGAGGAGGATTCGTGACGGGATTGGCTGGTACTTTTTCGTACCCTTATTCGCGATTCTGCTGGGAGCCATGTGCGCCGGTTTCGGGCTGGTACTTTTTGGAGACGTACTCCAGCCCGAACAACGGGATGCCTACGCGTTGATCGCCGTGGGCATGTTGACTCTGATCTCGCTAATGCACGCCTGGTCAGTCCTTCGAGAGCTGATCGGCTCGCGGAGCCTGGCTATTGCCAGTGTTTTGCCCGTTTCTGACCGTAAATATGTGTCGCGATGTCTGGGAAGCTCACTGAAAAAGTCGCTTCTCCTGCTTGCCTGCGTCCTGTTTCTGAGCGGCGGCATCGCCTTTGGTGAGGAAAGTGGGTTGCCGGAAACGTGCCAAATCCTGCTGGTTGCATCCCTGCTATGGGTCGAGGTGGCGGCGTTTTCGGTGATCGTTCCCGCTTTCTGCCCGGCAATCATCCGTCCGAATGTCATCGCGTGGCTGACCGGATTCACGATGCTCCTCGCGACAGTAGCTTTCACGTCGATCGGTTTGGGAATCGCAGACGAAGCCGCGATAAGGTTCGCGACGATGGTGATTCTGCCGACAGGCTGGCCGATCCTTCTGATCAAGTACGGACTGATCCTTGAACAGCCGGAGTTCTGGTGGCTTCTCGTTCCGATCGGTTTTTCTGTCCTGGGAGCAGCGGCAGGGTACTCACGTCTGCTGCATCGCTACCACGTCTTTGAGTTCGATTATCAGTCGGGTTCTCTGGCCATTGCGGAATTCCAGTCCGCTGCGGACCGGGAACCCCCTGTCGGGTCGCGTTTAGCGACCTCTCCTGACTCTCAAACCGACGTCACTTCGAATCAGTCAGACCGGACGAAGACGGCAGCCTGGATTCAAGATTGCGTACAGAAAATAAAAAGCAGGCTGAATTTGCAAGTGTCGAGCGGAGCGTCCGAAGAACTGACTCGGGAACAGGCGATCGCTCGAATTCGTGAGTGCCACCTGACCCGACGCCTCGACTGGTCAGCAGCGGGAATTGTCGAGCGGGCAGCCGCCAGCATGCTCAGCGATGACGAGCAACTGTCAGCGGAAATTCTTTCAATCGGTTCGCCTCGATGGAGTTGGGCTCTGGTCAGGTCTCTGGTGCCAGCAACGACGGCAATCATCATTCTCGTGGCAGTTGCAGGTCTGCTCGGTCGCCAGGCGGCAGTTTTCAGTGGCCATATCGGCATTGCGGCGATCGCCGGCACACTTGCCGGAGGTCGATGGGCAGCGATGTGGAAATCCAGCAACGGAGAAGCCTGCTCCGTGATCGCGTTTCTGCCAATTGATTCCCGATGTGTCGCGCGAATAGCGATGGCTCTTGGCGCCGTTCGGTCTGTGCTGATCTTCCCGTTTGCCGCAGGTGTTATTCTGGCGATTAGTTTCGGGATGGGAGGAGCACTCTCATTCTTCGAGTGTGTGTTGTTTGGAGCGAAAGCCGTCCTGATCCTGGCGGCAGCACATCAGTGGTGGTTCTTTTCAATGCAACCTTACACCTGCACTCAATCAATCTGGAAATCGATTCCAGAATCTTCCGTCGCGATCATCGTGCTCCTTTCAGCGATCAGTGGTCTGATCCTGCTGTTGCTGTCAGGTCGCTCGGAAATCCTGGCGATCGCCGGATCAGGACTGCTGTTCGGAACCGGCTGGTGCGCTCAACGAATTCACCATTTCCGGGTTTTGAAGTCGCCAACTGATTTCGTCGTCCATCGTCCCTCGCAGCAGATCACTGGCTGGCGTACGACAAGCGACGGGCACAAATGGCGAGGCCCGTCGTCATGGCCTCGCCCACTGAAATCCTCTGATTTACCGTCATGACGTGCGCAATTCCGTTGCGTTCTTATTGCACTTTCTGTCGCGCTCAAGCTGCGAGATACCACCAGTGAATTCCGCCGAAAATCACAACGCGTTTCTGACAAACCTGCTTGCCGGGCTGAGAAACTGCAGATTCGCTGAAGGCCGAATTCTGGTCGCCGTGTCTGGAGGCGCTGACAGTGTCGCCCTGCTGCAAGGACTTGTTCATCTCAAGAATCGCGAAACGAGGAGAAGTGCGTCCGCCGTTTCGCACCTTGAATTCGTCGTGGGGCACATTGACCATCAGATTCGAGCGGAGTCAATGGACGACGCCCGATGGGTTCGTTCGCTGGCCGACTCCACTGCCGTACGGTGTCGCATCGAAATCGCAGACGTGCCTGGTCGAGTCACGGAAACTGGGGAATCACTTGAAGAGGCCGCACGCCGCTCTCGTTACGAAGCTCTTGTCAGGATCGCCAATGACGAAGGCTGCGACGCCATCGCGGTTGCCCACACGGCTGACGACCAGGCTGAAACGGTGCTGCATCATCTTATTCGCGGCACAAGTGTGACCGGACTGCGAGGAATGCTCTGGAATCGCCCGGTCGCCGACACTGACAACGTTCGACTGATCCGACCCCTGTTGAATGTTCGACGCGAAGACATCGAAGCCTGGCTGGCAGACATTGGTCAGGACTTCAGAACAGACACGACCAATTCAGACGAGACTCTGACACGGAATCGAATCCGGCACCAACTGCTGCCGCTCCTTGAGCAGGAGTTCAATCCGCAAGTTCGCAGGGTGCTCGGCACACTGGCCGTTCAGGCCGCTGAAGTCAGCAATCTTGTACGAGGTCTCGCTGACAAACTTGCCAATGAGGCACTGATTCAGAATTCGGAAAATTCACTGCGAATCGATTGCCAGACTCTCGCGAACCAGCCGTCTCTGCTGATTCGTGAGACGTTGCTGACAGTCTGGCAACGTGCCGGGTGGCCTCTGAAACGCATGGGACATCGAGAATGGCAAATTCTGTCGGACCTGGTGACTCAGGCCAGCGGTGCCGTATCACTGCCCGAGAGAATCAGCGCGCAACGACGCGGTCAGCTGATAGTGCTGAGCCGCGACTCTGCTGATCTAATTAGCATCCTGCCACGGGATTGACGACATGCCTGCGGACGGAAACCTGTTCGAATCATTGCCGGAGCGACTTTCCGAAGAGCTGCTGGAGAAGCTCGTCGAGCAGGATGGGCTTCGTCTGGAGCGGATTGTTTCGACCGGACACGCGACTCCGGAAGGGGAGTGGTACGAGCAGGAAACGGACGAATGGGTCGTGATGCTGACGGGGGCTGCCCGGCTTCGTTTTGACGATGCTGAGGAAGTGTTGACGCTCAAGCCCGGCGATTATCTGCTGATTGCCGCAGGCCGACGACACCGCGTTGACTGGACAGATTCGGACTCACCGACCGTGTGGCTGGCACTGCATTTCCGCATCCCGTATTGACACGATTTTGGCGATCCCATACTGGTTCCGCCCCTTCCTGCTGGATTTGCAGACTCAGAGTCCGTTCGTCGCGACTTCCTGTCGTCATGCGAGCAATACATCACATCTCGTTTCTGAGCTTTGCAGCTTCCAGCGATCCATTCCCCACACAGACCTCTGTCGATAACGCAATCACGCGAAGCCTGTTGAGACTCCTCAGTCACTTCGGGCGTGGTGCATTGTCCGATATCGAGAGACGGCTTAACGGATTTCTCGCATTTCATGGACGAACACCGACTGACGACGCCCGGACCTGATGCGTCTGGACGGTATCGCTCTTCGCGCGATTCTCGTTCGCCAGCAGGCCAGCTCCCATTTGACGTACGCTCAGTGCGATGGCTGGCTCTGGCAGTCATCCCGCTGCTCAGCATCGGATGCGCGACGTTGAACGATAATCATCATTACGCCACGCACATTCCGGCGGGCTATGACGCACCGCCGAATGCCAACCCGTTGACGATCGACTTTACTCAACTCAGCGGGACAGCAACCGACAGCGATGTCATCGGAAAAGGCGACGTGATCAACGTCAACATTGCCGCCAGCATCAGCACTCGAGACCTGTTCTCCTATTCCGTTCGAGTCGGCAACGATGGGCACGCAGACCTGCCGCTGATTGGACCCGTTCGAATGGCTGGCCTTAGCCTGGCAGAAGCCGATGCCACGATCACTCAAGCCTGTAGTCAACGTGGCTTGTACCGGGCTCCCAACGTCAACGTGACAATTCGTCAACGTAAGACCAACCGCATTCTGGTGGTAGGAGCAGTCAAGGATCCCGGCCTTAAAGAAATCCCCGTCGCCGAAAGCGATCTGCTGTCGATCCTCTTCCACGCTGGTGGTCTGGCTGACGACGCCGGAGCCAGCATCGAAATCCGCAACGTTCTTACTCGTGACGAAACGATGAACGAAGCCATCGCCGGGCGAGGAGTCAATGGGACCGTCGCACAAACCGGGTACTCATCCTCAAATGTGGCACCTCGCTCCGTGACAATCGACCTGATCTCAGCGGCTAAATCCGGAGCAAACGATTACTTCGTGGGAGACCGAGGCGTTGTTGTTGTCGAAAAAACGGAACCGAAAGCCGTCTACGTGACAGGCCTTGTCCGAAAACCGGGACGCGTGGACTTCCCGAAAGGAAAGGATCTGCGACTCATTGATGCAGTCTCACTTTCTGGCTGGACGTCATCTCAAGTGGCTCAAAAAGTCTATGTCATGCGTCAGCTGACGCCGGGTGCGAACCCGATTGTCATCGAGGCGAGTCTCTCGAAAGCAAGACACGATCCACGACACAATCTGCGACTTGCACCTGGTGATACTGTGACTGTCGAACACACTCCGGCAACCATCATGATGGAAGCGTTCCAGATGATTCGCGTCGGCGTTTCGAGCTCTCTCAATCCATTGTTCTAAGCTGGCCTTCGCCCACCGGAAGAGACACAACACATGAGTCTGGAAAGTGCGCATCAGGACCACTCCGGTGTCGATGTGGTTTCATCTTCACCCAGTACCACACAGATCAACGTCTTCGCAGCGATCCTGCGTTTCGTTCATCTCGTGCGGATTCGCAAAGGGACCCTGATCGTCTCGCTGGTCGTTTCGATACTCGGTGGAGCCCTGTTCTACGCATTCGCGCCCCGCCTCTACGACTCGACGGCAACGATCTACGTGATCCGAGCCGAAGGCGCAAACAGCGTCCAGAGCTCAAAAGGCGATGTGACCACTGAAGTTCGCGAGATCATCGCCAACCACGTTCGAATCATCCGCAGCCCCGTCGTGCTTGCCGCCGCGCTGGAGCGAATTGGTCCGGACCATCGCGTCGACCTGGAAGGCGTACGGGAACAAAGTTGGCCTGACGCACTCGCCGAAAACCTCGTCGTCAATTACGAACGTAACTCCAGCATGATCGATCTGCGTTACCGATCGCTCGATCCGATCGCTGCAAAACAAATCGTGACGGCGATTCTTGATGCCTATCTGGAATTCGTGAACACGACGACAAAAGAAGGCGCCGACAAAGACCTGGCGCGGCTGATGGCGGATCGCGATGAGTACGCCACAGCGATCCAGAAGAACAAACAGCTCTTGTTCACGCTCCGCGAAAACTACGGAAACATCATCTCGACGGATTCCGATCACTTCGTCGATATCGGTGCACAACGAATTCTCGAGTTGAATCAGGATCTGACGCTCGCCGAAAAGAAACGCCGCGAAGCCGAAGCATTCCAGACGGCAATCCGACAGGCAATCGCCAACAAACAGGATCTGTCCCAATTCGCCATTCAATCGCTTGACGGAATCGGAAGTGACCTGCTGAGACAGGAGTTCAGTCCGACGCAACAGGATTCCATTCTCACGAACAGAATTATGGAAAAACTGATCGAAGACGAGGCCGAACTACGATCTCTCGGGCAGATCTACCTTGGTAATCATCCGGACGTTCAACATCTCACCAGTCAGATAGAAATCGCGCGTATCTGGCTGGGAAGCTATGACGAACGCAGACGTGAAAAGCTCAAGGAACTTAAGTCGTCGTACCTCGCAGCAACACTGCAACAACTTTCTGACCAACGGTTTCAACAGACACTGGAGCAGGAACGAAGCATCCGCTCACAACTGGATGTGGCGAAAAATGAATTTCAGCGGCATCGTGAAACTCGTATTCAGATTCAACATCTGGAAACAGAAATTGCGCGTGCGACGGGCTCTCAACAATCGGTACAGGAAGCAATTTCCCACTTTGCGTTTACAGGTAACAGCGTTCTGGAAACGACGCCGATCCGACTTCCGCAGGTTGCTCGAATGCCGTCGACTCCAAAGCTGATGCTAGTGTCGTCAGCAGCCTTGTTCATCGGCCTCTTCTTCGGCCTGGCAACGATCTACATCATGGACGTTCTCGATGACCGATTCCGGTCGCCGGAAGAACTTCGAATGCAGCTCGGAGCACCAGTACTGGCCATGGTTCGCCAGATGGAGCCGACGGGAGGAACAGGAGTGGACACGATCCACACACTCGTTAAGCCAAACGGTGTGGAAACAGAGGCGTTTCGCTCCCTTCGGACATCAATCTCATTTTCTGACAGTGAAACTCGACGCCTTATGGTGACAAGTTCTGAGCCCGGCGACGGAAAAACGACCGTAATGGCCAACCTGGCCGTCGCCTTTGCCCAGAGCGGAAAGAAGACACTGCTTATTGACGCGGACATGCGGCGTCCCGGGATGTCCACAATGCTCGAAAAACGTGGTCGGCAGGGTCTGTCACAGATCCTTCGTGACAAGGTGTCGATCGATGAAAGCATCAAAGACAACCTGTTCGAGAACATCGTTGAAGGTCTCGATTTCATCCCGTCCGGAACGCGTCCGGTGAACCCCGCAGAACTGCTATCGGGTGATCGGTTCTCGGAACTACTCGCGTGGGCAGAAACTCTGTACGACCAGATCCTGATCGACGCGCCTCCCATCCTTGCAGTCTCCGATCCAGCGATTATCGGCCGCATGGTTGATGGCGCTGTGCTCGTAATTCGACCTGACCAGAACCGACGCAAGATGGTCATCCGAGCTGCTGAGTCGCTGAGCAGCGCAGATGTTAACCTCCTGGGAATTGCCGTTAATCGTATCTCCGGAAAGGACGGTGGCGATTACTACGGATATGGCTACGGGTATGGATATGGCTACGGGTACGGCTACGGCAAAAACGGCTATGGCAATGAGACAGAGGATGCCGCAGCTTTTGATGAGAACGAACCGGCACTGACGCCGAACGAAACTGACGGCGAGGGCACAGATTTCGAAAGAATCGCAGCATGACCAGTAAGCGATCGCTCTGGGTTGTAGACGCTGGATTTGTGCTGGCTGTGTTCGCGGTCCCTCTGGCCTTCGGAGGCAGACATTCCGTTGGAGAATTCATCCTGGTGTGCTCAGCCGTTTTGTGCTCAGTCGGCTGGGTACTGCATCAGCTGATGAGCGAATCTACCGACTGGGTACGAACCCGTGTTGAGCCTCTGCTCATGTCAATCCTCGCTGTCGGATTGATTCAAATCGTCCCGCTGCCAGCGATCGTCATCAACACCCTGTCTCCTGCAATCAATGACGTTTTGCCTTTGCTGACAAGCGACACGTCCGATGCGATGTTCTCGACTCCCTGGCCGTATCTTTCGCTGTCCGTCAGTGAGTCCGTGCCTGGACTGGCGATCGGTGTCGCCTATGTTTTGATCTTTATTGTGACCGCTCAGCGTATCCGCAATTCGAACGATGCCGGTCGTATTCTGAAGCTGATCGCGGTTTCAGGGACAGCCATGTCCGTCTTCGCTTTCGTGCAGTTCTTTTTTTCCAATGGGCTCTACTTCTGGATGATCGATCTGCCTCAGGGTGTGGCCGACGATCGTCTCAAAGGTGCCTTCCTCAACAAGAACCATTTCGCGCAATTCGTATCGTTGTCGGTGGGGCCTCTAATCTGGTGGCTGATCGTTCACACTGAGTCAGACCCCGGTAAACGAGACGCAGGTTTCGGCCCGTCGACGCCACGACGTTTTCCAGGATTCGTCCTGACAACGATTCTCTCTGCGTCGCTCGGAATCGTCATTACGGCGATCATGATCTCCCGCGCTCGAGGAGCTTTTGTGGCACTGTCGGTCGCGTTATCGGCGCTTACCCTGATGCTCTATTCGAGGTCGTTGATCAGCCGGAAGCAATTCTCAGTCGTCGTTGGAGCGGCCGCGATGGGGATACTCCTTGTGGGGATCGTCGGCCATCGCGAGATCACTCAGGTCAGCGAGCGGCTCAACGATTGGGACAACAACGGTCGAGTTCAGATTTGGAACGCCAACCTGAAGGTGTTCAGCGAGTTTCCTGTTATTGGAACGGGTGTCGGCAGCCACCTCTACATCCATCAACGACACCTCGACACGCCTTTCCGTACCGGACAGTACACTCACGCCGAAAGCAGTTACCTCCAGATTGCGACTGAGTCTGGATTGCTTGGTCTTGGAGTGATGCTGGCCTGTCTTGCCACGGCGTTTTTCTGGTGTTTCCGTGGCGTGCGACTCAGTCAGAATTTCACCGTGACGGTGGCGCTGTGTGGCGTGACATGTTCGTTACTGGTTTCGTGCATCCAGTCGATTGCTGATTTCGTCTGGTACATCCCCGGCTGCATGGTGCCGCTTGTCCTGCAGATCGCCTGCGCATGTCGGCTGTATCAGATCGAAGCCGACGAAAAGAATGGTTGGCAGGAAAAGCGAATCTGCCACGTGCCGCGATCCAGAGTTGTCTGCTCGATGTTGTTGCTGATACCTCTTTCAGGTTGGATGCTCTCCGAATGGACTCCACGATTGCTGGCCGAGACAGACTGGTCCAACTATCGAAAAATCGCTCTTGCGGAACGAACAGGAAAAGACATCAGTCGGAACATTCCAGCCGGTGACTCAAACGGACCGATTCGTTTGCAGCAGATGATGCGTGACCTGCGCGCAGCGGTGAACAGGAACCCCAACGATTCGAGATTACATACGCGACTTGCAGTTCAATACACGCAGGCGTTCCATTTACTGCAGCAGAAATCGGAGAATGCGCTTCCGCTGAATCAGATTCGCGATGCGGTCGAATCCGGCGGATTCGATTCGCACGATGAAATGCTGAAATGGCTCAGTCGAGCGTTTGGCGACAACATGCAATACGCACTGGCAGCAAGCAGGCATGCTCGTCGAGCTATCGAGTTAAACCCGCTCGATGGGAAGGCATGGCTCAGCTTTTCTGAACTGGCGTTTCTCGACGATGCTCCCGCAGGTTACGACCGGAAATGCGTTGAGCAGAGCCTGCGACTCCTTCCCAACGACGCCCATGTTCTGTACGCCGCAGGGCGTGACGCTCGTCTTGATGGAGACCTTGAACGATGGGCCGACTACTGGAAAAAAGCGTTTCAACGCGACGAGCAGATTCAGGAACAGATCATCCAGCAAATGGCTGAGTGGACTCCCACGCCGGTCGAAATCATCGTCACAGCCTTCGAACCAGACATCCCCGCCCTCGAACGATCCGTCAACATACTTCAGAGCCTTGGGCAAACTCAAAATCAACGGAAGGCACTGGAAGTCCTGGCGGTTCGCTTAACTGACCACGCTCAACTGCCGAGTAACGAGCAGAGCGCGAATGACTGGCGTAAAGCAGCAGTTGCCTATTCTCGACTGGGAGCCAGTCAACAGGTGGAATCCTGTTTCCTGCACGCGGTTGAGGCGTCGAAGACAGACTTTCGTATCAGGCTGGAATTCGGAACCTGGCTGTTGGAACAAGGCCGCACAACACCAGCCACTGAGCATCTCCAGTGGTGTGCTCGAATCGCGCCACACGATCCCCGAGTCAAAGACGCATTAGAAACACTTGGCCGAACAGTTCGCCAGAACAGGGTGAGCTTCCGGTGAACGACACGGCGGGCCACTCGGCGAAGAGACGATCACACTTGCTATGGCTGCAGTAACCATCACAGAAACCCGGTGCTGTCCGATGTTGTTTACTGTGAAGATCTCAGCTTGCATGTCTCAGACATTCACTCGTGCCCGAAGATGCGGGGGATAAGTTCCTCCGACGTGAAACTCGGACCAGGCCTGGGGGCACCAAGGTTCTTCTTCCGCTGACCGAGCTTGATGTAAAGGTCCATGGGAATGTGGAGCCGGTACTCGGACTCATCGTCGAGGTTGTCGACCGTGATCTCCGGAGCGATCAGCAATTCCTGATTATGGCCCCAGCGCGTCCAGATATCTTTCAGTTCGGCGCCGGTAACACTACCGAGCGTGGTTTCGCAGATGCGGTGTTGAGTACGGAAGTCGGCCAGCGTGTAAGAACCAGGACTGTAGCTCAGCAAGTGATTGAAATCGAAGCCCCACATGCCTTTGTCAGCCGGTCCCCACCAGAGTGCAAAGTCAGCGTCGCTCTTGCTGAGCATCAGATTCATGCAGGCGTAGGCGAGGTTGGCACGCTGTTCAAGATGCGATGGAACTGGCGTGTCTGATCCCGGCATATCGAGCCATCGCCAGTCTTTACCGAATTGCATTTGGCGTGCGATGCTGTGCTTCAAGTCCTGCACGATCAGGTCGGGCTGACTGACTCGATCGAAGCCGTCAGAGCCTGCGAGAAAGTTCTGTGCTGATTTGCTGAAGTACTCAAGACCGGCCTTGTCGACAAACGGTGCCAGAATGTAGAGCAGACGCGTTGGATGACTCGGATTGGGATGGAGCAAACCCAGTACCTGATTCTCCAGTCTGAGCGACTCGCGGTCTGCAACGTTAAGTATCTGTTGGTCGATGGATGCAGGAAGGCGTGACCAGAGGGCTGCGGTGATGCTGTTTTCATCGGGCTTACCGATCAGGATGAGGTGGCAACGAGCCTGCTGTTCGTCGGTGAGCGCCGTATCGGCGACGACAGGAAAGCGGTGCCTCATCGCTGTATGGACAGGACCTCCGTACGCGGCAATTTTCTGCGCTGCGGCACGGAGTTGATTGGCGTGATCGCCGCCAGTTCCGTACACAATAAGCAGTGGCTCACCCTGGTAAAGATTCGCAGCGCCGCCAGCCTCGTAGAGGCGCTTCTGAGGCATCGAGGGAGAGCCAGAAACCTCCCAGCGAGCGCCCTGAACTCGGTAGTGCTCGCTCGCAGATAGCGTGGATTTGCCAATACGAACCGTCTTCACAGTGCCGATGAGATCGAGCTTCAACGAGAGAGCGACGACGT
Organism: Planctomycetota bacterium; assembly: GCA_027624335.1. GTDB lineage: Bacteria > Planctomycetota > Planctomycetia > Planctomycetales > Planctomycetaceae > JABMPE01. The sequence continues at coordinate 47,208 of JAQBWV010000014.1, forward strand.
TCGTCGGCTGGATCGTAGCCGTGTTACCATCGAACGTGGCGTCGATATACGCTCGCTGATGCGGATCATCGAACTCGTCAATCTGAAGCCAGTACGAACGTCCCAGCGAAGGCAATTCGCATTCGTGTCGGATCGTTCCAGGAGCGGGAATGCGTCGTTGCTCGAAGAGCCAGGTCATGAGCGGTTCGTGCGAGCCGGGAACGCCGTGACCAGCTCCGGCATATTCTACGAGAATTGTCGGACAGCCCGACGCCTGCATTCGCTGAGTCTGTACGCGAGCGTTGCAGATCGACGACGTCCAGTCGCGATCGCCGTGGTGAAAGGCGACCGGCAGATTCACAAAATTTCGCAGCGGGTAGTTGTTGCCGGCCGCGATCAATGGAAGCACGGCAGCAAACTCGTCCGGGAAGCACGACGCCAGATGCATCGCACCGCTTCCACCTGCCGACGAACCGACCAGGTAAACTCGGTTGGGGTCGATCGGGTAACTTCGCTTCATCGTGGCGATGACCTGCATCGCGTCGTAGGTCGAGATCGCCCGATAACCCCAGATTCCATTGCGCGATGGTCGAACCTGAAAATGCGGGAATTGTTCGCCTGGCGGAACTCGCGGTCCGCCGTTCAGCACGACGACAAGCGGGTAGGTCTCGATACCTTCGACTCGGGGTGGAGTTCGAACTCCGAACGCAATGTCGAGGCCGTCCGCCTCACTGTGATACGTTTCATTGAACGTCGCGTCCCAGCGAATCTCCGCTTTCAGCAAGCCAGACATCATCAGACACAACACCGTGGTCAGAAGTAGTTTCATTCCAGCCTCTGCGTTTCGTGAACTGTCGCAAGATGCCCCGTTCAGATTGGGCGGCGCTCTGCGACAGGATGTATCATCATGCGCGAGCAAACGGGCAAAGGTCGTCGAACGAACTCTGAATGCTGATGGCGAAGCACAAGAGGCCACTTTGTTTTGATTCAGTGGCCGCACAAGAAACAAACCTCCTGTGCCTCCGCACCCAGACAATCCTACGGGATTATCTGGGCCAACTTGCAGTAACCGGGCCGCCGCCATCGACCGTGAATTCACGACTCGCGTATGCCGCGGCTCCGGCTCATTGCTTGGTTCTCCACATCTGTT
>JAQBWV010000015.1 GCA_027624335.1 Planctomycetota bacterium
CAGCAACAGCGAAGGTTGGACGAAAATCCAGGGAGCGTTCTGGCGGGCTGGTGGCATCGCTCCCGGCTACAAACACGTCGAAGTCACACCGAAATTCACTGAGGAAGCCGTCAGCTATCTCTCGGACCAGTCGACGGACAAGCCATTCTTTCTTTACCTGGCTTACCCGTCGCCTCATACACCCTGGATGCCGACGGAAGTATTCAACGGCAGGAGCAAAGCCGGCATGTACGGCGACTTTGTCGCGCAGGTCGATGCATCAATCGGTCAAGTACTCAAACAACTCGACGAGCTGAAACTCAGCAAAAATACTCTGCTTTTCCTGACGTCGGACAATGGCCCCGTCTGGTACGAAACTGACACCCAGCGCTTCGGTCACAGCTCGACCGGAGCCATGCGAGGCATGAAAGGCGATGCCTGGGAAGGCGGACACCGTATGCCTTTCCTGGTGCGCTGGCCGGGCCGGATTGCTGCTGGCTCAACCACCGACCAGCTTGCCTGCCATACCGACCTGATGGCGACGCTGGCAGAACTGCTGGATTCAGAACTGCCCGGCGACGCAGGCCCGGACAGCTTCAGCATGTTGTCGACGCTGCTGGATCAAAGGCCGACGAGCATCGTCAGAACAGCGCTGGTCAGTCAGTCATCGCGAGGTTACCAGGCCACTCGCGGCGGTAGCTGGAAGTTGATTCCGGGACTCGGTTCTGGCGGATTCAGTCAACCGAGCAAAGAAACACCACACCCCGGAGGCCCCAATGGCCAGCTTTATAATCTCGACGAAGACCCCAGCGAGACCACAAATCTCTACCAGAAACACCCGGAAAAAGTCGCGATGCTGTCCAAACTATTCGATAAGTACAAAGCTGATGGCAAAAGCCGGTGAGGCCGTTGTCTTCGAAGCAAATGCCCGGCTGCCCCGCCAGAAACTCTTCTGAATGCCAATTAGCACTGATTCACGCTAATCGTCAATGCGCGGAGATTACTGAAAATCAGCGTCGATCAGTGAGCGGAACGGTGCGTGATTTCAACGCGAGAAGTCACTGAGCACTGGCTCTCCTCCGCCTGGCGTACTCAGTGCGCGAAGCACCTCCGTAGAGATCTTGTCTGACAATTGCTGCACCGATCCGTCAGCCATGAGGAAGCTGGTAATGCCAGTGCAGTGTGATCCGAATCCGTTGGGCGTCTGATTTAGCCCGACCGCCGGGTTTCTCAGGTTTTCCGGATCGCCCCAGGCTTTGTGACGGAATCTGGTTTCGCCGATAAGCAGCGTGCTGGTTGTGCCGTCGCGAAACTCACGCAGCGGAAGAATGCGTCCGTCCAGGAATACGTGCATGTTGCCTGCAAAGTGGCAGGCCGCAAAACCATCGTCAGTCGTCAAGCGTCCGGAATATCGTCCCTGCAACCCGGGAATCGCCGTCTGCATGACCGAATGGTTTTCCAGAGCGTTCCACGCCACATTCCGCTGGACCTGTTTGTCGAGCCGCGCGGCCTCCGGACCCAGCCACGGCAACAGTTGTGTCACCCAGCTCTGCACGGGTCGCGTTGCCGGATCTGTCTCGTTGGAAGACTTATCGAGTGACGCTGCCGCCTCGTGATATTTTTCAAATGCCTCGCCGATATACCTGAGTCGAGCTTTAGTAACACTCCGTCCGATGAACTCGTGATTGGTGTTGTCGAGGAGATTTCCATGCGAGCTGGCAAGCCACAAAGTCTGGTGAGCCATACCAAGCATCGCAGTTCCAGCCAGAAACAGAACGAGGACGGCAGTCGTCAGTTTGAAAGTCAACAGCCAGCTCCACTCGGGAAGACCCGAATAACCCGGATCGTCCTGGTGCTCGGCGTTTTTGGCGAGCTCCCGAGCTGGTCCAGTCGCGGCAACATTGGTCGTCCGTTGATTCCGGTCTCCAGTTAACCAGCACGCAAATTGATGTATGCCGATCGTCAGACAAACCAGAAACACTCCCGCCAACTCGACGTCCGGCCAGACGATCTGTCCGGACTCATTCCAGTGGCTCAGAAATCGATACCACCCTGCCAGCAAATGAAACGGAACTTCGAGCAGCAGATCAGCCTGCCCAAAGATGAACAGAACAACGACGACAACTCCCACGAGCAGGCAGCCGATGCGACGAATCTCTCCGTCCGGATTTCGGATCCACTTCGAGGAATCAGATTCCCCATCGTCAATCGACCGCTCATTCGACACGTTCAGAAGTCTCCCAGTTGCCTGCCGTCCGAAGGGGTGAACAGAGCCTTCAACACTACCGGATCGACCTGCTCGGAAATCGCCCGCACCGTCCCGTCTCCCAGTAGAAATTGCACCACTCCCATAGACGGAGATCCGAATGCCGCTGGCGAGTTGAGTTTTCGATCGATCTTCCGCCAGTTGCCGGGCGAGCCCCAGGCGGGAATAGCATCTTTGATCTCTCCCGCCAGGATCGTATTCGAGGCTCCATCTGTGATGTCTCGAAGAGACAACGACTGATTCGGTGCGAGAATCCACGGATTGCCGGCGTAATGTGTGGCCGCAAAACCTCCGCTTACTTTTGTAGATTCCCACGGAAGTCCCGGATGCAGCAGAAACGGAATCGGCGTCTTCATGTGATCCGCATTGGCTTCCGATTTCCAGTGGTCGTGCATGTCGATCTTCGCATGCAGATCGGCGTAATCCATAAACGGCAGGAGAAGAGTGATCCAGCCATGTTGACCTTCTCCCATCTCATTGAAAGTTCCGCCCGGCGGAAACTGGTCTGCAACTTCGTGATAGTTCCAAAGACTCAGCCCGATCTGCTTGAGATTGTTTTTCGACTGCGTACGTCTGGAATTCGCTCGGCCACTCTCCACCAGTGAGCCTTTCGTCCTGGCCAGCCAGATGACATTTCGAGACAGACCGACGAACGAAATCCCGGCGACGAAGATCAGCACAATGACGCCAACCAGCATGCTCGACAGACGAATCGATCGAATTAATCCGGGGCGGGCAACAGCATCGCGGTTGCGTATCGAAACAATCAGGACGAAACCACAAACGATCGTCGCGATGAGCAGTCCGACGAAGAGTCCTGTCTCGGCTCCGGATGCTTCCATCTGGCTGCTCGAAGACGCCAGAAACCACATCCAACCCGTGGCGACGCGAAGCACTGCTTCGACCTGCGGCCCACTGGATTCCAGCAACAGGAAGCACACAAGCAAACCGAGGCCGAGAAATTTGAAAACTTTCCGGGTTGCACGAGTCCCTGACGTCGGTTCGTGTGCTGCATCGTTGTCCGTCAATTTCGACGGTTGTTGATCCGGTGATTCTCTCACGGAGACTCTTCCCCGCTACCGCCCACCTCGCGGGCTTCCAGAATCTCTGGCTGATGGACGAATCGAATTTCGCCGGACGTCAGTAGTCCCAGCTGACCGTCGATAAAACAGTCGGGCTCGTAGGCGAGCAGAGCGTCTTTCTCAGCCGTCCGTCCTTCGATGTAGACGAACTGAAAGTCGGGCACTTCAAGCACGTTCCAGTAGCGGGCCTCGATGACTTCTGAGTCGCGTTTTGATGGAAACCGCCCGTCGTTCTGCACCGCAAAATGCATCAACTCCCGCCAGAGTTCCGTTAGCTTCTGCCGACGTTCCACATGCAGCGTCTTCGTGAATTCGATCGACGATTCCTGATCGGGGCGACCTTTCAACGAGTGCGTAAACCCGTCGCGCTGCCACGCTCCGGGCGTCATCAGCTCGCGAGCACCGGAGATCATCGTCAACACGATGACCGCCAACATTCCCCAAAGCACCACCAGAGAAACGGATCGGCGAAAACTCAGCCACGGGAGCTTCGGGAAATCGCTCCGCAGCGAATTCCAGAGCAGCTGCACCCCGCAAGCGCAGGCCAGCAGAACCATGAGAAAAAACGAAATGCCATCCAGTCGAAGCCTGGCCAGATCCGTCAACCGGATCGAAGGCATCCCCGCCTGCACCTCGCGCGAGACCGCCATAACGCCACAGAAAACATGGACTCGCATTCCCAATGACATTTGCCGACCTCAGCTGTCCAGCGATTCACCACCCGAACCTCTCCGCGACCTTGGCGTTCGTCCTTCGCGCCGTCTACGTGCGATTTCCTGCGGCATTACCCTCTCAGGAAACTACAGCCCGAGTACGTCATTCATCGTATAGCTTCCCGGAGGCTTTCCAATGAGAAACTTCGCGGCGGCGAGTGCTCCGTAGGCATAACTGTCACGCGAGTGGCCTCGGACGGTGATGTCGATCGTTTCTCCCATCATGCCGAAGACGATCGTGTGCTCGCCGACGTTGTCGCCGGTTCGAAGTGCGTGATAGCCAATCTCGTTGCGAGGTCGCTGGCCGGGCCGGCCGGAGCGACCATGCACGTGCTCGGTCTGCCCCATTTCTTCGGCGACGATCTCGCCGAAGCGAAGCGCGGTGCCGCTGGGAGCATCTTCCTTGAATCGGTGGTGACGCTCGATGACTTCCACATCGACTCCGTCGGGCAGACCTTTCACCGCACGGGCGGCTTCGCGAACCAGCTTCATCGTCAGGTTGACGGCGACGCTCATGTTCGGAGCCCACAGCAGCGCCGTCGACTCAGCTGCTTTCAAAACCTGCTGCCGCTGCTCCTCTTCCAAACCGGTCGTCGCAGCCACCAGCGGAATCTGCCTCGCCGCACACAACTTAGCCAGCGGCGCCAGCGCTGCAGGGACGGAGAAATCGATGACGACATCAGGATTCTCATCGGGCATATCGGCGACAATCGGCACGCCGATATTTCCAATGCCTGCCACCTCGCCTGCATCTTTTCCTGCCGCAAAGGCATCGATGGCGGCGAACACCGTGAGTTCCGGATCAGCATGCGCAAGTGCTGTAATCCGCTGTCCCATCCGCCCGGCGGCTCCATAAACGGCAATCTTAAGAGGGCTGGTCATTGGTTTGTCCATCATGTTCGCTCGTTGATAATGTCAGCAGAAATTCACAACAGGTCGGTCGATTCTGAAACCTGCATGCACGCTACGACAATGCTGTCGAGGCTCGCACATTCGCGCCATCGCGAGAGCGCACATCGAGTCGGGAGTGTACTCTGCAACTTCGACCGCCGCATCAATTGGACAGCTCTCTGAAGACTCTGCACTTTCGCGTCAAATGACTCGCCACCTGAATCATTGAAGTCAACAACGCACAACTGCCCTCATCCAGCAAGTGCCGATGGTCCTCGCGGGCTCCGATAATCAATCGGTCGGTTCTGATCGCCATGCTGATCGACTGCCACCTGCAAGACGACCAGGGCGCTGGATGCGCGTTGAGCCCGACCGTCGCTATGATGCCGCCATACGACGATAGTTCTGCTCTGACCAGGGAAGGTGCTTCCGGCAATGTCCGCTCCTCAAGAGCATGAGACCGCACTCGAATCGCAATCTATCGCCGCGCGTTCCCAGCTCAATTACAAGTATTTTCCCGGTTGGACGATGCTGGGTATCGCCGCCGCTGCTCAGTACATGTCCGCTCCGGGCCAGTCCTATTCTGTGGCCGCGTTCAAGGACTCGATGCGGGTAGATCTAAGAATCTCCGAGACCGATTATTCTCTGGCCTACACTTTCGCCACGGTGGTCAGTGCCTGTCTGTTGCCGATCGTCGGGCGTCTCGTCGATCGTTTCGGTGCGAGAATCATGCTGCCGGTTGTCGCAACCGGCCTGGGCGTCGGCTGTTGGGCGATGTCTCACACCGAATCACTGACCGACCTCTATCTCGGATTCAGTTGCGTACGCAGTCTTGGCCAGGGAGCACTGTCACTTGTCTCCGTATGGATCGTTGGCGAGTGGTTCGAGCGACGGCGCGGCATCGCTACAGCGATGGCTGGCCTTGGCGGTGGCTTGTCCGTCATGACAATACCGTTGATCAACATCTGGCTGATCGAGCACTACAGCTGGCAAACAGCCTGGCAAGGATTAGCGTTTGGTGTCTGGGGCCTGCTGGTCCTGCCAGGAATCTTCCTGCTGCGAGACCGCCCTGAAGATCTCGGACTGCAGCCTGACGGGCAGCCGTCAGACGATCTGCCCTCGACTGGCGACGCAGTCATCCAGGCATCACAAGTCACAAAGGATTTGTCGCCGCCCAAAACGGCGAGCCCACATCAGACCGCCACAACCGCAGGCCCTTACATCACATCGTTCGAAGATTCATGGACCGTCAGAGAAACAATTCGAGATAGAACGTTCTGGAAACTTCTGGCCGTTCCCGCGACATCGGGACTGGTCGGCACGGGACTGATTTTCCACCAGGTAGCACTCCTCGGACGCCACGGACTGACACCAACATGGGCCATCCTGATGATGACCTTGCAGGCAGGCTTCGCCACGCTGCTGCAGTTTCCGATTGGCTGGCTTACTGACAAAGTACCCAGTCGCTACATCCTCGCCGCCGCGATGCTTGTACTGGCAACCGCGAATGTCCTGGTCATCAACATGCCCGCGATCTGGCTGGCAGGTGTCTATGCCTTCCTGCTCGGACTGCATGGAAGTGTGATGCGAAGTACAGCGACCGTTGTATGGATCAACTATTACGGCCGAGCTCATCAGGGAGCCGTCCGCGGTGTGGCCTGGGCGGTCATGATCATGGCGTCAGCCCTCGGCCCCCTGCCGCTCGCAGTCTCGATAGATCAATACGGCACCTACGATCCAGCCCTGTTCGCCTTCCTTACGCTTCCAATCATGGCTGCGATCGCCGTGTGGACCGCACACCCACCGACACGCAAATCGTGACAGGCAAAGTGTCACATTCTGAAGCCGGACACGACCCCAGCGTCTCGTCACAGAGACCACTACCATACGCCTCACGGTCGAGGCGGGATCACGGTCGCTCGGGCACGTGTGGGTTGTCTCCGTGAAAATCGAAGTAGCGATAGAAACACAGCAACGCCATGCCGATGAGCAAACGCTTCATAATGGTGCTGCCAGGATCGCGGGAAGTTAGCCGTACGGGCAGTCGTACCCGATCGCCAGGTGCATTTCTGAGAGTAACCCGATAAATAGGCAAGAACTGACGGAACACTGCCGCTCTCTGCGGTGAAGGAAACAGGAATCAATGGATTCCCAGTTCATGTTCGTCATTGAAACAAGCAGCCGATCGTGTTGACCTGTTGGAGAACCGCAATGAGAAACGTTTGGCTTGTTCTGTACCTGCTCGTTTCGTCCTCGCTGCGCGCGGAAGATACAGCGTGGGTTCCGACGAAGAATGCGTCCAGAGACGCCGTCATCAGTGGGCGTTCGATGGAAACGTTTGAGGCAGGCGTGAAGCCGGAATGGGGCTACGAGGCTCTTCAACAGGACACGTTTGTCGTCCTTCATCCCACGGAAGATCGGAAGAATGCGCCACTTTACGTGGTGCTGCATTCGGCGGGGCACGATGTAATGTCGTGTGTGAACTGCACTCGGACTGTGGGGAATCACGACATCTATCGTTCTCCCGACGATCACTACGCGCTGTATGTCGATTGCCGGAAGCATCAGGCTCAGGACTGGTGGTGGGGCGGGATGCACGGCAGAGATCAGGGGTTGATCAAAAAGAACTCCGGCGGCGACACGACGCCTGTCGAAAAACGCGTGATGGATACCGTGAAGTGGGTTATCTGGAAATACGGCATCGACCCGAACCGGGTTTACCTCTGCGGCAATTCGATGGGTGGCAGCGGGACGCTTGGGATTGGCCTGCGTCACGGAGATGTGTTCGCGGCGATCAAGGCGAACGTTCCGGCGGGCATCGAGCACGTTTCCCAGCGAATGTACTTTCCACCGCAATCAATTCCTGAGAACGTCACTCTGCCTGAGCCGCCGGTCTGCATCGACTATTCCGCGCCGAACGACAGCTGGTCTGCGGGACACGACCGCTTTGTGAAAGCCATGAACGACCGCAAGTACTCGCTCTACTTTTATTGGGGACCGTTCGGCCACGCCAACAATTCCGCTCAGATCATGAAAGTGAACGACCTGATTGATTCGTTCGACTGGTTGAGCGTCAAGAAGAATGAGGCCTATGCCGTCTTCACGAGTGCGACCAGCAACTCCCCACTCCCGTGGCCGGATGATTTGAAAAGCTCGGCCGCAGGACAGGTCAACGCGTTCTTTCGCTGGAAAAATATGAGTGACTCGACGGACAAGTTTGAGATGTCGCTCTTGCTGGCGAATGCGACCGACGTGAAGACACAGTTTGAAATACCGAAAGAAGCCAGTGCCGACGTCACGCTACGTCGCCTGCAACACTTCCGGCTGAAGCCCGGTGAGACGTTTCGTTGGTCCTTCGGAATTACCAGAGGCGAAGGCCAGACCGACGCACAGGGGCTTGTCACTCTTCCCTCGCTGAGCATCGCGTCCGTTCCAACGACGTTAAGCGTGACCAGATAAACGACATCCGCGCCACTCGCCATAGGGCAGACTCCCTCATGTTCGATACCAGGCACCCTTCAAATGATTTCGTTGAGAAATCATTTCCCTGCTTATCCCCAGATTCCTCTCAGTTCTTCCGGGCCCGCGACTCCCAGTGGGAATTCACGGCTGTGCGGATGGTCGGCAATGCCCGCGAACTGTCGCAGGGCCTGATGCAGGTGCTCAGGACGGATGCGAATCCCTCGTTCTTTGTCGTCGCTCAATGATGTGGGATCGAGCGGAACTGCAAACTGCTTTTCGTCGGTCGATCCGATGACGCGATCGCCCTTGATGCCGGGGCCGAGGAACATTGTCGAGCCGATGGACCAGTGGTCCTTGCCGTCACCTTTGTTGTAGGTCGGTGTGCGGCCCATTTCGCTCTGCACGACGACGACCAGCTTCTCTCGAATCTGCAGTTCTTCGGCGCGGTGCAGCACGTAGGCAATGCCTTCCAGAAACTCGGGGATCAGCTTCATTTGATCCCGGTCGTTGTTGGCATGGCTGTCGAACTGGCCGATCGACAGATTTGCGGAGACACAGACACCAGCTTTGAATGACGCCAGAGCGATCTCTGCCTGCTGAGCCAGCCGTTGTTTCGGGATGGATTGTGGAATGTGAGGCGTCACTCGGGCCAGCGCTTTGGAATTGATCTGTGCCGCGTAAAGCATATTTTCCGCCCGATCGCGGCGCGGCAGCAGCGGTTGCCTCGCCCGGTCGGCGCGTCGTTCACCGAGTGCCTGTTCGATGCGGGACAGGGCGAATTCATCGTGATAGGGCGATCGCTCGTTGCCCTCAATGGCATCCGCGTTGGCGATCCGTTTCAGAGACGGCAGGTACGGCACTCGCGACATCGCAACCAGATTGCCAGTCGCCGAGTAGTTGCCAAACGTCAGAAACGAAAGCGGGCAGGTCGGTCCCTGGCAGGCCGCCACCAACGCGGCAAACGTCGGATACGCCAGACTGTCGAGCTTGCCCGTTGCCATATAGCGAGAACACGGCGAGTGGTTGTTGACCGAATAGTCCAGGCCGTTGAACACGAGCAGTTCGTCGCCGAACTCTGCGTAGAAGTCCTCGTTGCTGAGGCCTCCCTCTTTGTGTTTCGCGGTGGGAGCAAACCGGTGAACGCCGTGGGTGAGGATGTCGCCTTCTTCGTAAAGCCGGTTAATCCCGCCGACTCCCTTCGGGTCCATCAGGTAAGTGGTGTCCCAGCCGCCGGACGCGTTGAACACGATGTAGTACGGCCCGTCGTACGCAGGCAATTCGTGGCTGTCGTCAGCTTGCGCGGTGTCCGGAAACCGAATCGGCGTTGCCAGTCCCAGCCCGGCACCCGCACACCATTTCAGAAAGTCGCGACGCATTGAACGGTCTTTACTCATAGAGAAAATCCTCCCGACGCAGCAGGTATGTTACGACGGCGCGCCACGCACGGACTGTGTAATGAGGGTCAGGGACGGGTGATTCGAGTCCCTGTCGACAGCTCCAGACTTCGCGCGGATCGATGCCCTTGCTGGCGGCGTCGGCCACGATTCCCGCAAAGAGTGCAAATGTGCGATCGACTTCCCGGGAATCCGGCTCGTCGGCGCGGCCCAGGACTTGCTGATGCAGATACACGATGGCACGACGAATCTGCATGTCGGATTCAGTCGAGGCACCGGGCCGTACATCGGGTTCGATGGTCGGAAACAGAATGCGATCGGCGACCGGGCGGCTGAAGTCGTACGCGACGTTGCGACAGGCCACGTCGTTCGAAAGCGTTCGCTGGATCGCCCCCATCGCTCCGCTGGGATCGGTGGCACGTTCGGTGACTTCCTTTGAATCGATTCCACCGTAGAGCATCGCTGTCTGATTAGTCAGTTGTCCCCACGGCTGCCCGAAGATGGCGGTGAGCTTGCGCTCCAACTGCTCCGGGGGAAGCATCCTGACGACGCCGACGTCACTCAGTTCGGCCTCACGTGCGGGTGTCGTTGCGGCCGTTGCCAGTCCGTCCGCTCGGTAGAAGTCGGACAGCACCCAGTCCTTGATCGAATCCTTGAAGTTGAAGCCGCCATCGACGAATCGCCGCGCGATGGCTTCGACCTGTTGACGCTGTTCCTGCCAGGCACGACTTCGTGCTGCATGGAGCGGATCATCGAGGTCCTTCGGCGGCAGCAGTGGCCGGCGACCAGTCAGGATGTAATACGCATGCTCGGTCATTGCGACCGCAAAGCGAGGGTCCTTTGCCGTGCGCTCGCCCAGCCACTCCAAAGCCCGCCACCGTTCTTTCGCCGGCAAATCTTCGCCTTCGAAGCCTGCATCAAACATATCGGTGAACCAGCCCTCTTTGCGTTTTCCATAGAGCGCAAAGTTCGCCTCGAATCGCCAGTAATCCTGAAACAGTCCCGCGACCGGATCGAGTGTTTTGTGGCAGACGACGCATTCGGACGCCTGCATGGTGGGGATTTCAAATTTCTCACTCACCGCCGCCGCGTCTGATACTCGGGCAGCGAGTTCGAGCACGTCAACGCCGAGAAAGTGCTGGTAATACATGCGGGCACGTAAGCGGTTGCGGTTGGTCTCCGTCGTGGGGTAGCGGCTGAGGTACTGAAATGTGCTGAGCAGCCCGGAGTGCGGATAGAAGCCCGTCGCCGATTCCTGGTCCTCGCGGCGACTGCGTCCGGTCAGCGCCTTCAGCTTGACCGGGATGTATTCGAACGGATCGTCCGGATTGCTGAACTGGTCCTTCAGCTCATCAAAGACGCCGTACCCGCGAGCCGTGAACGGCGACACCATGATGTAATCGGCCGTGACGATTTCAGTGAAGGGGTGATCATTCCGCACGATGTACTCGATCAGCTTCATCGGCTCACCGAGCAGAGCCGCGCGGTAGTCGTTGGCCAGTTTGTAGCCGGCCTGTCGCCGCTCTTTCTCGTCGGTGATGTGGCTGAGGTCGCGCTTCTGATACCACAGTCGTGTCTTTTCAAAGTGCTCGTACGACAGCACCGTCGCGTCCGGGTTCCCATCGACTCCCAGAGTCAGAAAGATGTCGTTGAATCCCTCACGCAACCGTTCCAAAAAAGCGTCCTCGTGCATGACGCCATCGAGGATTCCGGGCACCGCTTTCAACCCGTCCGCCTCGACCGTCGCACGTTCTTTCTTCGTTGGCAGACGACCGGCCAGCGACAACGTCGCTCGCCGCAGCAGTCGGACGTCGTCAAGCATCAAGACCCCGTCAAAAAACGGCGGCGCGTCTGGATTGATGAGTGGTGTCTGTGGGAGCGTCGCAGCGGGAGAATTCACTCGACGCACAAACTGTTCAAGAATGCGATACCCGGTCGAGCCCGTCTTGAGCACCTCTTTGCCGCCGTGATCGAGCCCTCCAGCGACTTTGATCAGCAGCAAAGCCTGATCGCCCGACTTGAGCCGCGCCACCCGAGCGAACGCATCACGGTTGAGCGTCATCAGCTTCTTCCGCTCGTCGTCTTTCGCCAGCCCCAGTTCGCGGAGCAGCAATCGCGAGTCCTCAGCATCACCACCCTGTTTGTGACACTTGATGCACTCCATGACGCCAACTTTGGACCAGACTTCATCGGCGAACCAGGCATCGGTGACCGCAACACAATCAGGTCCGGGACACGACGACTTATCGTCGGCACCGGCGACGGTCGATACGAGTGCCGTCAGAACGACCACCATTCGCACTCTGTAATTCACCGACGCGTGTGAAGTCCTCATGTCATCTCAACTTTCAAGATCATCAAAGCGCTCAACAGGAACGCGAGCGACGACGGAACGCGGGTTGAAAAATTCATCGCTGCTGTCCAATCGCATCAGCGCGAATGAGGAAGTCGAACAGTTGGTCGTAATGGTTGCCGTCCAGTGTGATGTCAAACGGAACGATCTGCACTCCCCGCTCCGTATGTGACCCGCCAGATCAGTCGATTTTGTCACAAGGTATCTGCGGCCAGCGTACAGATTTTTGTGAAAGTACGCCCCTCAACCGCGAGCTGTTCCACAGTTCGCCAATGCACCAACTACAAGCGTGTCAGGTCACGTCAGCTCCGCCGTGATCGAGTGAATCATGTTGCGTCGATTTCGAGTCGCTCTGTCGTTTCTGCGAAGCCATCGCGAGTTACGTCAAGCAGGTCGCCGACGTGCTCGCCAGGCAGTTTGACGAAGAGGCAGTGCTCTACGACGCGTATTCACCGAAGCCGAGGCCCTGCAAGCAGAGCGGCAGACCGGCTACCCGCTGCTCTACTCACAGCAAGGCTATAGGTACTGCAACCTACTGGTTGCCCCCGCTGAGCGTGCCGCGTGGCAAAGTAGCCATCTCGCTCCGCGAGATGAGCCGAGCACGCTATCCAGTCGGACACTCGCTACGCAGGACAACGTCACCCGGCAGACAGAAACGCCGCAGGCCGGATCCATTTCAACGAGTTCGTCGGAACGCACGACGGCTCATCACGCGAAGCGTGATGGCTACTTAAAAGACCTTTCCGTCGTCGAGTACCGCGTCACAACGATGTTGGAATGGAGAGCACTTGGCGACTCGATACTCGTCATCGCGCTCGATCATCTGACGCTGGACCGCGTGTCGCTGTTGCGAGCCGTGCTGAACTCGCCCAGCCAGTATCGGCCGCAGGCCCGCACAACTCTGGACACCGCACTGGCCTCGTTCCCCAGGCCAACACGAGTTACCTCCTCCCATTGGATCTGCTGCCGAGTCCCTGGCTGCACGCGTCAGCTGGCGAGTGGGACATGAGCGTTCAATGTCTGAACGAAGCCTTCGCCCTGGCGACTCGCGGCGGCATCACTCGGCTGTGAAAGATCGCAACACCGGGCGAAGCGAACCAGATACCGCTCGCTCCGCATTGCGTCACCACCGATCTGGGAGCAGACTGCAAGCCTGCATGGCTGCGAGGTCGGGCCACTCTTTCTGATCCACGAGTACTACCCGAGCATTTTGCCGCCCGGCCTGGTAGAAAAGAGCTGGTCGATCGACAAGGATGGCTATACCTCTTTGCCCGAGGGAGTCGGTCTATCGATGAAGCTAAACTGGTAGTAGTCGCAAAGCAGCTGATCGTGCCGGAATGGCCCACGCGACGCCAAATGCCGGACAGTTCGATCGCTGATTTGTAAACGGGACGGCGCTGCAGTGTGGCCTGTGTTTTCAGTTTATAGGGGACCTGGAATGACGCATCTGTTTTCTCGACGGGATCTACTGAAGCTTGCGGGCGGCGCGGTGGTCGCCTCGACCGGGCTCTCGTTGTCGGCCGCGCCCACTGACAGGAAGATATTTCGGATCGGTGTCGTGTCGGCCGCGATTCTTGGTAAGCCGCAGACTCGGAATGGGCACACCTGGCACTTTGGCCAATACCTGCATCCGACGTGCGACTTCGACGCCTTGAAGAAGCACTATCCTCAGGTCGTTGACGGCTGGCAGAAGGTCTATCGAAATCCGCAACTGCACTTCGATCTGCTTCCGCTGCCGGACACGAAGATTACGCATTACTACGACGCCGACCCAAGTGTCTCGACGGCGTTTGCAGAAGTGTTTCCGGGAGTTCAGGTCGCCACGAGCCTCGAAAAGATGGCCGGTGAAGTGGATGCCATCTGGATGGGCGACGCGTCCGGCAAAGGCGAGGATCACTTCGATCTGGTCGCGCCAGGACTGGCTCGCGGCCTGCCAACTTTCTGCGACAAACCAATCGGCGGTACGGTCGAGGGGACAAGGAGGATTCTCGATTTCGCACGTAAACACGATGCGCCACTGATGTCCGGCAGCATTTTCAATCATGAGTGGGGCATGGAAGCCGCAAAGCGAATGCGCGACGCGAACGAGTTCGGAGAGATCGAACACGTCTCGGCGCGTCTCCATAGCCGTTACCGACTCGACGGCTGGATGATCTACGGACAGCATCCGGTGTGGACAGTGATGAGTCTGATGGGGGCAGGCGTCGATGCCGTTAGCATGTATGAATACAAAGACACGTGTCACGCTCAAATCACGTATCAGGACCGTTACCCGTGCCACGTCTGGTACGGACAGCCGTTTGAAAGGTTCGAGTACAACCGGACGGACGTGTATTTCAAAAAGAAGCTCTATACGTTCACGCCATCGATCGAGGGCGACTTCGCCGTCGGCCACAAATACGAAATGGTCCGCATGGCTGCGGCGTTTCGAGACATGCTGCATTCCCGCAAAGAACCAAACTCTCACCAGGAAATTCTGGAAGTCACGGCGATCGTTCATGCCGGTGCCAGATCGCTGAACGAGAAAAGCCGTCTGGTCCAACTGGCCGAGGTACTTGGTTAGCTACGAATGGGTCATGCCGAGCCTTCATGGAATCGTGTTTCGAAACACTCAAACAAGAACTCGAAATGACGGAACACAACGACCGCCAGGAGGCACGCTCCGAGATCGCTCACTACATCCGCTACTACAACGTCGTAAGAAAACACTCCGGCGTCGAATACCTCAAACCAGCTCAGTTCGAAGCCCACATCAACCAACGTGAAAAAGAGACCGAACCGTCCGCAAAAACGTCACCACCTCACGGCGTGGATTCGGTTTCGTCAGTACGATCTACAGGACGCGACGTTTCTTGCGACCTTTGGAGAAGCTGTCGATGACCATGTTGCCGAGATCCTCGGCGTTACAGTAAGCCGCGACACCTCCTGACACCCTGGCCATCTGCTCGACGAAGTTGACCAGGTCGAGGTAGAAGTAGTCTTCGATCAATGCAAAACTCGAAAGATGAATCCCGTCGTTCGAACACCGTTTGACTTCGGCCAGTGTTGCCTTCGCAGTGCGCTCAGCAGGCGGGTAGATCAGGAGCAGATCGCGACCCTCGAGATGAGCCGTTGGTTCGCCATCTGTGATCGTGATGATTTGCCGATTCTGTGCCGGATGTCGTTTGAGTAGTCGCCGCGCGAACTGCAATCCCGCCTGGATGTTCGTGAAATGTTGCGGTACGAATGTGGGCGGCTGGTCGAGGTTTATTCGCAGATGAACGCGTGGGTCAAAGATGCTGACTTCTTTAGGAGCTGAATAGAGAAGTTCCCGTTCTGTCATCGGGTTCGCGTAGCTGTAAAAGCCGACGATCTGCAGGAAGTCTCCCTGATATCTCCCGCGAACGAGACCCTGCAGTGCCATCGCGACTTTCTTGGCCTGTCCGTATTTTCCGTACCGATTCATGCTGCCAGACATGTCGAGCAGTACAACGGTCGCGCAGGCTGTCTGGTACTCGGTGTCGTAAACGACGAGGTCGTCCTGGTTGATGTCGATCGGCGACCCGCCGCCCTGCCGAACGAGTGCGTTCTTGAGGGTCTCATGCATGTTGAGGTTGGAAATTGGATCGCCGTACTCGTACGCCTTGGAATTCTCATGCACGGTCTGGCCAACGCCGCGAAATTCGGTCTCATGTTTTCCGACCTTGTCTTTCCGCGTGACGTTGAACAGTGCCTCCAACGCCTGGCTTTCGACTCTTCGAACGCCTCGCGGTGTCACATGAAACCGACCGCTCTCGTCCTGATCGACGTAGCCCTGGTCGATCAGTTTCTGCACGAGGTCCGGGTGTTCTTCCTCCCAGGTCAGCAGGTTGTCGAGAATCTCTTCGCCGTAGTCGAGCATGTACCGGCTGAGTTCATCAAAAAGTTCGTCCGCTGACTGTGGAGTAAACTCCTGCGATCCGTCCCAGTGTGAGTATTCGAATTCGGGCATGGCAGGCCTGTTCCAAGCGTGGTTTACTCAGCAAGGATACAGACGAGCTGGTCTGAATCGGAACGGACTGCGGACCAATTCTCATTCAATCCAGGCAAATTCGGAATTGCCGTTGCAATCCACCGGGCCGTTCAACTCGACCGATCCGCACAGCTGTCACAGGACGGCAGAGTCGAGCGCAGATTCTCTAATCGTCAGGTGATTACGCCGCCGCGTGGTCTCGCATGGTCTAAGTTTCAATCAAGCAGCTACATCTCGGCTTCCGGGGAGAGGTATCGGACATTGAGTCCGGTCGGCCGGAAGCGGGCCGCAAACACACCATGGATCAGGAACGGCACGATGCTGGTACTCAGCCGGAAGAAGGACGAGAAGATCGTCATCGGTGACAATATTTCAATCATGGTCGTCGAGATCCGAGGGGACAAAGTCCGTCTCGGTATTGATGCTCCTCGCGATGTCAGTGTGCATCGACGTGAGGTTTACGAGGCGATCAAACGCAAAGAAACCGAGCAATCTGTGGTTGAAGAAGATGCGACTGAAGATCTTTCGGCTGTCGAATCTGCTGATCAGGTTCAGGCATGACCAGCCATTCGTCGGTGATCTCACCTTCCCTTGTTGATCGAGTTTGTCAACGGGCAGCTCGTGTAAAGTCGGAGGCCGGGGTTCCGTTGATTGTCCTGGATGAAATGCAGGCGGCTGGCTCGCACCACCTGGACCTGGACGACGTTGGACTGGAATCGGCGAAGGTACTTCTTGTGGCCGCATACCGGTCGGTCCGCGACGGTGTCTGCAATACGTAGTGGAAACTGAGCGGCTTCTTCCGTTAGCAAATCG
Organism: Planctomycetota bacterium; assembly: GCA_027624335.1. GTDB lineage: Bacteria > Planctomycetota > Planctomycetia > Planctomycetales > Planctomycetaceae > JABMPE01. Next base: position 16,945 of record JAQBWV010000015.1, read on the forward strand.
ATCAGCCCTGAATTGGCGACACACGATCCTGTGGTGCCATTTCAGGGCTGATTGTGTTTGCAGAGTTAAACGACAGCAGTTGAACTGAAACTCTTGTCCCAACACCAACCGCAGCTTTTCGCCGAAAGTTCCGCCGAAGGAGCGACGTTCCAGGTTTATTGTTTGCGAGATTGCTCGAAGACTTTCCTCAGTTCTTCGAGACTGAGTTTGCCATCGCTGTTGGAATCGACTCGGTCGAAGTTTTCTCTCAGTCGTTCAGGTGCTTCGTCCCGGTTGACAACGCCGTCTTTGTTCCGGTCCATCCGTTCGAAATTTTCCTCGACGCTGCCAACCTGCGGTCTTCCTTCACGTCGTGACTGATCAGTGCCGGGGCGTTCGTCGTCACGAGGTCGCTCACCTGGTTTCTGTCCTTCAGCAGGTCGAGACGCTCCGTCAGGCCGTGGACGGTTCGAGTCGTTTTGTCCGGGACCAGGACCTCCGAAAAGTTCCCGCAGATCGAGCGTCCCATCACCGTTCTGGTCCAGCTGTTCCAGCAACTGAACAGCCTTTGCGAGTTCATCTCGACCAAGCCGGCCATCATGATTCGCATCCAGGATCCGCAGGAATGCCGGGCCTCCACCCTGTGGACGATCATTCTGCCCCGGTCGTTGCATGTCTCCGTCGCGAGCCGGACGATCACTTTCGGGCCGCTTTGCGTCGCCGTCACTTTGTGGTCTCTTCCTCTCGTCCGGACGCGTACGTTGCTGATTGCGACCGAATTGAGCTGCGGCTTTTTCGAATTCCTGAAGCGTCAGTGACCCATCCCGTCCTTTTCCGGATCGTTCCAGAAGTGCTCCGACGATTCGTCGGCCCGATTCAGAACTTTCTTCGATCGTCAGCTTTCCATCGCTATTTGTATCAAGTCGCTTGAACACTTCGGCAGGATTTGCCTGCGAGTCCTGTTCGGGGCGACCGCGTTCGAGCTTCTGCCGCAGCTGTTGAAACTCTTCCAGAGTGAACGCGTCTTTTCCCGTCGATTCAAAGAGCGGGGCGAATCGGTTGGCCATAAACTCGGGCAGTTCCGTTTTCGAAAGTTTTCCATCGCCGTCTTTGTCCAGCCTCTTGAAGAACTCAGTTGCATCAAACGGAGGGTTGCCGGCTGCTCCTGGGCGACGGGTTGCTGTGTTGCTGTCTCGCTCGGCGGTGGGCCTGTCGTCGGTTTCTGATGTCGCTTTGTCGAATTCCGTCTGAGTCAGCTCACCGTTCTTGTCGGCATCGCCCAGTCGAACGAGTCGTTCAAAGAATCGAGCCTGAGCTTCGGGAATTTCATCGACGACAAGCTTCCCATCACTGTTCCTGTCGAGTTGCTTAAAAAGGTCATTCGGCTTTGGACTGTTGTCCTGTGCGAATGTGGACGCAGACCACGTCAGCGCAATTCCGGCCAGCAGGCAGAAACGTTTCATCTTCAGTATTCCTGGTAAAAGAGTGTTGCGACAATCGGGTATCCGATGCGTGTCGAGACACAGACGGCGAATCTGTTCCTGGACTGGTATCAGCGTGGCCGGTTTGCCACAACCAAAGAGCACCGGGAGACCGCCACGAATGATGCGAGCACGGCGCACGTATCTTTCTCTGTAAGACTCTAAACCCTGCAACAAGCCGAGAGTTTCGCAGCGTGGCACAACGAAAACCGAAAGAATTCTGCGACGGTGCCACCTTTTCAAACGAAGAGTACGCCGAAGGATAAAACGCAGAGGATCAGGGACGCTCTGAGTTCCACATGTTTTACCGCTCATGTCCTCTCGACATTCGATGCAGGAATCGTTCGCCCCGTCCAGCGAATCGCATCCAGAAGACCGTTGAGATGATCGGTCGTAGTCAGCGGATTGATGATCGTCACCCGTAACGCCTGCCGACCGTCGATGTTGGCCTGCACGATGTAGTATTCACCGGAGCGAATCAGGTCACGACGCAGTCGAAGCAGGAACTGATTGAGCTGCTCGACTGGGGCGTCCCGGAGTTCATCAGGCACGTACTGGAATGCGACAATGTTGCACTGCGGTTCGTGCAGCGGTTCAAAGTCGGGAGCCTCAACCAGCATTTCGTAAAACACGCGTCCCAGGTCGAACGTCTGATCGACCATGTCCGAAAACAGTTGTTGCCCGAATAGCGACCAGATTCCCCACAGACCGTAACTGGCCGCTCGCTTTGTACATTCAGGAGTGAGCATTCCGCTGTCGTAGTCGGCCATTCCCGGCGACGACGGGTCGAACAGGTACGGAGCGTCCTGACGAAACGCCTCAAAACGGTGATCGCGGTTCCTGTAAAACACGAACGCGCACAAGGCGGGAACAAACATCATTTTGTGAGCATCTGCGACGACCGAGTCGGCCAGCTCGAGGCCTGCAATCAGATGTCGGTATTTGTCACTGAGACAGGCCGCTCCACCATGAGCCGCGTCGACGTGCAGCCAGACGTCGTGACGACTGCAGACTTCAGCGATCGCTGGCAACGGGTCGAACGCTCCAATCGGCGTCGCACAGGCACACGCACAAACGGCAACAATGGGCGTTCCCTTCAGACGCAATTCAGTCAACATCTCATTCAGATGGTTGGGATCCATTCTTCGCTGACGGTCGAGTCGGACGCGCACCACATTGCGAGTGCCAATTCCAATCATTCCGGCCGTCCGCAAGATGCTGTAATGCGAGTCTCCCTGGGCAACCAGAACCGGAGCGGCACCGGCGGTGTGCATGCCGGATTCCCAGGCAGCACCCAGAGAAACATTCCTCGCCGTCAGTAACCCGGTCATGTTTCCCAGCGTGCCGCCGTGAGTTACCAGGCCGGCGAATGTGCCCGGTTCGAATCCGATGGCCTGCCCGATTCGATCCACCAGGGATCGCTCGACAGCCGTTGCCCACGGCCCCATTTCATAAACAGCCATGACTTGATTCGTCACCGAGCCGATCGCGTCGAACAGTCCAGCCAGCGGAACGGAAGCTGGCACCTGATGCCCGATATACCTCGGGTCATGGAGATTATGCCCACGAGCCAGCATCTCGGACGCCAGCTTCTCGAATCGGTCAACCAGTGGTTCCGGCCCATGCTGCATTGGACTTGTCGGATCAAGATACTCGCTCGCAAGACGACAGTTCTCGGGCGGCTCATTCCAGTTCAGAACGCGACCGCTGCTGCTACGAGTGGATTCAAAATGCCGCCCCAGGATGTCGGCCAGCCGGTGCGTCAATTCCCGCAAACTGGCTGGAGAAAATGCCTGTTCGATTCGCTGTCTGGCTTTGATTGATGTGGTGTTGGGATCGGTACGGGGCATGAAGCACTCGGGAGTAAGCTGGTTACGTCAGGGAAAAAGCACATCGATCTTCGCTGCATCGGAACTATTCGGGGAACGTCCCGATTTCCGGCGGGCGGAAGTGCAAAGGCTCACGGTTACGAAAACACTTTGCGATTCTCTGTCTCCTGACCATGAAGCGGCAGCCTGAATCCTGACTGTCATTCGGATGGCTAATCCGGACGTGTTCCCCAAAGACCCTACCGCTGCCTGCTGGTTCGCGATGGCTAATGTAACCGGCGAAATGTCCCGAGAGTGGGGCGCCGGCGCGACAAGGTCAGCGACCTTGCAGAAACAGCAACGACGCAGCTTGACCATCAAACACGACTTACGCACAACTTCAGGCGAGAACTTCGCTGATGGGTTGGCCGATGACCAACTGATGAGGTCGGTCGGTCTGGTCGTGCAGGACGGTACCGGGCGGGATGCCCATTAGATGGTACAGCGTGGCTGCGAAGTCGGCTTGCGTGCGGGGTGACTCGGACGGGTACGCAGCGGAGTTGTCGGATGCACCGTAGATCGTTCCCGGTCGAACTCCCGCTCCGGCCAGCGCGAGAGAGTACACCCAGGGCCAGTGGTCGCGACCGGCGTTCTTGTTGATGGTAGGAGTTCGACCAAACTCAGCGTTCACAACGACCAGGATTTCGTCGAGCAGACCTCGTCCTTTCAGGTCGGTCAATAAGCCGTGCAGCGCCGCGTCGAGTGTCGGAGCAAGCGACTCTTTCATCTTCTTGAAGTTGCCGCTGTGCGTGTCCCAGGAACCACTCGGAGTGTGGCAGTAGCTGACGTTGACCATCGGCACTCCGGCCTCGACCAGGCGTCGAGCCAGAATGCAGCGCTGTCCGAATTCCGTCCAGCCATACTGCTCTCGCAGCGGTCGAGGCTCCTTCGCCAGATCGAATGCCTGACGAGTTGCGGGCGAACTCAAAAGTGAAAAAGCCCGCTGATAAAACGTGTCGAGGTTTGAAGCCGAGGCTGACTCATCAATGGCGCGTCGCTGCTCATCGATTTCACGAAGCAACGTCTGGCGGGAACGAACTCGACCGGCGGTCAGCTCCGTCGACGGTTCAATGGCTTCAATTCGAACGTCATCTTTGAGCAGTGCCTGATCGACCGCGAAATGAGCGTGCGTTGCCCCCAGGAAACCAGGCAACTGGCCATGCAGAGTGGTACCGTTGCTTCGCCGCATGAGTGGACCAAGTCGCACCCATCCCGGAAGGCTTCCTGGGGCAGGACGCAGATGATCAACGACGGCACCGAAGGCCGGGAAGTCTGTTGCTGCTGGCGGAAAATCAGTTTGCGGCGTGCCAGGCGGATGTCGGTGTCCGGTTCCGGCTGGCAGACTCGCCGTCACATGATTGGGATTGTCGTGAGACATCGACCGGATGATCGCCAGGTGGTCCGCGATCGTCGCTGAACGCGGCAGCAGCTCTGAAAACTGCACGCCAGGGAGACTGGTCGAGATGGCTCCAAACTCGCCTTTAACGGCAGAAGGGCCGTCCGGTTTTGGATCGAACGTCTCCTGCTGAGGATGTCCACCGTGCAAATAGAGCATGATCACGCCACGGGCTTTTCCGAACGAGCCACTGGATGGCGCAGCGTACGCCTGACGACGCAACAGTTCGGTAAGCGTCAGACCAAGCCCGAAGGCACCGCCAGCGAGCAGTGCCGAGCGTCTTGTTACCTCAGAAAGACCGCGAAAGCCTGAGCACCCAACCGTTAGGTCGCCGGACTCGTTCGTCTCGTGTCGAATCGCCATTCGAATCTCCATTGCCATCACAACTTCAGTCGGTTCAGTCTGCCAGCGATGGAGAGTGGCGTAAAGGTAGAGAGCCGAATCAGCCGATGGATCGGCGTACGTGATTCCGTCAGGTTTCAAGTCAGATCGCGTGTCAGATCAACGAGACGCTGACGATACGGTCAAGTCCGACTCGGACACCCTGCACGAGCACACCAGCGGAACCGGTCGCGGTCGCGGCGGCGATTGCAATGCCGCTGAGAACCTGTCCGTCCTGTGTGACCGCCTGGATCTGTTTGCCATCAAGTTCCTTTGCCGTCAGCAAGTTTGTGACCGCTGTGGCATCGATCTCTGATCTCGTGGCGACGCCGGAGTTGTCGATCGATTCAAAGACCAGGAAGTCTTTGCCATCTCGATTCACGACGCTGCGAACCGTGCCGAGTTCTGTGGCACCATTACCTGAGTCGACCGCTACCAGTTGACCCACGTAAGACTGCGGACCGTTGACCGAGACGACTCGATTGATGGGCACGTCGTTTCCGTTGATGCCGACGAAGGTCTCGCCGTTCGAGACGAATGCGCGATCGACGATGCCTACGGAAGAATCATCGAGGGTCACGGCCTGACCGATGTAGGACGCGCCGACCGACAGACGCTGCCCGAAGTCTTCGCCGTTCTGTTCCAGCGATGTAGCGACGTCTTTGAGTGTGTCGCTCAGTTCGAGATTCGACGTCAGACCCTGCATGGTTGCGAGCTGGTTCAGAATCTCAGCGTTGTCGACAGGTTCAGTCGGATCCTGATTCTGCAGCTGGGCAATCAGCAACGTCAGAAAGTCATCAGCAGTCAGCGAGTTGAACCCGGTTCCCGATTTTTCTTTCGGGGTGGCTGCTGAGCTGACGACATCTCTAAGTCCGGAAGCAATGGAACTCATTTCAATCCCTTTCTGGCCACACGTGCTGTCCGCAACAGCCTTCAGCAGCGATGTGGAATGCTAATTATGGATCGCACAGGAATTATTTTTCCGAACCCCAATCGCGTCATTCCCGCGCAGGCGGGAACCCAGCGCACCAGGGAAAACTGGTTTCCCGCCTGCGCGGGAATGACGAAAATCGTAGCTCTCACTAAGGTTGAAAATCGGGAAGTAATTTCGGAACTGCTCCTTCGCCTGGTCCATTACAACTTGACGTCGAGCTCTTCCTGACGTTTGCTCTGGCGTGTCTCATCGTGAGGTGCATCGCGATGATCATTTCTTTCACGTCGTTGATTCTGTTCGTCACGAGCCTGCCGCTGATCCTGCGACTGGCGATCCTGCCGAGACTGCTGGTCTCGCTGCTGCTGATTTCGTTGCTGAGACTGATCGCCGTCGTGCCGACCAGAGTCTGCGCGTGAGTCGTTCAGAAAGACTTCCACGCGATCGACCACGGCGCCGGAGCGGGCCAGTGATTGCCGCAGTTCCGGCAGTGTTTCAAGAACGGCGACTCGCGCAGCAGCGGATTGAACTTCCAGTCGCGCGACGATGCCGCTTTCGCTGCGCGAGACGTCGACAAACATGCTGCCAAGTTCGCCAGGATTCAGTCGAACTCGAATGTGACTGCCGCCGCTGGTTGCATCCTGGATGGCGGACACTGCCTCCTGAATTTCCATCGGCACCGCCGCTTGTAAGGCCGGTGCCGCTTGTCGAACTGAAGTGCCTGTCGCGACGGGAGCGACCGGGCCGCTACCTCCTGATGCCGCCGTTGCAGACGTCGGGTTGTTCAGTTGCGTGTCTATCGACGGCGATGATGCCACCGCGTCAGGTGAGTCGTTGGTTGTAACAGCGGCAGTGACCACTGAGCGATCTGCTTCGTCTGTCACAACGCTGGTGTGCATCACCGCCGCCGATGCCTGCTGTGTAACCTGAGACGAGTCACTTGCAGTTTGCTGGTCGTCCGAATCGGCAGACGTGTCCTTAGACTTGTCACCCGGGCTTGCGACGACGCGCGATGATTCTGGGGTGGGCACGGCTGCTGGTGGTGCTTCCGGATGCTGTGATTCAGAAGTCGGATGTACTGAGGGTTCACGGATGCTCGATGGCCGACTTGCCGGTTCATCGTTACTGGAACTCTCGCTGGGGGCGATACTCACACTGACGGTGTCTGCCTGTGCTCGCGTTTCAGCAGCGACACGTGAATCCGCAGTCGAGATGGAATCATCAGATCGGCCAGCGACGCCGTCTGTCACGTCTAGGGATACCCCGATCTCCGCCGAATCCGCAACGTCATTTCCAGTTGAAGCGGTGATTGTTGGAGCTCCAGATTCCTGCGAATGGTCGACGGAGTCTTTGCTTTGGCCGGTCACCGCCGCCGGACCTGGCGACTCCTTAGCGTTGGGGGTAACGGGAGCAGGTTGTGATGTTGAACGTGGGACTTCATTCGTTGTGGCAGCAAGTGAATCAACCCGCACTCGTGTCTGGCTCTGGTCATCCGACCGCTGTCCTGACTCGCTCAATGGGCTTTTGTCGATCGTTCGGGACGCGGTTTCCGGATGATTCGACGGTGACTGCTCTCGCGCCGCTCTCTCAGATTGAGCTTCGTTTTGATCCTGAATTGCTGCCGACGAGGCACTGACAAAACGAACCGGCGGGGCGTCGTCGGTTTGCGGAACTGGAGAAGCAGCAGCTAACCGTCCCTCGGCGACTGATTGCTCGCTGCGTTGCGAGACTTCTGTTCGATGCACTGTTTGACTGGCTGATGTCGATTCCTGTGGTGTGGCCAACGTGTTTGGTTCAGCCGGTAGAAGAGTCGCGGGAATTTGCGGAGGTATTGTTGGTTCGACGTTCACGTTGACAGTCGACGATGTGCTCGCCTTGACGGACTCACTGACTGCCGGGTTCGCTTCAGTATTGGAATCAGCGGCCGATTTCGCTGGCGAAACCTGCGACTGAACCGGAAGCCTGGATTTGCCTGTCAACGATCGAAGAATTAACGGCGATTGAGCGGATGTGTCGGCGACGAACGTTGCTTCCTGATTCGCCGACAATTGAAGTTCCGCAGGCCTCGCTGCCACTGAAGTCTGAGTTTCTGCTGCTGCTGCGATTTCAGCATCAGCGTTGACGTGAAGACTCTCAACAACACGTAAAGCGTCGGGGCTCAACCCATCAGCCAGCGGAGCGACTGATGCCCCTGCGGGAATCGCGAGCCCGTCGGTAACAGAAACCGGCGAGCTAGTCACCGAATCCGACCGCAGCGACGGAAGCGTCGGAAATGACACCAGCTCGTGAAACTCTGGTTGCGATTCCAGGGATGCTACTGCGGAAGCAGCAATATCCTTCAGGTCAGTCGTCCGAACGGTCGACGAGGTCGTCGCGGCCTGTGCAACCGGAAGTTCGTCGACTGGCAGCAAGGCATCGTTCAGAAAAGGCCGTGCTTGTGATTGGCCATCAGTCAACGCATTACCCGAGGAAATATTCAACAACGTCTCGGCGCTGACTCCTTCTGCGGGACTCGGCGATGAGTTGTCGAGGATGAGCTCTCCGAGAAATTCATGGCGAAAAGCCGGATCGGTCGGCAGACGTCTCAATGATGGCAACGCTCCCGGATCCGCCAGGTCGGCGCTCAGAAAGTCAGCGATGATGAATTCAGGGATGACCACGTCGGCAGGAGTGTCATTCGTTACCGTGAATTCTCCCGACGTCAGCCGTGGCTGAGTCGAGACGGAATCAGTCTCAGTACCAGTTAAGTTTCCAGCCTCCGTCGACGTTCCCTGGTCAACTCTCAGAATCCTTGATGACGAGACAGCGTCCGCAGCCGGCGAGGGTTGCTCGCTGGAGTTGAGTTGTCGCTCAGCGCGTGCTGGCTGCTGAGTTCTTTTTGAAATATCACGAGACTCGTCGACACCTTGGGTCTCGACGCGTTGACGTGCGTCTCCGGCAGCGTCTTGAGATTCAAATCGTGATTGATCCGTTCGCCCAGATTCCTGCGGCTCGCCTGGCGACGGCGTTTTTTCTTTTGGAACCTGTTCGGCTGACTGTTTCTGCAGCGACTTCTGAAAGCTTCCCTGATTCGAATCGAGCGGCGGCGATGCAGGTTCTGCCGCTGGAGAAATGGACGCACCATTTCTGTTGGCTACAGAAACGGCGTTGATGAATTCTGGAATCATTTCAAAGTCTCCCCTGGTGTCTCCGCAATCCGACCGCGAGCGATGGCCTGAAAGATCTCATGCCCTCGTTCAATCTGAAGTTTGTCTCCGGCTGAAAATGCTTCGAGAAGCTTTGCGATCATTTTTTCCGGCATTTCTGTCAAAAGGATGACCGATTCTTCGAGCGACAGCTTCATGAGTTGGGCCACCGCCGTTTTCGAGTCGGACGCCAGCAGAACTGCCCGAGTCAGTCCAATGCTCGCAGCGGTTGTCTTTGCCTTTAGGTCCTGCTGTTCTTTCTCAAACTGTTCGCGTTTCGCGACCAGCGCTTTCTGCTCGGTCACCACTGTCACTCGTGAATCTGCGACGAGCCCGCGCAACACCTCCTGCTCCCGTTCCCGGTCGTTCAGGTGCAGAATCCGAATGGCCCGCGTCTGGATCACGTCTTCGATCGACGCCGGGGGAGCTTCTGTTTTGCCGCCAGCGGAGCCGGAAACCTGTTCGACATCGGACAGGATCACTCGGATTTCTCGAATTGCGTCGGGATTGAGGCGTCCCTGCGACCATAGCAGCCCACCGGCCAGGCCCTCTGCAAGGAGCGTGAGGACGGCGACTGTCGAGAGTGCTGTCAGAACAAGTTTTCCCATGATTCCGCTTCCCTGCGGTCGACCGAGTTACCACTTCCAATTGGAAGACTGCCACTGCTCGCCGAGTTCGATTTCCGTTCGTCTCAGATCAGAGGCGACTTCCTCTGCGACGTGCGTTTCACGCAGGCGTTCGAGGGCTTTCACTTCCTGATCCGCTGTTACGAGTGTCGTACGACGCAGTTCGACGATGTGCCGAGCCTGCGCGAGCTGCTCATCAAGAATCATGATTTGAATGTCGAGCTGTCCTGTGAAGTATCGTCGGCGAGCTGCTGCTTCGACATTGATCACGTCCGAACGAGTGAAAGATGACAGCTGATCCATCTGCGTCTTTTTCTGACGTCCAACTTTCGCCCGGTTGTCGAGCAACGTCCGTTCGTCAGCCAGCGCTGCCGCCAGAGCGTTGCGTGCCTCCACGCGGAGGTGTTTCCGATAGTCGAGAACTTTGTCGAGCCGAAACGGTTTCATGTCGTCAGCCGTTGTCTGCGAAAGGTTCCATGGAGGGTTGTGTCAAAGTTGAATGACGAACGAATCGTGAACTCACGATGCCACTGCCGAACCAGGATTCAGCAGGAGCTGCGAAGCTGCCTGAGCCAGTGCTGTCAGTTGCTGCTGCGTCTGTTCCAGCGTTGAGTTTTCAAGTCGATCCTGAGTCAGGAAAAGTCGTATCGGTTCGGACAATTTGAGAGCAGCGTCAACCAATGGGTTTGTGCCAGGTCGGTAAGCACCAATCGAAACCAGATCCTGTGATTCCCGCCAGGCGGCCAGAACTCGACGCAGTAAGGCGGCGGATTCGATCTGCTCGGGGGAAGCGACGTCGGTCATGGATCGACTGATGCTGGCCAGCGAGTCGATCGCCGGCCAGTGATTTTCGTGAGCCAGTTTGCGTGACAGAACCAGATGTCCGTCCAGAATTCCTCGCACGGTGTCAGAGACCGGTTCGTTGGTGTCGTCTCCCTCCACGAGGACGGTGTAAAAGGCGGTAATACTTCCCTTATCGGTAAGACCGCTCCTCTCAAGCAGCCTCGGGAGTATGGAAAACACGCTGGGAGGGTAACCCCTCGTCGCGGGAGGCTCTCCCGCCGCCAGCCCAATCTCTCGTTGAGCCATGGCGAAACGAGTAACGCTGTCCATCATCAACAGCACATGCATGCTCTGTTCGCGGAAGTAGTCGGCAATAGCTGTTCCCAGCCAGGCAGCACGAATTCGCATGAGAGCCGGCTCATCGCTTGTAGCAACGACGACAACGCTGCGACGCAAGCCCTCTTCGCCGAGTTCTTTTTCGACGAACTCGCGTACTTCACGACCTCGTTCACCAACCAGCACAACAACGTTTACGTCGGCTGAACTTCCTCTCGCCATCTGTCCCAGCAGGACGCTCTTACCGACACCGCTGCCAGAAAAGATCCCCAGTCGCTGTCCGAGTCCGCATGTTGCCAGGCCGTCGATGACTCGCAGACCGGTTGAAAGCGGTTGCCTGATTCGCGGACGATTCAAGGCCGGAACGGATTCTCCGAACAGACCGATCCGCCGAGTCAGTACAGCGGGAGGTTTTCCATCGACAAACTGGCCTCGCGCATTGATGACTCGACCCAGCAATTCTGGACCGACCCTGACTGACGGCACAGAGCAAGTGAGCTCAACCGCGTTGCCGCGCCTGATCCCCCGTTGATCACCGAATGGCAGGACTAGAGTTTCACTGTCCGTAAACCCGACAACCTCAGCCTCAATGCTCCGCTCGCCTTCGCGATGAATTCTGCAGCGAGCCCCCAGCGGCGCCGGAAAATCATGAACGGCAGCAGCCAGTCCGGAAATGCGGCTGGTGCTTCCGAAAAGTTTCGGAGCGAGCATCTGTCGGATGTGCTGAGATCGCCGCATCGTGAATTCCAGACGTGTCTTACTGAATGCGGTGGATGGTTAGCAGGAAGCCAGTTACCCGATCTTCGATTCGTCGGTCCTGAGTCGGACTATTCACGAATGCCATCCAGAAGTTCTTCTGTGATTCTCTCCAGCATGGTTTCAATGCGGGCATCGATCCTCCCGTGCTCGGTTACAACGACGCATCCGCCAGCAGAAATCGATGCGTCTCCATGCAACTGGATATCGATACCTCTTGCGCTCTCCTGCACGGCAACTCGCACGCGGTCTCCCAGTGCTTCGAGATCGCCTGGATTCAGACGCAGCTCCAGCGACGTCTGCCCGACAGCCAGTTGTACCGCTTCCTGCACGATGCCCGTTAACGATTCCGGATCCACTTCTAGTCGGCGTCGAATGATCTTTCCCGCGATGGCGGTGGACAGTTCGACGAGTTCTTCTTCCCACTCGGCCTGGCACTCACTGCGAGCCCGGACAATCTCTTCAAGTAGTTGAGACACGGCGGGCAGCACCGTACTCAGACGCTGCTCAACAAGATCGTCGGCAAGCTGTTGGCTGCGTTGTGCGATTTCTTCTTCAGCCTGTTTCAAACCGTTGCGATAGCCTTCGCTATGTCCATCTGTTTGAGCCTGCTTTCGAATGGCGTCAGCCTCCCGGCTGGCTTCCTGAATCATCACGTGACACTGTTCGCGAATCTCTGACTTATAGGTATCACAGCGCTGCTGAATATCTTCAAAAGTGAAGACGAGATGAGATGCCTGCCCGGCAGGCAGATGGCGTTTCATGATGCGAGGCGACGTTGGCATCGGAGTCAGACTGGTGGGGTGATTGTGGAGATGATGATGAGGAACATAGTCGTAGAGTTTGTGCAGCGAAGCGGAACGCACCCTGCAGCAGGATTCAAATGCTCGATCGATTTCTCTGTCGGACCTAACTTACGAACTGGTCTCCGTCACCGCTGGTGACCGTGATTGTTCCCGCATCTTCAAGCCGTCTGACTGTGTCCACGATCTGCTGCTGCACACTCTCAACATCACTTAATCGAACAGATCCCAGATAACCCATTTCTTCTTCGAGATTCTCTGCAGCGCGTTTCGACAGGTTTCCCAGGATCTTCGTTCTGATTTCCGGTGACGCACCTTTCAGAGCCATCGCCCACTGGCTGTTGTCGATTTCTTTCAGCAGCGTCTGAATGCTCTTGTCATCAAGCTTGGCGATGTCGTCAAAGACAAACATCAATCGCTGTATCTCACCAGCCAGGTACTCAGATTCCTGACTGATTCCCTCAAGAATGTCTTTTGTCGTATTTCGATCAGCAATGTTGAGAATCTGAGCGATCAGCGGAATTCCACCAGCGGTCTCGGACTGCTCGTTGAACAGAGAAACCATGCGACTCTTCAAGCTTTCCTCGATTTCCCGCATGATCTCGGGAGCGGTCTGCTCCATGTTGGCGACACGGCGAACAACGTCGAGCTGCTTGTCCGGAGGCAGGTCCTTCAGAAGGTCAGCGGCAAGTCCAGTTGGCAGATTCGACATAATCAGAGCGATTGTCTGCGGGTGCTCTTCGCTGATGAAGTTCATCACGTCGGTGGCTTTGAGCTTGTGCAGAAATCCGAACGGCACTGCCTTCATTGACCGTCGCACGCTGTCGACAATCTCGCTGGCGTTTTCTTCACCGATGCTGCTTGACAGAAGTTCGTTAGCGAAGTCCAGACTACCTCGTGTGATGACTGTGCGACTATCAACGGCGTCTCGAAACTCCTTGATCGCCTCGTCCTGCTCGTCCTGAGTGACATCGTCAGTGCGCGCAATTTCTACAGTAAGTCGCTCCATCTGCTCTTTAGGCAGATGACTGAGCACTCTGGTCGCTGCGGCCTTGTCCAGGCTCAACAGCACGATCGCGGCTTTCTTCAGATCATCCATCAGTCGTACGGGGCTATCAGGTTAAACAAGGGAAACGAGGACTCAAACCTTCTGCAGCCATTTGGAAATCACAGCGGCGGCGGCAGCCGGGTCGCTTTGAACTGCCAGTTCCAAAGCATCGCGGTTAGTCAGCGGTTTGGATTCTTCGACAGGCTTCTCTGCTTCAGCCGACATTACCGCATTCGTCAGCTTGTCGAGCGCGGCGGTTGACGGAGTCGATTGAGAAACTGGCATACTCTTCTTGAGCAGCATCAGCGCCCACAGCCCGAACAGCGTCAACGCAATGCTGCTGCCCCATGTCGAAATGAAGTCCGTCACCATGTCGGTGACAGGCAAATCCGTAGCAGGCGTATCCGGCTCGATGCGACGATAAGTCGTCACGCTGATCGAATCTTCCAGTGGAGAACCTGGCGGGATCAGCTTCGACACGATCTGTTTGACTTTGACGATGAAGTCGGCTCGGGTTGTGTCAACCTCCTTGCGGAACTTCGCTTTCTCTTCGTCAGTAGTGCCTTGAGGAATTCCTTCGCGGATGACGAGTTGTTCGAGATGCCCTTCCGGAATCGACACGGCGACCTGCATGGATTTCTCATTAAGTGGAGTCCTCTGCGTTTCCGAAACGACCATTGACGGAACCGAAAAAGACTTCGTCATCTGATCTTTGTCGGTAGTTGATGACTGCTGAGCGTTCGTTGGCGCAAGCGTTCTTGGCTGATTTGACTGCGTGCCAGGAGTGCCAGTCGCCGGTCCTTCGTTGCTGTTGGTTTCCCGGACTTCGGTAATACTCGTCAGTTCCACAGCGCTTTTGTCGATCTGCTGACTTCGTTCACGAGCTGACATGATGTTGTCGAATTCAACGTGAACTGCGACGACAGCGTTGGGAGCAATTTCGTTGAGTGCATCGCGAATGCGAGCTTTGTGATACAGCACACGGCTGCGTTTCATCTCTTCGAGTTTGTTATCGAACGGGTCAGCAGGATCGTTGCCGGCCCATGACTGCCCGGTTGAACGATCGACGACGACGACGTTATCGCGTTCCAGGTCAGGGACCATGCTGGCCACCGAATTTCGCAACGATTCAATCAGACGTCGGGGGAGTTCCCGACCGCCCTCCGGTGTGACATGAACGGACGCTTTGACTCCACTCGTTTTATCCCAGCGAGACTTGCCCTCTGGCCGGGACCAGATTACCTGGGCATCCTGAATTCCATCGATGGCACGCAGATTGTTTCGCATCTTCTTCGCCAGTTGCACATCCATCAGCGCTGCAAACTGACTCTGCGGTGTGAACGGGTTGACCTGTTTGAGTGCTGCTTCCAGTTCATCATAAGCGTGAGGCGAACCGATACCGGCGGCCATGAGCGCGCCGTTGTACTCGTCAACCTTTGAAGCGGGAGCGAGAATTCGATGCCCGACCGTCCGGAAATCGTTGAAGCCTCGATCTGATAATGCCTGCTCAGCCTGCATGAGGACTTCTCGATCAAAGGCCGCCCCCCATTGCAATGGAGCGTCGCCACCTTCCTGTCGACCGAAGATCAGCAGGCCAAACGGCACCATGACCATCAGGCTGAGCGCCACCAGAGTGACCTTCTGATGAGGCTGCATGTCGCCAAACAGGACACTCAGCTGAGAGCGAATGTTGCTGATGATTGAGAGCATTGATCACGCAATAGGTGGGAAGTGGGAAATGAATTTCAATGAACGCTTAGTGATCCTTACATCTGCATGTTCTTCAGTTCTTTCCAGGCGTCGACAAGTTTTCGTTGAACCTGCAGCATCAATTTCGTTGCCAGTTCTGCCTCGCGGACGGCAATGATCGATTCAGCCAGCGTGATATCGCCGCCAGCGAGGTTGTCTCCAATGCTTGTTTGAGCCGATTGCTGCAGACCAGCCACTTCGCTCATCGAATCGAGCATCAGCTTCTGGAAAGACGCTCCCTCAACGGCACCAGCAGAACCTGCCGAGTACGTCTTCATCAGAAACATTGGATCAGAAATGCCCAGCGGCATTCCGACTCCGTTGATCTGTGTCATGCGCTGGTTCCGGAACGAGTTGAGGAGTTTGCAGTCCGACGTTCGATGTGCTGTTACTGCAACAGTCGTAGTGTCTGTTCGGCCATTTGTCGGCTCATCTGAATGGCTGAGGTGTTGGCTTCATAGGCGCGGCTGGCAAGCACCGCGTCGGCGAACTCGTTCATGATGTTGATGTTGGGCAGCCTGACTAATCCAGTTTCCGGATCCGCATCCGGGTGGCCGGGATCGTGAACGAGTCGTGGCTCAGAGGTCTTGTCGATGTGAACCTGAAAGCCGACTTCTCCTTCTCCCTTGCCGTGGGAACTCTCTGAGAAGAAGTCGACGTACCGACGCTGGAACGGTTCTATTTCGCCTTTGGCGTTTCTCGTCGTGTTCGCGTTAGCAATGTTGCCAGCAATCACATTCATGCGCTCGCGCTGAGCAACAAGAGCGCTGCGGCTGATGTCGAGGGTACGTAGCATTTCGCGGACCTCCTTGTCCGGTGCGACAGTCGCTGGCTTAACAGCACTGAATGAACGGGGTGATGGTTACTTACGGTCGTCGCGAAGAACTGAGCGGAGCAAGTTTACGCTTGTCCTGAAATCACGGCTTCGAGCAGGTCGTACTGAGATGTCATCATTTGCATGGCATAGCTCTGCATCATCAGAGTCCGAGTCATTTCCATGACCTCGTGCTCGATGTTGCGCTTGCCATTGTCCTGCAGACCAAGTGTTTCCGCGGGGAGATCCAGAGAACGGAACAGATCGTCGGTGAACACGTCGTCGACGGTCTTTTCCCGAGTCGTCAGAGAAGAAGAGAATTCGTTGGGGAGAAGTGAAGAAGTGCTTTGAGATGTGTACTGTGAGGGGGGGGAGTTAATCTGCCGGACAGCCTTTTTCATGGCTTGCTGAAAGGCCTCAACGGGCAGGTCTCGGGACTTGTAATCGGGTGTGTCGATTTTGGCAATATTGGCTGCGAGCACCTGTTGCCGACGTTCGTTGAACTGCGCCAATTGTTTCAGCAACGGAACGGTTGCTGGTCGAACAAAAGAATCGATCAATTTGTGGTACTCCTCGTGCTGCGGCACTGCTTGCCGCTAGCGACTCACGTCCAGAAATCTGGGGCGAGGGGCATGGCCATGGCCGCCGGAGATCGGCAAAGTGCTGGACACATCGCCGATCTCCTTCAGCCGAATCTGCGTTTCGTCCCGACGTTGACTTAAAACCGCTGTGCCTTGTTGTTCAAGACTCATCGACGCTGCGAGAATTCTCTCCGACTCGTCAATGATCTGCTGACACTGCGCCCGCAGGTCAGATCCGAGTTGATCTCGAACCGATTTCCAGAAAGTGACGATCCCGCCAAACATCTGGCTTAGTTCAGAAAGATGGTCCAGAACCCGCTGCTTCTGCGCGATCAGTTGCAGCAGTTCCGAAAAGTTTCCCTGGTCAATCAGGTTGCTCTGTCGTTGCGAAAGCTCAAGCATCGCGCGACAGTACTCTCGTCGCCGTTGGAGGACGGCGAGCAATTCGGGCAGCTGGTTCGATTCAGGTTGTTGTGTCGAAGTTGTCATGTGCGAAGGTTGAGTTCCAGGTCAGATTCTGCCCATTCGGGTAATGCTTACGAACTTGTTGCAACCTTTTGATTCTGGCTGTCGTGGATCTGGCGAGCCCACTCGATCCAGGCTCGCCATTGCTCGCGCGTCATGCCGGTCGAAGGTGAAGCGAAGGCTTCGTCGGAAAGGCGACCCAGGACAACCCTGGCCTGTTCAAATTGCAGTCGCGCCTCGTCCGGTTCTCCCAGTCGCGAATGGCAGCGTGCCATCAGCACGTAAGCGGTCAAAGCCGACACGTGATCCGGAAATCGACTGGTCACGGTGCGAAATCCAGACAGTGCATCTGCGTACCGTTCCTGTTCGAACAATGTCTGCGGAATCGTCAGAAACGTCGTTCGATAGAGCTCCTGGCCGTAATCGTCGAGCTGGTTGGCGACTCGTAAATCCTGCAGTTGCCGCTGCAGAATACGGTACTCGTCTCCAGCTCGGCTCAATACCTGCGAAATCTCCCGGAACAATTCCGCTCGTGCATTGACTGGCATCGCGTCGAAAAGCTCTTCACGTATTTCGGCGACGGAAGACTGAAGTGCTCCGGCAAACAGATAACGAGCCGCGATACGCTCATCGGATTCCGGATAACGTTTCAGGTATTCATCGAGGTGTCGAATCGCTTCCTTCCAGTAGTCGTAGGCGTCCTGCCGGAGTTTCGATTGCTCTTCAGTCGGTTCGGCCCCTTCTGCTGGTGTCGATTTGCGGTACGCATTCGATGCCAGATGTGCCGTGAGGTGCCCGAGGGCAAACTTCGACAGACGCCACTCATTCGCGGCCGGCTCGAGCTCTTCAGAGGTCAGCATGGCCTGCCATGTTCTTCCGGCATCTTCCGGTCGATCCATTTCGAGCTGGCACATGCCGAGCAGATAACGAGCCTCAAACACGGACGGGTCTGTCGGAGAATTCAACTCGACATTCTGAAAGCTCTCGTAGGCCTCGCTCAGCCGGTCCAGGTTCATCAGCATGCGGCCGCGGAAAACACGTGCCCGCGGAATGCCTCGAGGCGGATCAACGCGGATGAACTCATCAGCCTGAGCGAGCGCTTCCTCGAAGGCACCACCCCGTTCGAAATGCTGAGCACTGGTCCAGACGGACTCTGGGTATCCCTGCCCAGTCAACTTTCCTGCGGCCAAATCTCTGTGAGCTTTACCACTTTGTACCCAGAGTTCCTTCGACTTCGGTCTGAGCTCGCGTTTTCGGCCGAACGGTGCGTCATCGAGTGCCGACTGAGCGGCCTCGGCCCACTGTTCGCTGGTTTGAGCGATCAGTTCGAGGGTGCGCACTCGTTCAATTAATGGAGACATGACTCTCGTCAGATCCATAGCCCGGTCGAACTTCCTGTCCTTAAGCCAGTCGTTCCACGCAAGCAGAATGGCGTCTCGAAACTGATTTGTTGCAAGCCATCGATTTCGAAAGTCCTCAGGGCGAACTACGGCCCGCAAAACCTCACGGTAGGCTCGCAGCGACTCTTCATCACGACCTTCCTCACGCAACAGGCTTGCAAGACGAAGCTGAGATGCTGCCCATTCGTCGGTCTCAGAAAACCGTCGGGCGGTCTGTTGATAATAGTTGATGGCCGACTTCACGTTCAGAAGCCGCTCGCTGCAAAGAGCATTGAGAAACGACGCCCGCGCTGCGAATTCTGTGTGACCATTCTGGTCTATCAGTGGTTGCAGCATGGCCTGAGCATCGCTGTACTTCCTGTTAGCGGCTTCGATGTTCTGATTTTCCGCCAGGCTTTGCCCTTCAGACATCATGATGTGGGCACGCTCGATGATGGACTTGTGATCCTGAGACGTCCGGGATTCAATCTGGCTAAGAACCTGAGCAGCTTCGGCAAGTCGGCCCATTTGTCCGAGGATGCGCGTCCGCAGGTAGTCGGCTTTTTCCTTCTGCTGGTCGGTCAGATCGTTCATCGCAGCCAGACCATCGCTGATTGCCAACGCCCGTTCGAGGCCGCCCGCCAACTGCTGGTCCGAATAGTTCTGCATCAGCAGAAGCGAAGCTTCGACACGTCCCTGCGGGTAATCTTCCAGCGACATCTCCAGCGTTTCGCGAGCGCGAGTCGGAAGGCTTACGACCTGCAGGGCGACACCCATCGCCCATGTCATTTCGGCTTTGCGATGTGGTGGCATCCCGCGTGGAAAGGCCTTTTCGAAATGCTCAATCGCCTTCAGATAGCGCTGTTGCTGCTCGCGACCTTCGAATTCGCGACCAGTGTAAAACTCAGCAATGCCTCGAATGTAGCTCATTGCAGAGGGGAAATTCGGGTCGACGTATTGCAGCTCATCCAGCTCATCCACAATCTCCAGCGATTGCCGAATCTTCCAGTTCGACTCCCGCTGGTCAATCAGCTCCAAAGCTCGTCCGAGTCGTTCGGCCGGAGTCTGCTTGTCTCCTGACAGCGCATAGAAGGTGAAGCCCGCTCCAATCACTGCCACCGCAGCCAGTAGAATGGCGAGCTTCTTCTTCGATCCGCCGGAGGTTTCTTCCGTCACCTCAGCTTCATAGGGAGGGGCATCAGCCACGACAGTTTCTCGCGCAGAATGCCTTAACGAGCTGCCAAACGGAGCGCGTCAGCATTCTGACAGGTACGATTTGAACGAGGAGAGCAATATGGCCAGGATCGGCCTGATGGAGAGTGGCTGCTTCCGCCCCAATTGTCTGGTAAATGACACTGCAGGGCAAAACTTCAGCCAAAGTGTGAGATGTGACCCGACTTCTTAGTTCTGATACGTGAATTCTGTCAACAGGGCTTCCCGCTGCGAGTGGTTTCCCTCCACTCAATAATGATCGAGTATCTGCCGCATCTGACCATGTCTCGTCGCGGCGAGAGGCGGGATTTTCGACGAACTCACGAACGTTTCTTGACCGACCGCGACTCCACGGAGAAGATCGCTCATGGTTTGTCGTCGACGAATCCAGCGATGGTGTGTCGCGAGCAATGTCAGTGACATACATCGAAAAACGAAGAGCAAGCCACCATGTCGTTCCGCCAACGCGTTTTGAAAAGGAACTCAGCGATGAAAAACTGCATTCTCCCATTACTGGTCGTCTTCACTGCCGGTCTGACTGAGTCGGCAGCGGCTGCTCAGATTTCAGGTGAGTATCTGGAAGCTCGAACGTGCAATGTCTACACCGGCCCTTGTTTCGCGAATGCCGAAATGAGCCTCTCCGGCAAAGAAGCACTGATGGCCTGGAAAGTCGATAAGGGTACATGGAACGACATCCAGCTTGATGGACTGGGTGCGGCTCTGATTCTCCACGCTCAAGGAACACTCGGCTACGACGGGATTTTCCCCATGCAGGCCGGCAAGGTGAAGTCAGTTCTGCTGGTCGATGAAAAAGCCTCGCCAACTCAGCACGACGCACTGGTTGCGTTTGTGAAGAATTCCACAAAGGAACTTTCAACCAACGTCGTCAGCGTCGAGCGGGTTCCGTTCGAGTTGAAGAACGACCACATCGACAACGTTGGTGTTTTCAAAGCCGGCAATCTGGCGGAAATCCGAACTCGCAAACTGCAGGACGGCGACTGTGTCTGCACGAACGAAGTGGTCTTTTACCAGCCTCTGACAAAGATCGATAACGCCAGCCCGGCCTACTCGTTGAAACTTTCGTGGCAGGGCGAGAAGCTCGGTACGCGATTCATCAATCGCGGAATCCGAAGTGCGTTTCTGGGAACGTTTCGGAAATAGATATCTGTTTCTGAACCGCCGAGTTGTCCGTCGACCCGTGCCGCTGCGCAACGTCGTTCATTTACTGTCAGAAAACCAGGTTTCAGCGCGTAAGCAAAACAAGAAACGCAGGGCAGTCATGTGACCGTCCCGCGTTTTTTGGCTTTTACCGATTGTTCAGAACGAAAGGCGGAATCGGACTGGTGAGCTTTCCGGGGACACCGGGATGATTTGCCAGAGACCGACCATCCTTTTCCGATCCCGCCTTTCCACAGGATCCGTTTGGCTTATTCAGCTTAGGTGTAAGCCTGCATGCCGTGTTCACCGATGTCGAGTCCTTCGACTTCTTCCTGATCACTGACTCGCAGTCCCATCGTTGCTTTCAGAACGCTGCCGACGATCAGACAAAAGATCACGGTGAAGATGCCGATCGCGACGATCCCTGTGAGCTGTGCTACAAGTTGCTCGCCACCAGCCTTCGCTCCGAAGAGTCCGACGGCGAGCGTTCCAAAGATGCCACAGACGAGGTGAACACTGATGGCTCCCACGGGATCATCAATCTTCAGTTTCGTATCGACGAAGATCACGGCGAAGTAAACGATGACTCCGGCGATCAGTCCGATGATGATGGCGTCGAGTCCTGTCATTTGGTCAGCTCCGGCCGTGATGCCGACAAGGCCTGCCAGAATTCCGTTCAGAGCCATGCTCAAATCTGGCTTACCGGCACACACCCAGGAAACCATCGCGGCAGATAAACCACCGGCGGCTGCCGCCATCGTCGTGGTGACGAGAACCAGGGAGACGGCACCAGGATCAGCACTCAGCACCGAGCCACCGTTGAAGCCGAACCAACCAAACCACAGTAGGAATACACCAATAGCCGCCAGCGGCATGTTGCTGGCCGGAATCGGCAACGACTGACCATTGACATATTTCCCTTTGCGAGCACCCAGCAGCGTCGCCATCACCAGAGCGCCCCAGCCACCGACGGAGTGAACCAGCGTTGAACCGGCGAAGTCATGGAATCCAGCGTCAGCCAACCAGCCAGCTCCCCACTGCCACGAACCGGTGATCGGATAGCTGATCGTGACGAAAGCTGTCGCGAAAATCAGGAACGACGAAAGTTTGATTCGACCGGCGACGGCTCCCGAAACGATCGTGCAGCACGTGGCCGCGAACATCGCCTGGAAGAAGAAGTCGGTAAAAGCGGTGTAGCCCGGGTTGTAACCCGAACCGCAGAAGCCTGGGTCGCTGAGTTGTGCGGTTCCGTTCAAGAGGAACCCGAAACCCGCGAATCCCAGCTTGCCAGCGACAAAAACATTGTCGGCGTTTGTGAAGTCAGGATACATCAGGTTAAAGCCGAGAATCCCGTAGGTCAGCAGCCCGATACAGATAATCATCGTGTTCTTAAACAGGATGTTGACGGTGTTCTTTGATCGGGTCAGTCCGCTTTCCAGCGTGGCGAATCCAAGATGCATGATGAATACAAGCATCCCGGCCAGCATGATCCACAGGTTGTTGACGAGAAATGTCGCCGCTTCCAGGGCATCTACGCTCGCGGGTGCTTCGGCATCGGTCGAGCCTGCATCGGTCGGCGGTTCGTCAGTGGATGTCGCATCCGGAGCGGCTTCCGTTTCTGGTTCCGACGCTGCAGCGACCGAAGCCTCTCCACCGGCCTCGTCCTGAGCGATTAACGAGGTCATGGGAATCGCCATGACCACAACTGCCATCAGTGCTGGAAACAGCCAGCTTCGTCCGAGTGTCAACATGCTGAGATACTCCAATTGAAATTGCATAACCAGGGAGGGAAACCATCGCGTGAAAATCGGAAATCCGCATTTCCGATCGACGACCAAACGGCAGCCAGTAGATTGACGTGCCACCATTCGAGGCATCTCTGCTCCTTACAAGGCCAGACCAGGCCAAAAGTGCTGAGAAAACCAAGGGTTTACGGTCGTGGGCAACCGGTCAGTGAACGTGAGCCGTGTCGCGATTCCAGACTCGCAACTGGTGTGCCACATGCTGACATTGAGAGCATTGAGCGATCGACGGATGACCTGCACCAAGTTGATTGCCCCGATTTCAACCTCAGGCTCACAATGCGACCGACGTTCGTTGAAACCCGATTGGAACACAGCGTTTGCTGGTATCGGTGAGAGAAACCGAAGCGATTCAACGCCCAGGAATGAATCGTTGATGATCTGATGAGTCCGCAAACAATGGCTGTCGCAATTTCGAGACTGCCGCAGCAGTCGGCACCAGCTGGAGTCGCTTTGCCGGCAAGGCGTGCGCACTGTTTAAGCACACATGGCGATACTGGTGGCACTCGTACTGTGTCAGTGTCGATCTTGAGGGATTGTGTGCCACTGGTAGAGCCCAGTGGCATTCATCGAAACACGGTCGAAAGGGCCTTGTCACGTCCGCCACCGAACACTCGACGGAATCTCATGCGAAGTGATCGTCGACAATCAATGCTCGATTGAGCAGTCGGGGAGCATGATGCGGAGGCGGGAGACCGCGTCTTCGGTCAATGCAGTTCGCTTGAGGTTGAGTCTTCGAAGGATTCTGAACGCTGCCAGTGAATCAACGACCTGGTTCGTCACGTCGGTACCTTCAAGGTCGAGATCGGCAAGCGTCGCGAGCTCCTTGAGGCTCGCAACACCTTCATCACCGATCGAATCGTATCGAAGCCCGAGGCTCGTCAAATTGCGGCATCGCGTTAGAGATCCCAGCCCTTCATCTGTGACCAGCGTGTTGCCAATGTCCAGAAACCTGAGTTCTTTCAACCTCGCAATCTGACGCAACTGCGCGTCTTTGAGTCTTCCTCCCGACAGATTCAGATGCCTCAGCGATGAGTTCGAGACGATCAACTTCAGATTGTCGGAACTCAGCAGCTGAACCCCGCTCAGGTCAATTCCAATCACCGCGAAACTGACCTGCGGAAGCGGGTCGGTTGGCTTGACGACGGACTCGCCGGACCCTGTATCGACCCGAATCTCACGGGCGACGCGACGGGCCCATTCAATCAGCGAATCATTTGGAACAGAGAATCTTTTCCCGGGGGGCAGAAACGGGAACGTACTGACTGGAGACGCGGGCGTCTGGGAATTGGCACCGGCACCGCTGACTGGAGTTTTTTCGTCTACCCGTGTTTTCAACGCCGACTTGACGGACTCCTTTTTTTCCGGCGGTCCCGACCCTTGTGACAAAGCAAACAGGACCGCAATCACGCCCGCACACGCAGTCCCCACAGAGATCGCCAACGGCCAGACGCTCTTCTTTACGTGACGCCTGATCAACGGCACTGGGGTTATAACCGCTCGACTGTCGAGATGATCAACGAAAAAATTAAGCGTCTCGTCCACGTACGAATCAAGCGCAGGGAGATCAATCGCCGGAACTGTCACGGGCTCCGGCTGAATCTCGAGTGACTTTGGATCCGTGACAAAGGCCTCAAGAACAGCAGCGACTTCAGCCGGAGTCTGAAACCGCTGAGCAGGGTCACGATGCAGCATTCGGGCGACAATATGCACCAGTACGGGCGGGACATTCTGGCGAAATGTACTGACGGGAGGAGCATCCGTATTGATGCGAGCCAGCAGTTTCTCCATCACGTTGTCGCCGCTGTAGGGCAATTCTCCACAGAGTAGCTGAAACAGCGTGACTCCCAGTCCGTAGATATCCGACCGAATATCCACGGTGCGGGAACTCATCGCCTGTTCCGGAGACATGTAATCCGGCGAGCCCATGATCTGTCCGCTGCGAGTGACGTCGGCATCTTTTTCCTGAAAATCGTCGCCGCCCTGTGTCGCCAGCTCGGCCTGATGAGACAGCCGAGCCAAACCCAGATCGAGAAGTTTGATCACTGGTCGGCGAGTCTTTGGATCCTTCGACACCAGCAGATTCGACGGCTTGATGTCGCGATGCACGATCCCACGCTCGTGCGCATGCTGCAGCCCGTTGGCCGCCTGTCGAATGCATTCGCAGGCAAACTCGATGCTCACCTGTCCGGGCTCGCGAATCAGGGCTTTCAGATCCCGTCCTGGAAAGTATTCCATTACGAGAAAGCAGCGATCGCCGATCTGGTCGGCATCAATGGCCCGTACGATGTTCGGATGGTTCAGGCTGGCGGAAAAAGCAATCTCCCGTTCGAACCGTGCTCGGGCAGTCGTGTCACCGTGCAGGTTCGTCGCCATCACCTTGAGAGCGACTTCGCGACGAAGAGTGATACTCTCGGCTTTGAGAACCGCTCCCATTCCGCCCTGCCCGAGCACGTCCAGCAATTTGTACTTGCCCAGAAACAGCTTGCTTTTCCCCGCAAGCAGCTGCCGAGCCTGCCACTCCGTCAGCCAGGTGCGAAGTATCAAATCACGAGCGACTCCAATAGCGTCCGATCGTGTAGCAAAATCAGCCGCCACGGCCACCTGCTCAGGACTGAGCAGATTGCTGCGACGCAGAGTCGACATGAAAGACTCAACGGCAGTTGGCGTCATGCTGGGTGAGACGGGATCTTGAAAGGCGACGGCGGGCGACGCGAGGACTCATTGAATTTGACCAGCGGCGTGGCTGCTGAAACGCGATCAAATCCGCCAACGGCGATGAGCGAGCAAAAATACCTCTACCGAACGGCACAACGCGATTTGTCGAGACCCGTGACATTTTAAGGTGGGAACCTTCTGCCCGGGATGTGACGTCCGAACGAATCGGCATGCCCCATGGCCGAACAAGGAAGCTCCCTTTTTAGTCATTCTTGTAGGGTCAACAACGTTTGGCGTGTGTGTCGAACTCGGTAGAGGTACACCGCCAATGCTATCCTCCGTCCAACGGCTCGGCAACATTCGACTGGCTGACTTCACGCCGATTTCAGAATTGACATGGAAGGCGTCAGTTTCGGGCTCATGGGCGATCTTCACTGAATGCTGTGCATAGCCACGAATCACGGATGGCAGGCAGCAGTTCATCGCAGAGTTGCGCTGCTGATTTCTTTACAGGCTCGGGAAACCGTCGAATCAGATTTGAGAAAGTGTGGAAACAACTACGGTCGGTGTTTTGACACTCCGATATGGGATCGATATCGTCCGGCGCGCCTCGGGGGTTTTGCTCGGGAGCGGCGATGAAAGACTCAGACAACCACAGAGCAACATCCAATGCGATGCGTTGGGTGTCGCAGGTGACATCTATCGGGATGGAACTGGCAATTCCTGCCGGTGTGGGCGTTTGGCTGGATTCGAAGTACGGAACTTTGCCGGGATGGACTCTCGTCGGAGTCTGCTTCGGGAGTTATTTGGCTTTTCGAGGCCTGCAACAACTTCTTCGCGATCTGGAAAAATGAGTTCCTCATCTGAAGACAACGGCAGCAGGAGTCGCGACAGCGGTTCCGCCGATGTTTTTCGGCTGGTGGTTGCGAGTGCAGTTTTTGCTCTTCTGCTGGCGGGTCCTGCATGGCTCGTTGCAGAAACCAAAGGTCTGATCGGGGTTGGCGTTTCAGCCTTGCTGTGCGTCATTCCAGGTTGTCTGGTTGTAGCTTTTAAAGGGTTGGCAGGCGGATCGCAGGCCTCTCTGATTTTGACTGCGAGCGGGTTAAGGATGTTTTTCGTCCTGCTCGGAGCCCTTGGAGCGAAGTTCGTTGTCTCCGGATACGGACTCAAAGAGTTTTTTGTCTGGCTGATTCTGTTTTACATGTTCACGTTGGCGCTTGAGACAATGAGTCTGCTCAGCGTAAAGCGTGAGTCCGGGGACAGTAATTCGTCAGTGTGATTCGATACTGGCAGGCTGTATGGCTCGTGGGTAATTCCTGAGAACAGACTTATGCTTTTTGCTGCCGGACAAGATCATTTTCACCATGTGCGGGACTTTCCGTTCTTCGAGTTGCCGTTGCGCCTCGGGACGGCCATCGATTCGCACGGGCATACGGTTTACGGAATTCCACTTCCGAATATCGGTGGCTTTCAGATTACCAAATTCATGGTGCTGCAGGTTGTCGCTGGATTGTTGACGTTCCTGGTGTTCAAGGGGCTGGCGAAGCGGGTCAACTCGGGAGAGCCAACTCAAGGGCGTTTCTGGAACTTCTGGGAATCGATTGCTCTGTTCATTCGTGACGAAGTTGTTCGGCCAACGATTGGTGATGGACATCATGATCACGATGGTCATGGTCATAGCCACGAGGCAGCTGATCACGGTCACGGTGAAACGCAGGCTGGGCATCACGCGGACCAGTACCTGCCGTTTATCTGGACCTGCTTTTTCTACGTTCTTTTCTGCAACCTGCTTGGAGCTGTTCCGCTGCTGGGTTCTCCGACAGCCTCGATCAGTGTCACGGCTGTGCTGGCTGTGTCAGTGTTTATTTACAATCTCTCTCACGGTGTCCGGCAATTTGGATTTGTCGGGTTCTGGAAAAATCAGGTTCCGGACCTTGGTCTGGGTGGTTTTATGGGAGTGGCGATTGGTGGCGGGATCTGGTGCATCGAAGTCGTCGGGCTGTTCATCAAGCACGGAGTGCTGGCTATTCGACTCTTCGCCAACATCATGGGCGGTCACACGGTTGTCGGCGTGATTCTCGGATTTATCGCAGTGGACGGAGTTGCCGGCACGATGCTGCAGGGCCTGGTGATTCCTGCCAGTATCGGCGGACAGGTTCTGATTGGTCTGCTCGAACTGTTCGTTTCGTTCTTGCAGGCTTACGTGTTCGCGTACCTGTCGACTATTTTCCTGTCGGCCAGCATGCATGCACATTGAGTTGATGTGAAGTCCCGAGGGAACTGTCTCTCAGGTACATAATATTGTTTTCAGTTGGATCTTTTGATCTAAGGAGATCGACCAAAATGTCACAGGCTGTCAAGCTCGTCATCATGGCTGCTGCAGTCATGCTCACATTCGCTGTTCCTGCTTTTGCCGAAGATGGGAGTGGTACTCTCAACTCGGCTGCCGTTGGCGCAGGAATTGTGATGCTCGGTGCTGGTTTGGGAATCGGCAGGATCGGCGCATCCGCAGTTGAGAGTATGGCACGTCAACCGGAAAAAGCAGATGACATTCGTGGTGCAATGATTGTCGCTGCCGCGCTGATCGAAGGTGCTACATTCTTCGGTTTGATCGTGTGTATCGCTGCGTAGTGACACCGTTCGTTGAGCTGATTTCAGTTTGACAAGACGACGTCATTTCTTCGTTTCTGTATTGCGACCTACAGGGTGCGATAATGCACGCTTTTCGCTTCCACCGTTACTGGCTTCTGTTACTCGCGGGGATCGTCTTCGCGGTAACAGTCGTGTCTGTACCAACTATCCAGGCAGCTGACGACAGTCATGCCGTCCCTGAGGGACAGGATGGCGGTCACGACGGTGCCGAAACTGGCGTACCGATGCAACCGCAAAACGATCTCGTTTTGTGGACCATTGTGACGTTTGTGGTGTTCCTTGTTGTGTTGAAGAAGGTTGCCTGGGGGCCTCTGATTGAGGGGCTCGACAACCGGGAATCGAAGTACCGCAAGCTGCTTGAGGATGCTAAAGCTGATCGCGACAAGGCTGTTGCTTTGCTCGCGGATTATGAACAGAAACTGAAGGCCACTCAGGGGCAGGTGGACGAGATTATTGCGGAAGCTCGCCGCGACGCTGATCGCACTAAGACGGACATCCTTGCAACGGCTCAGCAGAGCGCTGAAGCCACCCGCAAACGTGCACTGGAAGACATCAACCGTGCTCGAGATCAGGCGGTTGCAGAGTTGTTTGATCATGTGAGGGCAAGTGTCGTGTCAGCAACAGAGAAAGTGCTTTCCCGCAGTTTGAATGATGCTGATCATCAGAAGTTGATCGACGATGCTCTGGCAGAAATGTCGGCGGCTCAGGGATAGGCCTAATTGACGCCGCAGGCGAAAATTGGACAGGTGAAACTGTCACATGAGGTGAGGTCGGAATGGCGGACGTGCCCGAAAATTCTCGGATTGACAGCGTACTGGATGATCCCGGCACGTTGGCGATTGCACGTGTTTACTCGGACGCATTTCTCAATGCTGCCGGTGACAACGCCGCTGAAAGAATCGAAGAGTTTATTTCGTTTCTCGAAGACGTCCTCGCAGCGAATCCACAGTTCGAGTCCATGCTCATTACGAGTTTGTCGAATCGTGATGAGAAGCTTGGCTTTATTGATCGAGTTGTTGCGCCACATAGCAGCGAATTCTTCGCGAATTACCTGCGAGTGCTCGCTCAACACGATCGGCTCGGTATTCTGAAAGAAGTTCTGGCCACTGCCAGGCTTGAGTATGAGAAACGTAACGGTCAGCAGCGCGTTCAGGTCGTCAGTGTGAAGCCCCTTGACCAGGCGACGCTGGCACGTGTCAAAGAGCGTGTTGCTGAAGCATTTGGCTTTGAACCAATTATTGAACCGCAAACGGATTCGAGCCTCATTGGTGGTATCGTGATCCGTGTCGGAAACAGTGTCTACGATGGCTCGCTTCGTTCCTGGCTGAAACAGCTGGCGAAGAAGATGCATCAAGGGAGTCTCCATGAAATTCAAAGCGGACGAGATCGCTTCAGTCATCCAGAAGGAGATTGAAGACTTTCGCGGTCAGGTTGAGACCAGCGAAGTCGGTCGTGTTCTTGAAGTCGGCGATGGCATTGCGCGCGTCTACGGTCTGCAGTCGGCCATGGCGGGTGAAATGGTCGAATTCCAGAACGGCGTCCGCGGACTGGTGTTCAATCTTGAAGAGAACTCTGTCGGCGTCATCCTGCTCGGCGACTTCCGTGAAATTAAGGAAGGCGACGAAGTCAAGACAATGGGAGCGTTGTTGTCCGTTCCGGTTGGTGACGCCTTGCTGGGTCGGGTCGTCGACCCGCTTGGTAATGCGCTTGACGGCAAGGGACCAGTCGTTACCAGCGAAACGCGTCCTGTAGAAGCGATTGCTCCAGGGATCGCCGGTCGGCAGCCTGTGAAGCAGCCGTTGCAGACGGGGATCAAAGCGGTCGATTCCATGACCCCGATCGGACGTGGTCAGCGCGAACTGATCATCGGCGACCGGAAGACCGGTAAGACAGCTGTGGCCCTGGATACGATCCTGGCCCAGAAGGGCGGAGACGTTATCTGCGTCTACGTTGCCAGTGGCCAGCGAGCGTCAAACGTCGCCGCGGTCGTCGAGGCTCTGGAGCAGCACGGTGCTATGGACTACACGATCGTAGTCTCCGCGTCTGCGTCTGATCCGGCCCCACTTCAATACATCGCTCCGTACGCTGGTGCCGCCATCGCGGAACACTTCATGTACCAGGGCAAGCACACGCTGATCGTTTACGACGACCTGACCAAGCAGGCTCAGGCTTACCGCGAACTTTCACTGCTGATGCGTCGTCCTCCGGGTCGTGAAGCGTATCCCGGCGACGTGTTCTACTGTCACAGCCGATTGCTCGAACGCTCTGTCAAGCTGAGTGACGAACTGGGTGGCGGTTCGATGACGGCCCTGCCGATCATTGAAACTCAGGAAGGTGAAGTTTCCGCGTACATCCCGACCAACGTGATTTCGATTACTGATGGTCAGATTTACCTGGAACCCGACCTGTTCTTCGCGGGCGTGCGCCCTGCTATCAACGTCGGTATTTCTGTCTCGCGAGTGGGTGGTAACGCTCAGACGAAGGCCATGAAGAAGGTCGCGGGCTCGCTGCGACTGGACCTCGCCGCCTTCCGCGAACTGGAAGCATTTGCTCAACTTGGAACCGACCTCGATAAAGCGACTCAGCAACAGCTGGATCGTGGTTACCGGATGGTCGAGCTGCTCAAGCAACCGCAGTTCCAGCCACTGCACTTCGCCGATCAGGTCTTCAGTATCTTTGCGGGTACGAAAGGCTTCTTTGATACCGTTCCAGTGAACAAGGTATTCGAAGTCGAGCAGGAAATGATTCAGTTCATGCGGGAACAGAAGTCAGAAGTCCGCGACGCGATCATTGAGACAGGTGAACTCGATGCAGACGCTCTGCACGCAGCCCTGACTGAATTTTCGAAGACTCTCGAAGGACGGTTCGACGAAGAATAAAGGCGAGTAAGAATTTACCGGCACTGACGAGGAATTCTCTCATTCGCCTGCTGATCACGATGCAGCGTTAACAACGGACGGGAAGCGATGGCCAAAGCCAGAGCGATTGTCAAACGCCTTAAGGCGGTTAAAAACATCCGGAAGATCACCCGGACCATGGAATTGATCGCGACTGCGCGGTTCAAGAAAGCCATGGACCGAGCGACTGAGGCTGCTTCGTATACAAAAAAGATCAACGAAATTGTCGCAGACCTGTCCGGCGCGAATCTGAGCTTCAGTCATCCACTGCTGACTCAGCCGGAAGAACAGACAAAGAACGTTCTGCTGGTAATGACTTCCAACCGCGGCCTGTGCGGCGGCTACAACGCCAATGTCTTCCGCACCGCGACGCCGCACTACCGAGCGCAGTCGTCGGACCACGAAGTCGACCTC
>JAQBWV010000256.1 GCA_027624335.1 Planctomycetota bacterium
CACACCTGGCGAGCCATCCAGGCCGGTCACTTCTACCCGGCCCCCAGTCCCATGAACTGTCCAACCTGTTCGTTTCGGTCTGAGTGCAATGCCTGGACCGGCGACTGACCTCACACCCAGCCTGCTGCATCAGGCCGAAGCACTTCGTGACTTGCAGAGCAGTTCACTCAGTGAGACCCGTAATCCGATTGGATTGATCAAACGCCATCAGAAACAAAACCGCATTGTGGAGACCACGCTGCGTTCGTTGAAGCAGATGGAGCACATTAGGCGCAGCGGCAGCCGTCGTTGTCTTTTATCCGGCCAGGCCCAACTCACGGAATCGTGATCCTGCGATTCGTGGGTTGGGCATGGTCATTTTCTGCCAAGTTTCTGGAAACGGTTTTTTTTTAGCTATCAGAGATCGCGGGCTGCTGTGAGATCGTTACCCCCGCAGCCTGCTGGCACAGTTCGGGCTGACGCCGAAGTCAAAACGCGGGCTGGCTGCGAGTGATCCGGTGGATCCGCTGGATGGGGTGTGATGTGGGGCTACTCTGGAACTGGTCGCGGTTAAAGAGCGGGGCAGGTTACGACCAAGGCCGCTTCTCCAATTCGTGCGGCGAGTCGACCAATGCTGTCGATTCACATTTGGGGTGTCGCAACCTGCGGATGCCGAGTACTCGCGCGGAAAAGTCCCACCGGCTTACAGGCGAGCGCATGAACCAACTGGCTGCCAGATGGCTCCCACCCGTGCGAATCATCCATCTTTATCCTGAACAGCGACTGCGCGTCACTACCTGAGTAGGACCCCGGTGCGGTAGTTCCGCTCGCTGGGATCTGTGCGAGGGGGGGGGTAACCGACGTCCCTACCGCGACGGCGACTCGCAGAATGTGGCTCAAGGTTTTCCCAGCGGAGGAAAGCAAATGGGCCCCCAGTCCTCATCCGCACCGTGGTCGATCCAGACCATCAGGAACGCGGGTAACAGTCGCTTCATCATCCAGACACAGCGTGTGAGTGAAGTTCGGTTCAACTTTCCCGCGTGCGTGGCCGCGCCATGCACGAGTTGGCATCGCATCAGGTAGAGCCGCTCCAGAAGCTCATCCAGGATCTTGACCCACCGCTTTTCGATGTACCAGTTCTGCGCGTTGTACTTGGACTTTTTTGACTGTCCTGCACGCTTCGCCCCTGGTTCTTTCCAGAAATAACTGCTGAGGTACTCATCTTCCAGCAGCGTCATGACCAGGCGTTTGTGTTCGACCAGCGATGCAGCTACGAATCCAGTCTCGTCGAGTCGCAGGACGGAATCGACAAACGCCCGCCAGCGTTCACGATCCGGCCTGGGCTCGCGTGTTTCCTCATCCCACTGACCGTAGAGGGAGTTGAATGCAATCCACAGACAGACCAGATCCACGTCATAATCTTCACATTCAGCGTTCTTTTCGACCCGATCAATCCAGCTGCAGGCTCTGTGAAATCGGATTGACGTCGGTTGCTCCCCGCCACCCGCAGACAGCCGTTCCTTGTGCGGTTTCCAGCAGCGGCGGAGATCCCGGACGGTCGGGATGTTTTCATGATGATCAGTCATTGAATTTGAGCCAGATAGTCTGTGGAGCTGAAGTCGATGTTCACCCTGGGGATAAGCTGCCGTTCTTGATCCCAGACACTCGCCTGATTGGGTCGGTTCTCGATCGGCCAGTCATTCTTTACTCCGCATACAAGCCAGCACGATCTTGATCCTGTCGTAGTCAACTTCTTCTTCGAGCGCCTCGAAAATTGGCTTAAGTCTGTCGGTACCGGTGCTGCGTGAGGCTTCGCGAATTCGGTTGTAGAGCGTCTCGTCGATTTCGATCCAGGGAGCCGGATCGGTCAGTCCTTCCTGTTCAAGGAATTCGGCAAGATAACCTACGACTGTGCTTCGCGCGCGGTTTGTCTCCGTCTGAACGTCTTCCAGTGACGCCCCGTCGCGAAAGAGTTCGAAGGCTCTTGGTTTGGTTGATTGAGAACTATGTTTGACTGCTCGCGGAGTCGTGCTGGAGGCCTTGCGACTGGCCGAAGACGCCGCAGACGCCGCAGAAATAATCGGGACGCCGTCGGGCCAGGCGTTCGTGTCGTCGAGCCATTTGCGCAGTTCGATCAATTTGAGATGAACGCTCCTGAGTTGCGTGCAATCCAGCGCAGCATACTTGAGCTGCCAGCCTGCCAATGGGCGTCGCTGCCAGTCGCTTTTCTGCCCTTCTTTGTCGACCTCACCCAGCCCGAAATGCTCATGGAGTGCTTTCAGTGATTTGCTGCCGGGAAGCGAGACCCGCGATTCCGGCAGGACTTTAGCTTCTCTCAACGTGCAGAACACATTGACCGCGTCGCCGCCGCCCAAATAGTCAAGATCAAACGAAGCGTTGTGAAATACCTTCTGAATCGAGGGGTCCTTCATGACTCGATCAACGAACAGAGTTGCCAGAGATGGCTGATCGATCACGTCGAGTATGATGACTTCTTTAGTGTTCGGCTTAACTCCGTCAGCAAGTGCCTGGATCAGCGACAGTCGGCGCCGCTTGGGAATCCTGTACTCGGCAACTTCCGTGTCGAGCCATAGACGAGAAAAGCCACATAGCGTTTCGATTGCAGCCGAGATGTCAGCAGTCGTCGTCAGCACACGGGGCATCGGAATGTCGGGCTCCACCGGTTCTTCTATGGTGGTCCGCTCCAGTTCGGATTGCTCACCTCGAAAGCGCTTCAGGTGTTTGCAGGTGCGTCGAGAGAACGAAGCAGACTGATGCTTCCACGCCATGCAGGTGCAGGAGTAGTCGCCATCACTGTTTTTGATGACATACGTACGCCCCCCGGAGCCGGGGACTTCAGCAGATTCTCCGGGTTTCAGATCCGGCATGGGCCCTTCCTGTAACTTCTAAAGTGATCCGGACTTGCTGTCGGCACGAGCATCAGTTATCTGGTTCCGCGAATCCTTTAATTCGCCCCTGGGCCTGCAGATCGGCGAGAGTCGCCGTCAGCCGTTTCCGGCAGACGGCTTCGGCCTCGGGAGAATCGCAGTCGACCTGGATTTCCATTCGAGCCCCGTCTCCATCGATGATGGTGACCTGGTTACCACAGTAACCAGGCCCGTTCAGCGGCACCTTGTGCCGCACGGTTCCGTCAACCCAGTCTACTTCAAACGTATTGCCACAGCTGTCGCATCGAAACGTGTCCGCTGTGTTTCCTTCATCGACGGCCAGTTCATACCGTGCTTCGCAGCACGGGCAACCGACATTCCGCGTCCCGGTGACGCCTCCATGCTCGGGAAAGATGAACTCTTCCTGAATGAAGTAGTCGTCAAACATGCCGTGCTCCTACTGTCTCAGTGAAGTGGAGAATCCCCTGAGGGTTGGGAGATCTCCCAGGCGATGAAAATCTCCACGGTAAAGGAAGCAGACCACAAAATCGCGGTGGCTTGCTTTCGCTGACATCAGATTGTCAATGAGAGTTTTGTTCGGGTGGTGTTATTTCCGACGGTACAGCATTTTCGTGGCAGAGTTTGTGAACTGCGTGCCTGGGAGAAATGTCAACGTGATTCTTCCTATCTTCCACCGCGTCCCCCTACGCAATGACGACACTTACCTACCCAGTCGATGACTTGCTGGCGGGATCTCGCAGTGAGGCCGGGAGTACCGACCGCTTCGATCAACGGACTCAATGCTCGCTGCATGTGCTGCTCCAAGTCTGAGTCGACCGCAGTGTCGTGGTTCAATTTCACGGGCTCGGGAGAAAGACCGCTGAGATCCGCCAC
Source organism: Planctomycetota bacterium (assembly GCA_027624335.1). GTDB lineage: Bacteria > Planctomycetota > Planctomycetia > Planctomycetales > Planctomycetaceae > JABMPE01. The sequence continues at coordinate 3,762 of JAQBWV010000256.1, forward strand.
CCACAGAGGATACGGTGCCGACACCGACAGCATGGCGATCAGTCGCGGGTAGTCATATTCCCTCATTGCGTTCCAGCCGTTCTCATCAAGTGGCATCGGGTTTGTCTGGCGACACTTGATTTCGAATCCGTAACTGTTGAAGTAGCAGTCTGGCTGACCGGCACCGCGATTGTCATAGAGCCCACCCCAGTCGGGTTGGAGCTTGAGCGCTTCCACGACAAGCGACTGAAAACGATAACCGAATTCTGTCGGCGCGAGTTGCTCGCCTGCCGCTTCGAGAATCGCGTTGGCTGCATTGGATAGGTAGAACATCGACTTGCCCTCACAGTTTCTGCTCATGCGGCGTGAGCGTGGGTGCTGTTGCAGCAGAATTTCCTGACCACGCTTCCAGTGAGATCTCAAGAACCCGTCGTCTGCTGGCGACTGCGGCGTTGATCAACTCGGTACGGAACCCGTCTTCGAATGTCGTCACAAACATTTGTCGCGGCATTTCATTCGCGGTCAGGCCACCGAGGTACCTGGCGACTGCACACCGGTTTGTCGGATCAAGTCCATTGGTCGGTTCATCCAGCACGATCCATCCAGCCTGATGCTCGGCCCCATCGCACACATAACCCGTCACTGCCATGAAAGCGGCGAGATTGGTGATGACGAGGAAACCCTCGGACAGTTTATCGTGCACTTGCTCGGCGTTTTTGTTGATGCCGTTACCCACGAACGTCGCGTCACGGAAGAATGGATGTGGTGCCGCCTCTAACAGACGATTGAATCGCTCTTCGACACCCGGGTCTGCCAGAACCCTGTTCTGCACTTCACCTTCCGCGTCAGTTTTCTCTTCCCTGAGTTCCCTCGCAGCCTTGATCCACGTGTTTACGATTGACCGCTTGGACTCGTTGACTCGGTCCTGTTCCCAGGTTGGTCCCCAGACGGTCTCGTTGAGTCTCTTGCGGGCCAGCAGTAGATCTCGAAGCGGTGCGAGTTGCTTGAACGATCTGGTCGCTGGTCCAAGTGCGGCCTGCGCCTTATCTGCCGCCTTCACACGGGCCTTGCGGCACTGCGAAAGCGCACCGTGAAATCCGGTTGCAGCTTCGCCTGCTCGTTGCAATCGCTTACTGGCAGACAACGTGGCATCAAGGCCCTTGAGATCACTGTCCAGACCGTTGGCTGAATTCCTGAGTGAAACGGCTGTTGCTCTGACGCCCTCTGCCCAATCCACGGCAGGTGTTGATGCTCCGAGGAAGTCTGACGCTATTTCCTGCCACCCTTCGATGCGGGTCTGGACTAACTGAAGCTGCCGCTTAACTTCTTCAAGACAGCGATCGATCTCGTCTGCCGCGTCTTCCAGCTTCCTGGCACTCTCTGTCAGATCCTCAGCCTCGCTTGTCAGACGTGTGACTTTATTGTCGCCGTCATCCGGTGCTGCGGCGAGCCTGTGCTTCAGCTTCTCTGTCTCAATGGATTGGTCACAGACCGGACAGTCCTGTGTGTCTTCCTGTGCTTCCAGCCAGGCCAGCGCGTCGCGACGCAGTGCGTTGAGTCGATCGATGGTCTTCCGGCGTTCGGTTTTCTCATTCGCCGCACGTATTCGATCCCTGGCCAGCCTGCGACAACGCTCCGCCCATCCGGATGCGTTGGGTTCCTGCTCATCGCCAGCAAGCGGCGCGAGCGTTTGTGCCTCGGTAACCCCGTTCTTCAGGCTCGCTTCATGATCCAGAACGCGTCCCTGAAGCGTATCCACATCAATCGTGAGACCGCTGAGTGCTTTAGCGATCGCTCCATCAAGTGTCGGTCCCCCATGCTCGACGGTGTGTTCTGGCTGAACGGACGATTCACTCTCACGCATTGCCGCCTCGTCCACGCTCGCAATATCGATCCATTCACGGTTGAGGTGTCGAGCGGTCTCATGGCCAAATCTGTTGTAGGTGGCCAGTGTCAACGGATGCGAAGGAAGTTCGCCTGGCGCCACCGCCTGCTCCGCGGCTCGGTAGTCCCGAATGGCACCGTCAACCGCCTGGGGACGTTGTGTTTCGCCGCTCGGCTTATGCCGGTCCAGGCCATACTTTGCATTGCCGCGCGTAGTCAACAGGGCATCCAGCAACACGCCTTCCTCTCGAATGCGACGTATGCCCGACGCCCGTGCCAGTGCATCCTTCATAGATTTGAACGGGGCCATCAATTCTCGCCCACTCCGTACGAGAAGCGATAGAGTGATCTCTTTCTTTGTCAGTTCTGCTGGATTGCCCTGGCAGTCAGCGACTGTCACTCCCTTCGGCACGTCGCAGAGGGCTTCGACAATTGTCGTCTTGCCAGCACCGTTTGGCCCTGTAATCACAACGAGGTCGTAATCTGCCAGTGAGTGATCGTCTCCGATGCAGTGATGTCCGAGTGGACTATCCGCCTGCAATGTGACCGCCGTGACCCGCTTCATACGTTGGTCTCCTCACCAGTCACCTGATTCAGTTCTGTTTTCAGTTCATCAATAACGTCGTCCAAAGCACGAGCGGCAGTTGTCGCGAGAGTCTTGCCGTCGGCGTTTAGCAGGCCACCATTCCTGCCTGGCTCTGCACTCTCGAGTTTCTGGCGGATGATGGCCTTGACCCGGTCGATCTCAGTACGGTTCTGGCCGTCCATTTGAGTATTGCCGTCAGGCATGTTGCGTCCTCCGGGGCAGTGTGTTGAACCTTCTGAAACAGGTCGGCATCTCAGACGTAATCCGCCGCGGTACAGCAGAGTCTCCGCACCAGACCAGCCCGAACAATCTGCGTATCTCGCTGTCACGCCAGCCCATCCAGCCACCTCCATACGGCCACCATGGCGGCCGTGTCAAGTTTGCAGTAGACGAGCAATGCTTCTCGCAACTGCTCCTTCTCATGCGTATTCCAGACTCGCCCCGTTCCATCCTCACCGTATCTCAGCACAATAAAGGCCTGCATGGCGTCGGTGCCGCTGCTGACTGATTCTGCGTTCAACGCCGTGCCTTTGCTGGATGTCGCAGCGACATCCGTGGACGTCCCGGAAAGGATCTCACCAACCGGGGGCAGGCACTTATAGGGGTCCCACGCATCGCCGATCCGAACAGAGCCGTCATCCCGCGCGTCATCAACGAGTGTTTTCAACATGTCGCGGATGTCTGCATCCGCGCAGATCGCGGGCAGCAACTGCTTGATCGAATATCGCCCCCGTTGCAGCGGATGGAACACGTTGCCCTCCGCAACTTTGAGCATGTCGATGAGTCGGCCGCCCTGGCTGTCGTCGCCCGAGCCGATCATCGAGTCAAGGAAAGCGAACCGAGCCGTGTCGTCCACGCCGTCACTTGCGGCCATGAGACGTGTGCGAACGAACCCGAGCACAGTCCGCTCGTGAGTGGCCCAGTGAAACACTGCTGAATCAGAGGCTTCGAGACCCCCAATCGGGTGAGTGACAGCCTGCATAAGTCTGTCGGTAAACACGCGGTCGATGTCGAGACCGGTTGCAGAGAGGTCCGCGTGATCGAACAGCCACTCACGATGTTCTGTTTTATCCCATTGCGGCACGCCACTCCGAACCGGGACGGCGTGGCAACTGAACTGAAACGGTACGACCTGATATGGACGGTCGCCGACGAAATGCGGAAGGCACGACGCCGTCGTCTCAAAGTCGATGAACCAGAGAACGCTGTCCGGCATCCTCGGATGGAGACGTTGTTGAACCAGATGTGGCAATTCATCGACCGTGACAACTTCACCGCTGCGTTCAGCCTGCATCTGCATGGCCCGGCATCTCGTACGTGCCGTGACGTCGACTTCCTCTTCGAGATCTGCCACGGTGAGCGGCCGGTCGATAAGATCAGAATCAACGCGCTGGTGCAACCAGCGCTGGCCATCTCCGAACCGTGGGTCACTGTAACTGCCGCCGTAATAGAGTGTCGTCAGGTTGCGTGCACTCTCGGACCCGATTCCCCAGCAACGATCGAAGCCGTCTTCGGGCTGGCCATTTCCCCTGTATTCGCAATCGCGACATTTCCAGCCTCGCTCGTCGACTGGATCAATGTGCTGCTCACCGCGATAGATCCTCGCTGCATCTTCCATCATTTCATCGAGCGTGCTGTCTGCCCAGCGTGCTGCCCTAGATCCGGTTTTCTTCGCGTCCGTCCGGAGTTGCAGCACAGGTTCGGTGACATCGACGATGCAGATCAGCGGCGATCGCCACCCTTCTGGCGGCGGTTTCCTGAGTCGCCACTCCTTCAGGCCACGGTCATCAGCGTCTACGCTACTGTCGTCGACTGCGTAGTGCACGTTTGTTCGCGCGTCGAAGACGCTGCAGGCAGCACGATTGTTGACGAGTACAAGTGCGGGAACGATCTCAAGCATGTCGAGGTCCACGCCCGCCTCGACCAGCGCCCGTTCGAGCACCAGCATCTGAAAGGCAACATCAGCAACGTAGGGACGCCACGTGGAATTAACACTCCCTCGCTTCCCAACGATCTGTGGATCACCGTTGTCGTCAGGATAATCAGAGGGCAGAAACTGGCAGTCATCCCATCCTTCTGCCGGTCCCGCAAACGACTTTGCCTTGATCTCGCACAGTTCAATCCTTTTCCCGACCACCCGGAGCATATCGATCCTCGCGCGGAACGGCCCGGCAAAAAAAGTCGGTTCGTGCAGCGTGCCCGTACCGGACTTGATGGCCTCGGCCAGCGTCTCGAGAGATGAAGCATGCGCCGCGGAAGGATTCCCCGTCATTCGATCGAAGACTTTGCCTGGACAGGTGGCCCGTACCAGTGCCTCGAACTGCATGCCACCGTCGGCCAGCAGTTTCAGGAAATCGTCGTCCGACTTGCTGGACGGCAGTTTATCCCGTCGGTGTTGCAACCGAACCGGACAGTCGTAAGCCGCAATAAAAGCCGATTTCGACAGCAGCAGTTGTGTGCCCCGCGATTTGTCCGAAGGTTGCATGAGCTCGCCCCCATTCCATTCTCTGAAAATGCATCGTGCGTTGACCGCACGTGAACGCTGTGTCGCATGAACAGTGGATAAACAGTTTGTTCGTGGTTCGAATTGTTTGCATGCACAGCAATAGGCTCGACGAATGAGCAAGTCAGTAAGAACTTCAATCCGACAAGGACGTCTCTCATTCTTCCTGAGACATCGCACCCGCGGCGAGCAAAAGAATTTTTCTGCGAGCTTGGTCATCGAGACTGATCCACACGCCCGCCAGAAAATCAAGCTGTTCGTTTACGGGTTGTCCGAGAAGGCGGCGATTTCGAGCTTCATGGAGTCGACCAGAAAGTGAGTTGCCGTGCCCGAAAACCGGGCCCTGATGCATGCATAGCGTATCTGCCGCCGCGACCGACAGGCTCCTCAGGCCACCGAGGATCAGTTTTCCCTTGTGCCTGCTGAGACTCTCTGCCGCCGCGTCGGAAAGACTGGTCAGACCCTCAAGGACAAGATATCCGTTTTGTTTGCTGAGGCTCTCTGCCGCAACATCCA
>JAQBWV010000257.1 GCA_027624335.1 Planctomycetota bacterium
GGATGGCGAGCCAATTCGCGAACTCGTCTGAGTACTGGGCCCGCCAATAACGGATTGATATTTGTCAGAAATCATGATCTGACGCAAAGGCGCCAAGACGCGGAGTTTCGCAAAGAGCTGCTCATAAACTCGCCACCTCACTGACATCACAACGACAAACACTGAGTTTTCCAATGGCTGTCTTATCTTTGCGTCTCAGCGTCTTTGCGGCAGCCTTCCCGATACCAGTCCTTTATTCGCGAGTCCTGTACTCTTAGGACCGCTCGATCATTAAGTGTCGCCTTTCGCTCTGCGAAAGGGCGTTCTTTCGCGGATGTGACCGCTCGTCATAACACCGCGTCAATAACGTGTCCGCGAGTGATCGGCATCGGCCGACCGGCCTGGTCGTGCATGATGCTTTCCGGCGAGTGACCCAGACAGTGAAAGATTGTCGCGGCGATGTCTCGCGGTGCGACTCGTCCCGAGACGGGGTAGGCCGCGTGGCCATCACTTTCGCCGTGAACGACGCCACCCTGGATACCGGCTCCGGCGAGTGCACACGAAAACACGCTGCCCCAGTGATCGCGACCGGCTTTCGCATTGATCTTTGGCGTGTGGCCGAATTCTCCAACCCAGACGACCAGCGTGTCATCCAGCATGCCGCGTTCATTGAGGTCCTCGATCAACGCCGAATAAGTTTGATCCATCATCGGCATCAGGAAATCTTTCAGGCACTCACAATGCTTTGCGTGCGTATCCCAGGAACCGTTGTTTGCCTTTCCTTCAATCTGCTGCCAGTTGACCTGCACGAGCGAAACACCGGCTTCGACAAGCCGCCGTGAGAGCAGCACTGACTGGCCGAATTTGTTTCTGCCGTATCGATCGCGAGTCGCGTCAGACTCTTCGCTGATGTTAAACGCCTGTCGCGCTCCACTGCCGGTCAACAGGTCGAACGCCTGGTCGGTCGAATTGTCAAATTGATTTACCGAACGTTGTCGGTCGAGATGCTGGACGGTGCTCTCGAACTGGCTGAGCAGGCTGCGGCGACGGGACAGGCGAGCTGTTGATGACCCGTCAGCCAGCGTCAGATCCGGTATGCTGAAATCCGCCGCCGACGGATCGCAAGTCAGCAGCCAAGGCGAATACTTCCGACCGAGGAAGCCGCCATCCTGACCTGGCCAGACGATCTCACCCACGTTCGCGATGTGACGCGGCAGAGTAATCGCGGCGGGAAGTCCACCACGATCCGGTCGCTGAGTCCGCACGATGGCTCCCAGTGATGGCCACAGGTTCGGCGCTTTGGAAATGGCGTTCTCTTGACTCAATGGAACGTGCGGAATTCCGGTCAGCATCTGATAGCCGCTCGATGAGTGGTTGTTGTCACCAGAAACGACCGCCCGCATGACGGCAATCCGGTCAGTCAGCTGAGCTGTCTTCGGCATCAGCTCGCCAACGAAGTAGCCCGGCGTTCTGGTTGAGATCGCTCCGAACTCTCCGCGAATCTCAGCGGGCGCGTCCGGTTTTGGATCCCACGTTTCATGCTGAGGTGGTCCTCCGGAAAGCCAGAACAGGATGACCGACTTCGCTTTTCCGAAGGCAAGACCTGACCCGCTCGCTGCCTGAGTCATCCGATTCTGAATGAGCTGCGGCAGCGACAGGCCGATGGCACCCAGCCCGCCAATCCGCATGGCCTCGCGTCGAGGCACGCCATCACACAGGCGGTATTCGGACTCGTTGATGTTCAACATTCCTTCGGCTCCAGAAGGCGATCAGGATGTGTGGCACAATCCCGGAGAATTCCTGCGAGGCGTCATCGTATCAGGACTCCTCGATCCATCACAGATCCCGGGGCGCACAGTTACCCGCAGCTTCCCTGCAACATTCCCGCCTGCGAGGCCGATCACTCCCAGCGGTTAATCAGAAAAGTCGCTGTTTGAGCGAAGAACGGCCGCAGAAGCTGATCGACTTCCGGAGCGAACGCCGCGGCGTTAAGCGCCTTGTCCATGATCTCCACCCAGCGGTTCCGAGCTTCGATCGTCAATTCGTACGGAGCATGCCGCATTCTCAATGCTGGATGGCCGCGTTCTTCGATGTACGTCTGCGGGCCGCCAAACCTGCCGATCAGAAACCCTCGCAGCCGATACTCCGCCTCTTCGAACTCGTCCGCCGGGTACATCGGCCCGAGAATATCGTCGGTCGGAATCTGCCGATAAAACTCGGAGACGAGACGTCTGAATCCGTCCTCGCCGATAACTCCGAAAATGTCCGCTTCCGAAATCTGCTCCATCGCTCGCGCTTCCTGTCGTCAGTTGTTGCCCGCTACGATGCGAGATTCGTTGTCCAAAAGTGAGTCAAGACACACATGAGGATGAAATATGCGTCTACTATCAACTTCCGCCAGAATCGTGTCCGGCGTCGCAGCAGTGTACGCGGTTCTGGCTGCGGTCTCACTCGATGCTGCTGAAGGGTCAAAAAACAGAAAGCCGAACGTTGTCGTGATCCTGACCGATGACCAGGGCTGGGGAGATCTCAGCGTTAACGGCAATACGAATCTCAGTACGCCGAACATCGATTCACTGGCTCGTGATGGTGCGAGCTTCGATCGCTTTTACGTCTGCCCGGTCTGCTCTCCGACTCGAGCCGAATTCCTCACCGGACGGTACCACCCGCGAAGCAATGTCTACAGCACGTCGGCTGGCGGCGAGCGGATGAATCTTGACGAGATGACCATCGCTCAGACATTCAAAGCCGCCGGTTACGCGACGGCAGCGTTTGGCAAATGGCACAATGGAATGCAGTTTCCCTATCACCCGAACGCTCGCGGCTTCGATGAGTTTTACGGTTTCTGCTCGGGCCACTGGGGGAACTATTTCGATCCGATGCTGGAACGGAACAACCAGATCGTTCAAGGCAAAGGCTTCTGCATCGACGACTTCACAAACCACGCGATGGAGTTTATCGAGGAGCATCAGGACGAACCGTTCTTTGCCTACCTGCCGTACAACACGCCGCACTCGCCGATGCAGGTTCCCGAGCGTTTCTGGAAGAAATTCCGGAACAACGACCTTCAACTCCACAACCGCAACCCCAAAAGCGAGAATCTACAGCACGTCCGCGCTGCTCTGGCGATGTGCGAGAACATCGACTGGAACGTTGGTCGTCTGCTGAAACAACTGGATGACCTGAAGATCGCCGAGAACACGATCGTCATTTACTTCTGCGACAACGGCCCGAACGGCAGCCGCTGGAATGGTGGCATGAGGGGTCGCAAAGGCTCGACAGACGAAGGTGGAATCCGTTCGCCAATGCTGGTTCGCTGGCCGGCTTCCATCAAGGCAGGGCAGAAGATCAAGCAGAATGGCGCAGCGATCGACTTGCTGCCGACACTGGCCGACATGGCTGAGATTCCTGTTGTCAGCCAGAAACCTCTGGACGGGATCAGCCTCAAACAGGCAATCCTGGAGAACGTCAACGTAGCTCCGGAACGTCTGATCTTTTCTCACTGGAACAAAAAAGTCAGCGTGCGATCACAGCAGTTCCGCCTCGGTTTCCAGGGGCATCTTTACGACATGCACGCCGACCCTGGACAGGATATAGACGTCGCGAAAGATCATCCAGAAATTGCGACTCGGTTGCTGACGGCAGTGGCAGACTGGAAAGCAGAACTGTTACCCGGCTTCGGCGGCGACAATCGTCCCTTCGTGATTGGCCACCCGGAAGCACAGTTGACGCAAATCCCCGCCCGGGACGGCACGGCTCACGGCAACATCAAACGTTCGAACCGATTTCCAAACTGCTCGTATTTCACGAACTGGACGAGCGTCGAAGACACCATCACCTGGGACGCGGAGGTCGGCGTTACAGGAACCTACGAAGTCGAAGTTTACTATACCTGTCCGAAAGGCGATGTGGGGTCACTCATTGAACTGAGTTTCAACGACAGCCGAGTCAGTAACCGCATCTCCGAGCCGCACGACCCACCAGCCAGAGGTGCTGAGCACGACCGCGTGGACCGGGCAGAATCCTACGTCAAGGATTTCAAACCAATGCTCCTCGGCAAATTCCGGCTGAAGAAAGGCACTGGCAAGCTGACTCTGAAAGCCACAGAACTTGCTGGTTCGCAGGTGATGGACTTTCGCCTGCTGACGCTTAAACGCGTCGATTGATTCCAACATCGACACCGGTTTGCGAGTCGGCGCTGCGAGAGGTAGGTAGTGAATTCGTCGTTTCCATTCTGTCGAGCCTGGCTGAAAGTTGCTTTCGGGCGCGGCGAGAGTGTCCTTGTTACCCCAATTCGCCAGTCATCAATTCCGGTCGAACTGGAATTTCCTGCAGCAGGTGTTGTCGTCGAACCCGGAAGACCGGAATTCGTTGTTTAAAATCCAGCTTCCTGTTGATGGTTGATTTCATACTACGGTACGATCAGATGCCATTCTATTGTGCGGTTTCTGCTTCTGTGAGCAGATCAATCGTCAACAGAGCAGACGATCTTCGGTACCTGGAAAGGCAGCGAAGTTGAGGCCGTTCAGTCTCGGCTTGGTAATTGCTCCCTTCAATGCTGCTTTCAGCTGATAAGGATTCACTCATCATGGTCAGTTTTCGAAATCAATGCTCAATGATTCTGGCACTTGCCGTCCTGACAGTTGGGACGGCCCAGGCGGCGAAGAAGGGGGCGATCACCAAGCCAAAATTTGATCCGAGCGCTCCGGTCGTTGAACTCTTCAAAGGGATGGAAGAGAAAAAGCTTGATGTCAAGTTGCTCCAGAAAGATTCGAAGAGCGGCAATCTGTTGATCGAAAACCTGACAAAGGAAGCAATCACGGTTGAATTGCCGGAGTCGTTTGTCGGTGTCCATGTGCTGAACCAGGGATTTGGCGGCGGCGGCGGCGGCGGCCTTGGCGGTGGTGGCCAGCAAGGTGGTGGTGGCGGAGGTCAGTCCGCAGGTGGCGGGGCTGGTGGTGGGCAGCAAGGTGGCCTTGGCGGTGGACAGGGCGGCGGTGCGGGTGGAGGGTTCTTTTCGATTCCCCCGGAAAAGGTTGTTCGGCTTCCGGTGATATCAGTCTGTCTGCAGCACGGCAAACCTGAGCCGAGTCTCCGCATGGAGTACCACATCTTCCCGGTTGAACACGTCAGCAAAGATCCCGTTCTTAAGGAACTGCTTAACCTGGTTGCGTCCGGGCGAATCAATGAGAACGTCGCTCAAGCTGCGGCCTGGCATATCGCCAACGGCATGACCTGGCAGGAATTGTCTGCCATGAAGTTTCGTACTGCCGGAAATCTTCCGGACAAGCCTCACTTCAGCTACGCAGAGCTTTCGTACGCACAGAATCTGGTTGCCGCAGCGACGCAGCGAGCAGCCGACAAGAAAGACACGAAGCAAACCGATCCTTCCGAACCGGTTCGTCGAGATCGGACAGGACGAGTTATCTCCCAACGCTGAGCCTGGCTCGAACGGCTCACTCGCGTAAAACTTTAGAATCAGGAAACACCTCGGTTACCATTGTTGACCGAGGTGTTTTCGTGGACGCCTGCTTAATCCGTGTCAGCATCCTTTTAGGCCGCTCCGCAGAACGTCTGAAGTGGCGGGAAGTTCCTCTCTCCCGTTGGCGTGTTGGAACGCTGCAAGATGTCCCGACAACGTTGAGACCGCATCGACCGAGTCAACGTCGTACCACGGAGGAAGCAGCGCAAGTGATAAATTGTGGTTCTGGAGTTGTCTCACCGTTTGAGAGAGCACGCCAGCGGTGCTCCATGCAACGTTGTGAAACGGGGCCGCAAGATTGGACACCGTGCCTCTAAGTCCGATCAGGTAGTAGCCACCGTCTGTCGCAGGGCCGAGTACGCAGTCGTTTCCTTCGAGCAGTTGCCATGCCTGTTCAAGATACTCGGCAGGCAGTGTAGGACTGTCTGAGCCAATCAGAATCGTGCGGTGCTGAGGCGATTCCGTCCACGTTTCGAAGTACCTCGCCATGCGGTCGCCGAGGTCTGAATTCGGCTGCGGCCACAGCCGCCAACCTTGATCGCGGACAGACTTCCCGACTGAAAATTCGGACGTCGTTTCGAACCAGTGTCTGGCTTCATCGTTGTCCGGAGCAAAACCGAGAATGCGTCGATTGCCAGCTTCTGCAAATTTGCCGAGCAGATCCCGAACGAAGCACTCGTAAAGAGCCGCGGCTCTGTTGTCACCCCAATCAGCGGCAAGGCGAGTTTTGACTCGCCCGGGAACCGGATGCTTGACGAACATTCCAAGCGTTCTCATGCAACTGGCTCCGAACCTTCAATCAGTCGCCGCAGCAGCATTTCGTCCACGATTCCGCGGAACCGGACCTTGCCGTCGATCTCAATGACCGGAACGCACGTGTTGAACTTCTCTTTGAGTTGTTCGTCGCCATCGATGTCAACTTCGACGGGCGTCGGCAGCCAGTTCGAGTAGGCTCGAAGGATCTGCCTGGCATCGTCGCAAAGATGGCAGCGACTCCGGGTGTAAAGGACGACCGACTCGAATCGATAACCGGCGCGAATTGGCAGCCAGTCGAGTTTCTGTTCCTTCTTCAGCAGAGCCAGCCCGCAAGGGATCGACAGAAATCCCAGGAATGGCCAGAAGTCTCGATTCGAATACCAGAATTCGGGCATCGGAAACGGGAGATAAGAAACGCGGTCGATGCCTGAAAGAATCAGTAGACCAACGCCCCCATAAAGAAGCATGCTGCCAGCCAGCCAGAACGATTCGATCCTTGTCCGATGCGGAAGTGGGTTTGGCATATCGATCGATCAGAAAGATCTGTGCGTGAATGCTGGCGAGAGTCAGGAAGTAACCAATCTGTTGCGGAGCGCTCGTACCATGATACTCTGCGTCGTATCGCTGTTCACGACCGCCTGAATCCCGAGAGTCATTCGCGAGGTTTGTGCTGGCGGGTTCCTGAGAACTGGGTTTGCAGTCGTGGCGGGACAATACGTCACAGGCGGATTCTGCGGCAAGTCGGTCATTGGGTCCCCCGGTGGTTGTCGGATTTGGTGTTCCCCGCGACACTACCGGCGCAACAACGGTCGGATCACACCGGCTGACCTTAAAGCTGGAGAACACACCTTGATAACCCCCGAACTTCGGGTCAGCCGTTTTATGAAGGCTGCATACAACGAACCGACCGACACGACACCCATCTGGATCATGCGTCAGGCCGGAAGATACCTGCCTGAATACATGGAAGTCCGGAACAAGGTCACGTTTATCGAGCTCTGTAAGACTCCGGAACTGGCCGCGCAAGTCACGCTTGATGCTCAGCGGATCCTGGGGGTCGACGCGGCGATTCTGTTTGCCGATCTGCTGCCGATTCTCGAACCCATGGGCATGGAACTGGAGTATCAAAAGGGCGAAGGCCCTGTCATCCACAATCCAATTCAGTCGGCCAGCGAAGTTGACCGCCTCAAGCGACTTGAGGACCTTTCTACGCTGCACTTTGTTTTTGACACGGTCAAGCTGGTTCGAGAAAACCTGCCCGCAGACATCCCGCTGCTTGGCTTTGCCGGTGCTCCGTTCACGTTGGCTTCGTACGCGATCGAAGGCGGCGGTTCGAGGAGTTATCTCCACACGAAACGGATCATGTACAACGATTCAGGAGCCTGGCACGCTCTCATGGAAACGCTCACGTCCAGTCTGATCGGGTATCTCAACGCCCAGATCGAAGCCGGTTGCCAGGCAGTTCAGGTGTTTGACAGTTGGGCTGGCTGCCTGTCGCCTTCTGACTATCGCGAGTTCGTTTTCCCTCACACTAAGACGGTGATTGACGGAGTTTCCGACAATGCACCGGTGATCAATTTCCTGACCGGCAACCCGGCGCTGCTGCCGATGCTGGCGGAAGCCGGTGGGCAGATCGTCGGCCTCGACTGGCGCGTCGATATGTCAGACGCCCGCCAAATGCTCGGCCCTGATCGAGCGGTGCAGGGAAACATGGATCCCGTGTCGCTACTGGCGGATCTCGACACATTGAAAGCTCGAGCAAAGGCCGTCGTGGACGCTGCTGGCCCAACAGGACACATCTTCAATCTGGGACACGGAGTCTTCCCGGAAGTCCCGCCTGAAAATGCGAAAGCCCTCGTCGAGATCGTGCATGAACTTGGGGCAACGCAGCGAGCCTGACCTACTCCTCGACACCCACCAGAACATCGACGAACTCCCTTTCCAGAGCCTGCCGGGCTGTTGCTGCTTCTTCCAGGCGGACGATCACGTTGATCCGTACCTCGCTGGTGTTGATCAGGGCAACGTTGACCCCCGCATCAGCCAGCGAGTTGAACAGGCGGTCGGCGATGTCGGTGTGACTGCGGAGTCCAATTCCGGCAACCGAAATCCTGGCAATATCGCGCAGCGAACTGACAGGGCCGATGCCTGATTCCTGAGCCAGCGTTTCCAGCAGGGCGATACAACGGTCGACGTCGTCCCGTTCAACGGTAAAGCCGATCTTAGTTCGTCCGCTGACTCCCGCATTCTGCACGATCATGTCGACGTTGATTCCGGCGGTCGCGATGTTTCCAAAGACGGTCGCCGCAAAGCCCGGCTCGTCCGGCACAGCTCCGATCTTGATTAACGACTGGCCGCTGTGAACGGAGATCGATTCCATCGTCACTTGCTCAAGATGTCGTCCGTCGTCCGCATCAGCAGCAGACGTTTCCAGTGGATGCGTCAGATCGAACTGGCCGGTGCTGCCGGTTGCTGCTCCCGTGTTGAATCTCGCCAGCTGGTTACCGGAGTCCTCCTCGCCGAGCTGGTCGAGTCCGAACGCGGCGTGGACGACCCTCAATGCGGCGACGGCATTGTCCTGATGAACCAGCACCGACACCTTAATCGCGCTGGTTGTGATCATCAGAATATTGATGCCATTGTCTGCCAGCGTGCGGAACATCCTTGCCGCAACGCCTGGCGTGTCCGCCATGCCCAGGCCCACGATTGAAATCTTCGCGACGTCGTTTTCGAAGTCGACACCGCCGGCTCCGATCTGCGCTGAGGCAGCTTTAGCTGCGGCGATGGTGTCAGGAAAGTCACCTTTCTGAACGGTAAACGAAATGTCCGTCGTCCCGTCGTCCGCCACGTTCTGAACGATCATGTCGACCGCGACGTTGCGGCGTGCAATGCCGGAGAAAATCGTGCGAGCGGCTCCTGGTCGATCCGGAACGCGGAAGACCGTAACGCGACATTCGTTCCGCAGCAGGGCGGCTCCCGCGACGGCTCGTCGCGGCGTTTGATCGTCGGTGTAAA
>JAQBWV010000258.1 GCA_027624335.1 Planctomycetota bacterium
TCGAGCTGATACAGAATCTCGCGCTCGCGTGATGTCGCTGCGGAAAGTTCGCCTTCGTCGAGCTCGTCTCGAATCGTTTTCAGACGCCGTTCCCAATCACTCAGCGGTCGCTCAATCTGCCTGACCGCCTTCGTTTGTGGCTGCGTCGGAGTGAACACATCTCCGATCGACACGTCGTCATACAAGTCTGAGTCCAGATCGACGCCCGTGTCGTCGTCCAGTGCGACGAACGGCGGAAAATGTCCGACTCGAACACCTCCGGTGACATAGCCTTGGTCTTCGGCGGCCAGAATCGTCGCCCAGACATGTTTGCAATGAATCTCCAGTTGCCCCGGCTTCGCACAGGTGCAGAACGGAGTCATCTGAGAATCTTCGCGTGAGAGCTGCGTTTGAAACTCGTCGCCGTCGTGAACGACGCCGTACAGACGGTCGTCCGTGACGTGCGTGATCTCAACCCGTTCCGCCAGGACGTACGCAGCTCCGCGAAATCGAATATCGCCTCGGAACCGAGGTTCCATAACCTTTATCAGTGACACAACGGCTCCCTGCCATCCGTGAAGAAATCAACCGCCCGATACACACGAAGAAACGCCCGAAAAGTCGAGCGCATCCCTCAAGGCTATTGGATTGCGCCCTCTCTTTACCAGAGCCTCCGAACCCCCTTTTTGTCTGCTTTCAGCAATATTTCTGAGTCTGGGCAAACAGGGGTCGAATGTGGTACCCTTCCGGGTTTTTATTGGCGGCGGGGCTGAGCCGGACTTTCGCCTCGCAACTCAATCATCGCACCTGTTCCGGTAGTGTTCATGATTCAGGTCGGTCTTGTCGGTGTAGGTTCCGAATGGGAACGCTACCGTCCAGCCCTCTCGCTGTTGCGCCAGCCGATTCATGTTGAGGCCGTGTACGACCCGGTTTTCGCTCGTGCCGAGAACGTCGCGCGAGAGCTTGAAGCGGACCCGCTGTCAGGCATCATGGCCTTGGCCTCGCGAGGCAACGTCGAAGCGATTCTTGTGATGGATCCGGGCTGGACTCGCACTTCGGTTCTACCGCTACTGGCCCGGTACGAGAAGCCGGTTTTTTTTGCTCCGTCGATTCTGAACGGCGCCGACAGTCACAAGCAGTTGATCTCGTTGCAGCGGGATTCTGATCTGTTGATCGTTCCTGCCATGTGGCGACGATTCCTTCCAGCGGCAATTCGCGTCCAGGAGCTAATCGCCACTGAACTCGGGCAGCCACTGAAGATCGTCGTCGACCTGACCTTGCCAGCGGATTCCTCGACAACGACCGGCGACGACATGGATCCCGCAGGTTCCAGTCAGAGCGTTACTCTGGAGTCGCTTGTTGGATGGCTCGACTTCTGTCGCAACCTCTTTCGAGCGTTTCCTGTTTCCGCGTCCGTCGCGGTTACACGTGCCGTTTCTGCGATGCCTCGGCATGAAGATGCAAGATCAAACGGCGGCGACCAGATCTGCGAACTCCTCGTCGCGTATCCGCCCTCAACCGACACCCGCTCCACCGCAGCGTCGATTCCGACTCGACGAAAAGAACGGACAGCACGGCTGGCAATCAGCCGCGGCCATGGTGCCGGTCCGATGATCACTCCCGTTGAGTTCATTGAGGAAATGCTCCGGGCTGACGAACATCATTCCGTCAGTTCAAACTGCGGTGCGACTGCAGAGTCGCAGCGGTCGGACATGCCCAGGATCGAGTTGCGATGCGAGCGAGGGCTCGCCGAACTGACGTCAGAAACCCAACTGAACTGGCGGATCGACGCAACGGAGCCTGTCTGTGAAACACTCGCCAGTGATCGCAGCAAGGAAGAAATCATGCTGGACATCTTCTGTCGGCGCGTCGTTGGTGGACTCATTCCTGTGGCGGACCTCAACGACATTCTGAAACCGATTCAACTGTTGAGATCATGCCTGGAAGCCTGATGCCGCTTCGTTCAGGAATGACGAGTCCCGGCCACATTGCAGATCGAAACTCAGTTCCGCATTTCGCAGACCAGTTCTGCGAGATATCGGCGACTGTCGGCAAGGCACCCCCAGACATCTTCCGTTGGCGCCGTTTCAAACAGAAACGGACCTGCGTATCGGGAACGGGCGAGGGCGACGAACTGCTTTCGCCAGTCCACGTTGCCTGGTTCGAAACGCGTCGAAACGGTTCCGCCGCAGAGCTGTTTCAAATGCACCATCGACAGCCAGTCAACCGGCAATGACTCCGTGATCAGATCGGCTGACTTTCCGTCGCCGGTCAACCACAGGTTGCACGGGTCATAACAGAGCCTCAGCGACTCCATGATGGAGGTCGACTGGCCGCTGCCGGGCCTAGCGATTTCGAACAGCCGCTGAATTCCGCTCCACGCTTGCAACGAATGCTCAACCGACACAATGCCAGGAGCAAGCCTGCGTTCCAGCGCGTGCAGCGATGTGATCACATCCTCAAGACTGAAACTTCGGTCTGCCGAGTCGTTGCCCAACCGGCTCTGCGGGACTTCGCGCGAAACAAGATCCACAATCCGTAAATGTGCCGGTCGAGACGTTTCAGATCCCGTTTCTGCAGCCAGTGCCCGCGCCGCCTGAAGCAGCGTGTCGACGTCGCTGGATGCCGGGTTAATCGACGAAGAAAGCAGCGGCAACTCGACGGCCAGGTTAAACGTCACCTGTGGAAACGTTCGAGTCAGCAACTTGAGAGCGTCCGGATCAGGCATTCGCGTTGCCGCGTCTTCGAACTCGCCGAGACACCCCTGCCGGAGCTCGACAAACCGAAATCCCAGGTCAGCCGCCTGGCCGGTCAGTTCAGTTAAAGACTCGCCCGCGTCGAGCTGCACCTTCCAGCAATTGGACACGAGACCGAGACGATCTTCGCACATGAAACAGTCCTGGATCGATCGGGAATAAAGCCAGCGTGGGAGGTTCGCCACGACCAAAGAGGGCCGGGAGACGGCCACAAAAGATGCGCGGTGCGCGTATCTTTTTCCTTAACGCTCTATTTGCCGACAAGGGCTGACTTGACGAACCATGCCGGCAGGTTACTCTCCCAGCCGACACGGGTGTCAGGCTGGTTTGTTACCAGTCTGAAGAATAGGGAAGACGGTGCAAGTCCGTCGCGGTCCCGCCGCTGTAACCGGGGACAAAGCCCAGCTGAAACCACTGCGAAGAATTCTGAGTCACACGGACTCGGATTCGCGGGAAGGAATGGGCGGAGAACGATCCGGAAGCCAGAAGACCTGCCCGAATGTCAGTACGGTGACGGTGCCCTCGGGAAAAGGGCCTCTCGTAGTTAGTCTGAACCTGCTGCTCCACGCGACGGATTTCGTGCGCGCACTCCGACGGCTTTATTTCGCCGGTGCAATTCAGAAGGCTGAGAGGATTCCTCTGACGTTCCTGGGACGCTCCGTCTCATGATTGAACTTCTGTTCGTTCAGGAGTTCCGATGACGAGGATTGTCATGCTCAGGAAACACACTGCCCGACGCGGTTTTACATTAATCGAATTGCTGGTCGTCATTGCGATCATTGCCATCCTGATTGCACTTCTGCTGCCTGCGGTGCAGCAGGCTCGCGCAGCGGCCCGACAGGCTCAATGCAAGAACCGGCTCAAGCAACTGATTCTGGCACTGCACAACTACGCCGACACGTACAACGAAATGCTGATGCCGTACGTGATTGAGGACTCCGCCAGAATGAATTACCTGGGGACGTATTCAGGTCCGCAAGGCACCTCTCAGTTCTGGTTTGGCACCGTCGACTACGATCAACCCATCCCGGATCTGCAACTTGACTACACCCTGGGGCCGCTGGCTCCCTACATGGAAACAAATTATGAGGCGTTCCAGTGTCCGGACTTTGGGCCTTCCCAGATGGACAACGTCAAGTACGGTCGCCCGGCTTCAGGCTATGGCTTCAACGGGTATTACCTGTCCCGGGAATCCGGCGTCGAGTACCCGCCCCCGACGTACGCGGCGACACCTCACAGCAAGCCGGCAACGCGCAGGCTCGCTGACGTTCAGCAGCTGACCAATACCATTGTTTTTGCCGACAGCGCACAGGTCAGATTGACGGTGTTTTCGCCACCCGCCTTCAGCTTTGAAGAGAACTGGCTGCTTTCGCCACCGAGCAGTAATTTCCCGGACGTCCATTTTCGGCACAACGAGACAGCGAACGTTGCCTTCCTGGACGGTCACGTGGAATCAAGAGGGCGACATTTTCAGGTCCAGATTCCAGGAGTCAGCTACCTGTCCCAGCAGCAGGCGGACCTGATGGAGGAAAAGCGACTGGGTGTCGTGAGCGACGGCAACCTCGACGACCCCAATCGTCAGGACGAACTCTACGACCGCGATTGACACTGCCGGTCTCGATTATTCCTCGCGCAGTGACAAGTGGGGCATCGCCGGCGGTTGTTCCGTGGTTCGTTCGATCTCTTGCGGCCTGCTCTCGCTTCGGATCTGCACGCTCATCCTCAATGTTTTGGGACATGAATAATGAAACTCAATTATCTAGCGGTGCTCATTGTTCTGGCAGGCGGCGGCATGGCGGGCTGTGGCTCGAAAGACGCCGATGTTCGCCCGACAGACCGGACGGTTTATGTCGACACGAAAACGAAGCAACCTGTTGTTCATCAGGTCGTTACTTCAGTCCCCGCCGTGAATCCGGAAACCGGAGAGCGAACCCTGATGCCTGGTCTGTACTGCCCGCAATGCCAGACATGGTATCCCGTCCCGCCACCTGATCAGATCAATTCTCGACCAAACGCCGGGCTGTGCCCCAACGATAAAACGCCACTGACAGTCGATGGTCCCTGGCCGGACGACACGTCCACGAAGAACGCAGACTGAAAAGGCTTCGCGTCGACACAGCCAGTACATCACCCAATCGCAGGATTTGCTGCGAGCTCGACTATGCCTCGTAACGTAATTCGCCGCCGACCAGCACGGTTGTAGCTCGCCCCTTGACCTTCCGACCGCCGAAGGGAGTATTGCGGCTTTGCGATCGGAACTGCGTTGGATCGATCGTCCATTCGACATCCGGATCGATGATCGTCACGTCGGCATCCGCATCTTCGGCGAGCGTCCCTTTATTGATGCCGAGCAATTTTGCCGGACCGGTTGTCAGCTTCGACAGTAACAGAGGCCATGCGAGATGGCCCGGTTCGATCAGCGACTGAATGCAGATCGGCAGAAGCGTCTCCAGGCCGACGATTCCGAACGGCACCAGATCCAGTTCGCGATCTTTCTTTTCCGCTGCCCACGGCTGATGGTCGGAACTGATGACCTCGATCGTCCCATCTTTCAGTCCGGCAATCAGCGAATCGATGTGCGACTGCGGTCGTAGTGGCGGATTGACTTTGTAGCACGATTCGAACGACTGCAGCTCGGCATCGGTCAGTGTCAGATGGTGCGGCGTCACATCGCAGGAAACCTGCACGCCACGGTCGCGAGCCCGACGAATCAGGTCAACGCTGACTGACGTCGAAACACAGTTCAAGTGCAGCTTGCCGTTCGTTCGGGCAGCCAGAGCGATATCGCGGCTGACCATGATGTTCTCGGCCGCCGATGGAATTCCCGGCAGCCCAAGCAGCGTTGAATAGTAGCCTTCGTGCATCACGCCACTGCCGACGAGTTCGGGAACCTGCGGCGTGTTGAACACGGCACAGCCGAACATTCGAGCGTATTCCAGCGCCCGCCACATGATTTCGGCATTCGCGATCGGGCGTTTTCCGTCGGACAGTGCCACCGCTCCGCCTTCGACCAGCTGACCGATTTCCGCCAGCTCGGCTCCCAGGTTGCCTTTGGTGATGGCTCCCAGCGGAAACACATTGCAGTTTCCTGCTCGAGCCGCCATGAGAAACACGAACTCCGCCGCACCGCGATTATCGATGGCCGGATGCGTGTCGGGAACGCAGGCGATGCTGGTGAAACCTCCCGCCAGCGCGGCAGCCGTCCCGGACTCCGTTGTTTCGTCTTCTTCGTTTCCGGGTTCGCGCAGGGCGACACGAATATCGATCAGACCGGGGCAGACGATCTTGCCGTCAGCCTCGATGACAACGTCGGCTTCGACCGTTTCGTTGCCGATTCCTGTGATCCTGCCGTCCCGGATGAACAGGTTGCCAACCCGGTCAATTTCCTGACTCGGATCAATAATTCTTCCGCCGCGAATCATTGTGGTTGTCACTGGCTGATCTCCCCGCTGGCTTCCTGCTCGCGGCGCTTCTGCAGAAGGTACAGCACGGCCATCCTCACGAGCAGGCCGTTTGTTACCTGATCGAGAATCACCGAATGCGGACCGTCGGCGACCTCCGGTGTTAGTTCGACTCCGCGATTGATCGGGCCGGGCGCGAGGATCAGCACGTCTTTCTTTGACTTGCGAATGCGGTCACCATTCATCCCGAAAAAGTGTGCGTACTCACGGAGCGACGGGAAGTACGAACTGCGCTGCCGTTCAAACTGAATCCGCAGCAGGTTGATGCAGTCGGTTTCGGCGAGCACGTCGTCCAGACTGTTCGAGACGGTTACTCCATGCTCACCGAGCTCCTCCACGTGAGGCGGTATCAGTGTCGATGGTCCGCAGACGATGACTTTTGCTCCGAGCTTTGTCAGTCCCCAGATATTCGAACGCGCGACTCGGCTGTGCAGAATGTCTCCGACCAGCGTGACGGTCAGTCCTTTCAGCGAACCACGATGCTCACGAATCGTGAACAGATCGAGCAGAGCCTGTGTCGGGTGCTCGTGCATTCCGTCGCCAGCGTTGATGACGCTCGCTTTCAAATGTCGGGCCAGCAGCTGCGGGGCGCCGGAAGTGGCGTGCCGTACGACTACCAGGTCAACGCCCATCGCTTCGATGTTGCGTGCGGTGTCAACGAATGTCTCGCCCTTACTCAGGCTGCTTGCTGCCGCCGTAAAATCGACGGTGTCAGCACTCAGTCGCTTGGCGGCGAGACTGAAACTGGTCCTGGTTCGCGTGGACGGTTCGAAGAACAGGTTCGCAACCGTCGTCCCTTTCAAAGGGTCGAGTTTGGTTTCCCCAGCCAGAGCCAGGCGTTTGAATTCTGCGGCCTGGTCGAGAATCATAGTGATCTCAGCTGCCGACAGATCCTGCAATCCGAGCAGATGTTTGCGGGTCCATCCAGCGGTCGCGGCAACCGGTGTGGCGGGTTCGATGGTCGAAGTCATCCGGCAAAGCCTCGTGCAGTGAGAACCGAGGATTGCGCGGGATGCCTCCTCGTGGTTGGCGATCCTTGAGACGGAAAACTCACAGGCGATCCGTCGTTGCGAGAGATTCCAGCGCAAATCCCGCGAACCTTAACAGTCTGCGACAGGCCATTCAATTCTGTTCGACGCTTCCGCTGGCAATGGACTCGTCCCGCTTTTCGAGCGAGAGGAAACGACCACGATACAACGTCTTCAAGTCGTCCAGCGACCAGAATTCCGCTCCGACAGCCGGGTCAGCAATCGACAGGAAGCCGTTTCGCGACATTGCACGCAGCATCACCGAATGTCGTATACCAGGTTGCCAGCCCCAGTGTTCTGTGTAGATCCGCGGAAAAGGCTGTGACGCATCAATCCCCACCGACAGAATTGCCGGGCCGGTGAGCTTCCCGGAAAGTTCGTCCCAGTCGCATTCGACCACTCGCACACGTAAGTCAGTTCCTCGCGTCTTAATGAGTAATCCTCGAAACAGTCCTTGCCAGGTCGTTCCCTTTCGAGTGACGCAAAGTTCGGCCATCTCTGATTCCTGAGACGGGATTCCGTGCCACGACAGCAGCATGGCCGCCGCCGCTGGCGTGCAGGTGAAACTGGAAGTTTGCCGGCAGACACCATGCTTATCCCAGACGTTCTTACAAACGGGAGGCTCCCCCATTATCGGCGACACGACAGACCAGCACGCCGTCGCAAACAGAATTCCGCCGAACAGGACTCGTCGAGAACTGGAGCCGTAACCGTGAGTCCAGGTGATCCCGGCCAGAAACGCAGCCGCGGGAGGAAACCAGTTACTCAGCACCACGATGGAAGAAACCGGCAGGTACTCCGCAAGCACCGACGATCTCCAGATGAACCGCAGATAGCAGATCAGCAGTAAAGCCACGACGACGCCGACTGCGGTGGCTTCGCGTTTGGAAATCGTCCGAGTTAACCGGACGGTTGCCAGCAGGACAATCAGGCTGACCAGGGCAAGGATCGCCATGCCAGCATAGAGGTCCGCCATTCAGCAACTCCACAATAGACCAGAACTGACGATCCCGTACGATGCTTTGCGAAACCGTCGACGTCGTCTGGTCTGACGGATTCTCAACGGTAGCTGATTACACGACGCATTCGAAGCCTGTTCCGTAAAAGAGGCCCGTTTCCTTGATGAACGACTCGGTCGTCACAAGCCATGTCTGGTAACCCCACTTAATCAGTCGTCAGCTTGCGACGAATCCTTGATCACGAATCGAGCCTTCAACCGAGCCACCTCGCTGGCAAGACCAGCGGACTTCACCGATCGCAGAACTTCGTTGAAGTCCTTGTACGCAGCCGGGGCTTCGTCCTTCGGGTAGTTCCGACAATTGGTCAGTATGTCCCCCCGCTCGAACTCTGCATCAATCTGCTTCTGATCCAGCGTACGAAATGCCTGCTTTCGACCGAGCACACGCCCCGCTCCGTGGTTGACGCTGTAACAGCTCAGCGAGGCTCCTTCGTCAGCCACCATGACCGCTGATCCGTCCCGAGGATTCCCCGGCAGCAGAATGGGATGTCCCGTTCTTTCAAACGGAGTTTCCCGCAGAGTGTGGTGTCCCGCTGGAAGCGCACGAGTCGCTCCCTTTCGATGAACCCAGGACATTCTCCCATCGACCACTTCCCGGCGAGCGATGTTGTGACTGATGAAGTAAACGAGTCGCCCGGTCGTACCGGGGATGACTTCCTGGAAGGCTTCCAGCACCAGAGCGTTGATCAACAGATGGTTCACCGTGGCGAAGTTCGCTCCCAGAGCCATGTCGTCCAGATAGTCATCAGCCTCGGGGGATCCCAACGGAGCATACACCAGCTCCCGATCGCCTCCCGGCAACGGAATGTTCCACCGTTCAAACTTCCTCTGAAGCACTTTGAACTGCGCTGCCGCCAGGTTGTGCCCGAAGCCGCGGGAGCCACAGTGCGAAAGAAATGCCACGTAGCGATCCTTCAACCCGAACGTCGCGGCAACT
>JAQBWV010000259.1 GCA_027624335.1 Planctomycetota bacterium
GGGTCGTGGTGGTGCAGCGGATTCAGCGATTGGCAGACCCTTACGGACGGGACGGGCTGTGAATCTTGCGAGTGTCTCGACCGTTTGCGGTTGACTGCCGCAGGATGGCTCAACCGCCGTTGTAACCATCCACTGAACCTCGTTCAGTCACGTCGCCGAACGTGATTTTCGAATGGGCGAGCGGTCCTTCCGAAAGTCGGATTGCCAGCTACAGGAAGACTACTTCTACGATACGATGACACTGTCTCGCGTGAATGGGCTCTGCTACTCACACTTGAAGGCCCATACTGGCAGTCAACGTCGTCTGTTTAATTGTGATCGGAGTTTCCGTTTGATGCCGCAACATTTAGACCACTCTACGCTTCGATTGAGAACGATCAACTTCGGACTGGCGGTCCTGTCCTGCAACGCGATCGTCATTCTGCAGTCACCCTGTCCGGCGGCGGCGAATAGTGGAAGTCAGATCGCTAGTGTTCCCATTGCAGCCGGCCTGCTCGATCTTCCCTGGTGGGTCAGTGAAAAGGTCCGCAAGATTGAAGATGATCGCAGCTTCTTCGAAATCCGACTTCAATCCGTACATCCCTATTCAACTCAGTCAAAAATCCGGGCCGGATTCCACAGCCGCTTCGTCGCTACTGCTAACGAGATTCAATGGGTGCAGATTGACCTCGGTCGGGAATTTCCTATCTCGCGAATCGCTCTGGTTCCAACGGCTGTTCAACTCGAAAACTCGATCGTGGAGGGCTACGGATTCCCAGTCCGATTCCGCGTGCAGGTTTCAAACGACCCGGACTTCAAGAGTGCCACTCTTGTTGCAGATCACACCAGCGCTGACTATCCGGATCCAGGCCGCTATCCAGTGCAGTATCCCGCGCTGGAACTGTCTGGTCGCTACGTTCGCATCACAGTGACGCGGCATTCCATCTCGGCCGGGCGTGCGTTTTTCGCGCTGGGAGAGTTGATTGTACTGTCGGGCAACCGCAACGTTGCTGCCTGGCGTCCAGTTAAGTCCACCGGTTCCGTCGAAGCGGCGACTCGATGGTCGCAGGAATATCTGGTTGACGAGGTCTCGATTCTGCCGCTTCCAATGGGTCTGGCGGGAACAAGTGCATCCAGCTTCAGCGACGGATTCCTGTCGAAGGCATCGCCGAACGATGAGGCCTCCAAATGGGTGCAGCTCGATCTGGGAAAAGAAGTCGTGATCGACGAGATCCGTCTGGTTCCCGCTCGCCCTCCTGATCAGGCAGACATTCCCGGCTGGGGATTTCCGATGAGCTTTCGAGTGGATGTCGCCAAACAGGCAGGCCTCGAAGACGCGGTTCCTTACTGCGACTTTTCAGACGTTCAAATTGAGCACTGGACCGACCGCCCCTTTGTACTGCCTGCCGAAACTCGCGAAATGCTTTCTCGACGCGGCGTCACGCAGCAATGGAAATCCGAACCAGACAATTTCCCTTCCGCTCCTGTCAGCGCGCGTTACGTCCGCCTGACGGCCACTCGGCTTGACTCGAGGATTACTCCACGTTTCCTGGCGCTCGCAGAAATTCAGGTTTACTCTGGCGACACGAACGTCGCCCTGGAAACGAAAGTGAGCGCTTCGGACTCAGCCGGAGGAGACGCCGGCAAACGCTGGTCACCTCGGTTTCTGGTTGACGAATACACAAGTCGCACTCGACTGCTGGAGAGCCCAACGTGGCTCGACAATCTGGAAACCCGCCGCTCGATGGAATTGCGGTTGGCGGAGCTGACGGATGCTCTTAATGAAGAAGTCTATCGAGTCTGGATTCAATTCGGGGGCGGAACAGCGGTCGTCGTGTTC
Organism: Planctomycetota bacterium; assembly: GCA_027624335.1. Classification (GTDB taxonomy): domain Bacteria; phylum Planctomycetota; class Planctomycetia; order Planctomycetales; family Planctomycetaceae; genus JABMPE01. The sequence goes on from JAQBWV010000259.1 coordinate 1,820, forward strand.
GCCTGCTTCGGGATGCTGTCCTGGATAAATTGGAGGCAGAGATCGCAGATGACGATTCAGACGGAACAATTGCGGAATCAAATCGCGAGCGACCTGCACGACGATATTGGCAGCAATCTTGGTACGATCGCGCTGCTCTGTCAGACGATCAATCATCGCGACGGCATCCCCGGAGGATTGAAACCAGAACTGGAAGAAATGCGTGAAGTGGCACTCGAAACCAGCGACGCCATGCGTGACATTCTTTGGCTTCTACGTACGCCCACGTCAAAGCTGGACGAGTTCGTTGGCCGACTACGCATCACGACGACTCGACTGCTGCCACACTGCGAAATCAGATTTCAGTGTGCCGAGACCCTCCCCGACGCCGTTATCGTCCTTGCCTGGAGGCGTAATGTTTTTCTGTCATTCAAAGAAGCATTGCACAACGCTGCCCGACACAGCACCGCAACATCCATTACGGTAAAGATCGATATTACTGAGGAACGACTGAAAATCACCGTCGCAGACAATGGCATCGGTTTTGATCCTGAAAACCATCGAGAGGGTCTGGGAGTGAGTAGCGTTACCAAACGAATGGCCCAACTCGGTGGTTCTGCGACATTTGCATCGACTCCCGGTAAGGGAACTACTGTCGTCCTGGATGCTCCATTCCATCAATTCGGCTACATTCAACAACTGTGGCGGCGAATCGCCCGCATGCGAAAGTAAAACGATCCTCGCTTCAATCCAGAACCGGAATTGACCCGAAATGTCTGACGTCACATCTGACTCAAGCAGCGCGACGACAACCGTCTGGCTGTGCGAAGACAACGAACGATTTCGCCGCACACTTTGTTCAGCGATCAACCAGATCGACAGACTCGTGTGCAACGCGTCTCTTGGTTCGGTCGAAGAAACACTTCGCCAGATCAAAGAGTCTGGTCCGCCCGATGTCCTGTTGCTTGATATTGGTTTGCCAGGCATGGATGGAATCTCGGCGTTGCCATCACTCAGATCCGCTGCACCAGGAACTCGGATCGTCATCCTGACAGTTTTCGACGACCACGACAAAGTCTTTCGAGCGGTGTGCGCCGGGGCGGATGGCTACCTGCTCAAGACTTCGACTGTTGAGCGAATTGGCGAAGCTATTCGCGAAGTTGCAAATGGCGGAGCATCCATGAATCCAGAGATCGCCCGGAAAGTTCTGGACGTGTTCTCCGGCAAACGCGAAACGCATACCGGTCCCGCGCTGACCGATCGAGAGCAGGAAGTGCTCCGACTCGTCGTTCGAGGCATGACGAAAAAAGAAGTTGCCGTCGAACTCGAGCTGAGTCGCCACACGGTCGATTCTCATCTGCGCAACATTTACCAGAAATTGCACGTCAACAACCGCGCCGGAGCAGTCGCGGCAGCCGTGCGTGAGGGACTTGTCTAAAGAAACCTCACCTAAGCGAGAAGCCTCACCTAACGAGGCGAGGCTTCTCAACATTTCATCGTAATGCCATCCACCGGACGGCTAAGTGTGCCATGTTACTCAGCTGCGGCAACTTCTGCCTGAGTGACTTCCACCAGCTCTTCTTCGACTTTCATCGTACCTTCGAACGACAACTGATCCTGTTCACCCACGGTTTTAACCGTGACGATAATGTGGTTCTTGCCGACGAACGCACCTCGAAGCAACTCTTCTGACAGTGGATCTTCGATTGACTGTTCAACCGCTCGCCGCAATGGCCGAGCGCCGTAGTCCAGGTCACCGCCTGACTTGATAATGAATTCTTTCGCAGGATCGTCGAGTTCAATACCCAGACCACGTTCTCCGAGACGTTCTCGGACCTTGGCCAGTTCAAGGTCGATGATCAGCTTAAGATCCTCACCTTGCAGTTTCTTAAAGACAACGACTTCGTCCAATCGACCAAGGAACTCCGGCTTGAAATCACGTTCAAGCACGGACATTACTTCCTTCTTCATATTGCTGTAGTCAGCTTCCTGCGACTTCTTGCCAAATCCGAAGCCGGCTCCATGAGCGATCGCCTGAGCACCAGCATTCGTCGTCATGATCATGATCACATTCTTAAAGTCGACCTTCCGACCGAAGCTGTCGGTCAGGTGGCCTTCTTCCATGATCTGAAGCATCATGTTGAACACGTCCGGGTGCGCTTTTTCAATTTCGTCCATCAGAACGACAGCGTACGGACGACGACGGATCTTCTCTGTGAGCTGTCCACCTTCTTCGAATCCAACATATCCTGGAGGAGCACCAATCAGACGACTGACGTTGTGCTTCTCCATGTACTCGGACATGTCAATCTGAATCAGAGCTTCCTGATCGCCGAACATGAACTCGGCCAGCGTTTTGGCCAGTAGCGTCTTTCCAACACCAGTCGGACCTGCAAACAGGAAGCAACCAGTCGGACGTTTCGGATCCTTCAGCCCACTGCGACTGCGACGAACAGCTTTCGAGACCTGCTTGATGGCTTCGTCCTGGCTGATGACACGCTGATGCATCTCATCTTCCATCTGCAGCAGTCGAACAGCATCTTCGCTGGACAGGCGAGTCAGAGGTATGCCTGTCATCTTGGCGACGACTTCGGCAATCACTTCTTCGTCAACAACGCCTTCGTTCTCTTTCGACTTCTCACGCCACTCGGTAGTGAGTTGTTCCTTCTTCTTCTTGAGCTTATCTGCCTGATCACGAAGCGCCGCTGCCTTTTCGAAATCCTGATTGGCGACGGCTTCTTCCTTCTGCTGATTGAGCCGTTCTGCTTCTTCTTCGATTTCCTTCAGATCCGGCGGGCGAACCATAGATTTCAGGCGAATTCTCGCACCTGCTTCATCAATCACGTCGATGGCTTTGTCAGGCAGGCAACGACCAGTGATGTATCGCGACGCAAGTTCGACCGCACTTTGAAGAGCATCATCGGTGATCTGCACTTTGTGATGTTGCTCGTAGCGTTCGCGAAGCCCCTTGAGGATCTCGACCGTCTGCTTTTCAGATGGTGGATCGACCATCACATTCTGAAATCGTCGTTCCAGAGCGCTGTCTTTTTCAATGTACTTGCGGTACTCATCGAGAGTTGTGGCTCCGATACACTGCAATTCACCACGGCTGAGCGCCGGCTTCAATACGTTGGAAGCGTCGATGGCCCCCTCCGCACCGCCGGCACCCACCAGCGTATGAAGCTCATCGATAAACAGGATAGTGTTCTTCGCTCGGCGGACTTCGTTCATTACTGCTTTGATGCGTTCCTCGAACTGACCTCGGTATTTTGTACCGGCAACCATCATGGCAAGATCAAGGACGACAATTCGCTTGTCGCGAAGCAACTCGGGAACGTTACCCTCGACGACGAGCTGAGCGAACCCCTCGACAATTGCTGTCTTCCCGACTCCGGCTTCACCGAGCAGCACAGGGTTGTTCTTCTGACGTCGGCTGAGAATCTGAGTGACTCGCTCAATCTCGTCGGCACGGCCAATCACTGGATCGAGCTTGCCTTGTTTGGCGAGTTCCGTCAGATCCCGACCAAAGCTATCGAGTGCCGGCGTTTTGCTCTTTGAGGATTTTCCACTGGTTGCAGAAGTGGCACGTTCGCCCCCTTCCGATGCTTCAACTCCGTGTCCAAGCAGATTGAGGACTTCCTCGCGTACATCTTCAAGTTTCAGCCCGAGATTCATCAACACCTGAGCAGCCACGCCTTCCTGCTCGCGCAGCAGGCCAAGCAATAAGTGTTCGGTCCCGACGTAGTTATGGTTGAGGTTGCGTGCCTCTTCCATTGCGTACTCGATGACTTTTTTGGCACGCGGCGTTTGCGGCAGCTTGCCCATCGTGACCATGTCCGGTCCGGACTGGACGATCTTTTCCACTTCGTTGCGGATTCGCCGCAAATCCACGTCCAGATTCTTCAGGACATTTGCAGCGACTCCTGAGCCCTCCTTAACCAGCCCGAGCAACACATGCTCGGTGCCGATGTACTCGTGGTTGAACCGCTGAGCCTCCTGGTTGGCCAACTGCATGACCTTGCGGGCTCGATCGGTAAATCGCTCGTACATCCGAGTTTCTCCTCTTCTCAGAATCGCCGGTGAGTCGCAGGACGGGACGTGTCTCCAGAAGGAGTTTACGACACGGCCTGCAAGATCATTGGTGCAATCTATTGAGTTATTTTGACATCCACAGTCCGCTGCTTACGACGGACATCCTTCCGGCCCCGAACGTTCGGCCATCTGAATCGCCCTGAAATCGTCACTTTGAACAGCAGACCTTCGGCAACGCGTCTTAACAGTCAGACTATCTCTCACAGCCCCGACCATCAGGGGATTTCACCGCATGAGGGAAATCGAATGAAGGTCGCGTTGTGACCGCACAGGTTGGAAGGATCATGGCTGTGGTCGATCCACAGCATTCTCCGACCGAAGGTTTTCCTATGGTGGGAATCACTCCGAACAGACTGTCTGATCGGAATTTCCTGACACACGAGAAGGGATTCTAGTTCTCGTCAGAAAGTCGAGCAACCTCTGCCTGAAGCTGGCACATTTCGACACAACTGGGCGATATGACAATCATCCCAAACAAGAGCAACGACAACGCCATCAGCTGACCCTGGGTATTCGTCCGCAGAATAACCTTCAGGGACGAGCCGGATCCCACGTACCATAGAGTCTGCAGAGTTACGAATTGCCATCATCTGGCAGTTCCATGGATGGTAATTCAGGAAGCATTTCAGGATTTCGAAGTGTAGCGAGACCTGGAAGTCTATTCCGAAGGAGCCTGTCCCTGGGATTGGCACAGTTGTGGGAAGTCCGGTGCGTGTGTTCTCAGCACTAGCAACAGGACGATAAGAAACCATCGAAAGACAGAAGGCAGAGTGCCGAACTAACTCTGACGAGCGCTTCACTAACGATGTACGGATTCGTGGGGCGGATCGGAATGCAGTTCCACCAGGGATGCCAGACACGGAACTGCGCTGCACGGCACAACCTTGTCAGGCGTCATCTCAACGGCTGAGTCGGCTTACCAATGCAGTCGTAATCTTCAGTTGCCACCCCAATCATTTCACTCAGGTGACTGCAAACCAGGGGCATGAGGCCCGGGAGCCTGTCTTTCCACGTTTTCCGTGGCCCCGGTAGAACTCTCGCGACCCATCAATGCTGATCACTCCGGGTAGCGAAGAATTTTCATCCTGGGTCTCGGGCACTCCATCGTGAGGGTTCTGACTCATGTTTCGCCCTGACTTCAAACGATCACTACGTCTGATTCGACACGTTGTTTCGTGGCGCACTCGCCGACAGCTTCGGCGTCGCCCAGGACACTTCGTCATCCGCTCGCGACGGGAGTTTAGCAGTCTAATCGCACTGCCGTTCGCTCAGTTGCGTCACCTTAAACATCTGATCAAGCCCCATCCGGCCGCAGCATTTATCCTGGCTAGCGCAGCGGCAATCGGCTGGACAATGATGGATGCCGAGCCCGTCGGTGCTGACGCCAGCTTGCTCGTTCGTGCCAGCGAGATGAATCGCCCTGAGCCACCGCCACTTCCCGAAGAATCATCAATGCACCTGCATGGCCGAGTAGCCATGCTGTTGCAGATAGCAATGCTGCAGGACGCCAATAGTCGGCTGGAGAAAGTTCAGAGCTATACCGCTACGTTTGAAAAGCAGGAGCGTATCGACGGCGAACTTTCTGAAGAGCAAACCATGCAGCTTAAACTGCAGCATGAGCCGCTCAGCGTCTATCTCAAGTGGGAAAAAGGTGGCGAAGTTGGTCGAGAGCTTCTCTTTCCGATTTCTTCCGAAGATTCTCGCCTGCTGGTTCAGTTGACGAAGTTCGGCGGACGTCTTCCCGCACTCAAACTCGAACCGAGTTCAACACTGGCGATGAGCGAAGCTCGTTACCCGATCACGATGGCCGGGCTGCGACAGATGACCCAGATCGCTCTGGAAATTCGGCAACAAGCGCTCAATCTCGGTGAACGTGTCCATGTCGAGATGCGAGACGACAAGACGTTTGCCGGTCGACCGGTCTACGCTTACTCGATGACGTATGCTGACTCTGCGGATTCTGAACAGTACCGCAAATCCATCATGTACATCGACAAGCAGCTGATGGTTCCGGTTCACAGCCGTAACTACACATGGCCGGACCTTGTTCCGAACGCTGACCCGAATAACCTTGATGAGACGACTCTGATTGAGTCATACGCCTACAAAGGGATCGAGCTGAAAGCCGATCTCAGTCAAGGCGACTTTGCTCGTGAGAACCCCGCCTATCGATTCCGATAGAGCGACATCGGCGTCAATTCATATCGAATCTCAACAGGTCAGAATCAGGACAAGCTCCGGTGACGCGTTCGCGTTGCCGGAGCTTTTGTCTTGTGACGCCTCAACAGTTTTCAAATTTGTAATGGTATCACCGCAGTAAGTGTTTGCGGCTGTCGCGAATCTGATCCGCTCTTCGGGGGCCACGGTCGGCAACACTAGAGTCACAGGGCACTGGTTCAGGCTTGCACCGATCGTTGCTTACCAGGTGCGAGGATGCACCAGTTCAGTTCGATTGAAGACTGAGAGCGACGAATTTCGTCAATTCGCGTGATATACCGGTCCAGTGACAGCCATGTCCGCCGAGTGTTAGACGACTTGCCGCAGCGACGACGAATCATGAACCGTTGTTGTGGTTATGATGCTCGCACGAACTGGGGTTGGTGAAAATTATGAACTCCGCATCCAGGACCCCCAGCAGAGGTTCTGACAGACCAGGACTTCCATCGAACGAGTGCGCGTCGTGAAACGAACACAGCCCGGGCTCCTCAAGGGATACCGGGCTGCGATTTGACTTTGAACGCGGAACCTTCAAGGCGGCGACTCCGCTAGTTCGCCTTGCTACTGTTGCTACCAGCGCTCGAAGAGGTTTCTTTCGGGCGGGATGCGATCGCGGTTGCATCGGAACGCGCTTCGAGTCCTGCAACTCGAGGCAGGTCTTCTGGTGGCGTCTGCGACAAGCTTCGTCCTGAACGACCGGTTCGACCGACAGTTATCAGTGACGTTGGGTTCGGTTGGACGAACGCTGATTTCGCCTGCCTGTCGACAGAGGCTTCGGTAGTCCCTTTGGTCTTCGGAGTCGATATGTCAACTTTCGATTTGTTTGTCGCGACTCCTGCCCTCGTGGCTCCCTGCGGAATCTTCAGCATCATTCCCGGACTGAGATCATCGGGGCTTCCCAGAAGGTCACGATTCGCCTCGTACAACTCCAGATACTTCGAGTGGCTGCCAAGATACTTCTCTGCCAGACGCGAAAGATTATCTCCAGCGACGACCTCATGAAAAACAACTTTCAAATTCGTTGTCGCGATAGTACCGGATGTTTCCTTTACGACAGAATGC
>JAQBWV010000260.1 GCA_027624335.1 Planctomycetota bacterium
GCTCATTCGTCCGGGCGGAATTGTCACCGTCCTCGCCTACCCCGGCCATTCCGGAGGCGATGATGAAACAAAAAGCGTTCGACGGCTGATCAATGACCTTTCCGTCACCGATTTCGAAACATCGGTTCGCACGTCAGCGACCGCCAGCGAAACCGCTCCTTTGTTGTTTGTGATCGAACGGCGTTGAGACTCGGCTCAACCAGCCCATCACCCGTCATGCCCGCTCTGGCTGGCGACTGTTGTGTAAACATAAGTCTGAAAACGGACCGCTCTGTGGCGAAGTCATTACAAAGTAGCCATCTCGCTCCGTCGAGATGAGCCGACGTCATCAGTCAGTGCGGAATTTCCGGGAAGTGTTCTTCGCGGAGAGATAACTCTCACGGCAAGACGTTCTGGACTCAGCAGCGTGGTTCCGCAATCCGCTCATCTCGACGGAGCGAGATGGCTACTTTATGCAGACAACGACAGGGCTGGCGCTTCGGTTTCTGCTGAGGTCGCTGAGTTCCCAACTGCGCGGAAACGTCGTAGCGCAGCGAGAAAACTCCACTCGTCCTCACCAGGCGGCGGCACGGGTTATGCGAAACCTCATTTCGTAGTCGATTTCGAGCGAGATTGTTGCATCGTCGCAACATTCCACCGAAATCGGCCACAACGCGTGTTGTGATTTCGCAACGTTCCACTCCGATCTGAAAACGATCAATGGCGTGGCACTGGCACTACCAGTGATTGTTAAGCGATCTCACCTCAGCGATGTGATGACAGCACTGGCGGAGCCAGTGGCACGCTTTCCTGAAAGGTGTGTTCAGCGACCGAACCACGACAGTGGAGATTCGCATGTTTCCAAAAGCAGCCATCATCGCGATCCTTGGAACGCTCTTCCTGAGCACCATCCCGGCTGCTGGCGCCGACTGGGCTTTCCGACGGTCCTGGTTCAGCGATGCGCCCGCCATGTCGAACGAATTCGCTGATCACGGCATGGCCTTTGGCGTGAATTCGCTGCCGCCGTACGCGTTGCCAAATTCACGAAGTGCGTACCGACCGGCGATCCCTCAACGTGGCCCTGGTTTTTCCGTTCGAAGCAAATACCGGTTCAACATCTACCGCCTGTACAACGGCCAGAGCTACGACACGACCGTGTTTCGCGAGTTCTCCTACGAACAGACGCCATAGTCGCAGCAATCTGACCGAACTCACGCGAGAAGCTCATCCACGACACGACCGTGAACGTCAGTCAGGCGGAAATCGCGACCGGAATAACGATACGTCAGTCGGCGATGATCAAAGCCCATCAGGTGGAGAATCGTTGCGTGCAGGTCGTGCAGCGGCATTTTGTTCTCGGCGACCTGCATGCCGAACTCGTCGGTCGATCCGTACGTGACACCTGGTCGAACGCCGCCACCAGCCATCCAGATGGTGTAGCCATCGATGTGATGATCTCGACCGACCTTGTTCACGTCCTTCGTGCCTGATTGAGTCGTTGGCGTGCGGCCCATTTCTCCGCCCCAGATAACCAGCGTGTCCTCCAGCATGCCACGTTGCTTGAGATCCGACAGCAGTGCCGCGATCGGCTGATCAGATTCGGCACACAGTTGTTTGATGCGCGGCACGATCGATCCGTGATTGTCCCATGGTTGCCCGGCTCCGTGATAAACCTGCACGTAGCGCACACCACGTTCGGACAACCGACGAGCGATCAACATATTGCGACCCTGAATCGAATCACCGTATGCCTTCCGAATGTGTTCCGGCTCCTGCTGCAGGTCGAACGCATCGGTTCCGGCTGTCTGCATTCGGAAAGCCAATTCCATCGTATGAATGCGGCTTTCGAGTCGTTCATCACCGGGTCGAAACTGCTGATGTCGACGATTGAGAAACTGCGTCAACGCGACCTGGGCTCGCTGCGAACCCGATCGAATGTCGTCGCGCGTCAGATTGGGAATTAATTCCTTGCCCGAGGTTTCTGTGTCGATATGCGTCCCCTGGTAAACGCCCGGCAGAAAGGCACTTGTCCAGTTGGTCGACTGAGCGGTCGGCAACCCCTTGGGACACAGCACGATGAAACCAGGCAGCTCATCACTTTCGATTCCGAGCCCGTACAGCATCCACGAGCCAAGCGACGGTCGCGGCAACGTCGAATGCCCACAATTCGTCAGAAGTAAGCCGGGAGTGTGATTCGCAATCTCGCCCTGCATCGACCGCAGTACGCAAAGTTCATCCGCGTGCTGTGCCACATTGGGGAACAGTTCGCTGACGGTCAGTCCGCTTTCGCCATACTTACGAAACTTGAAAGGTGATCCGAACAGCAGGCCGACACGGTTCCGTTGCGTGGGTTGCAGCTTATTTTTAATAGAGTCAGGCAGCGGCTGACCGTCAAGTCGTTGCAGTTCCGGCTTTGGATAAAACGTGTCGAACTGCGATGGTCCACCGTTCATGAAGAGGTGGATAATCCGTTTGGCTCGCGGTTGATGATGTGGGGCGCTCGCGAGCAGTGGAGACACGGACTTCTCACGTCGAGCAGGCGCCGCCGAAATCTCGCCGCCGCCGGCAAGCAGGCCTGTCAACGCCAGCGAGCCCACACCGAGGCCACTGCGCTGCAGCAGTTCGCGCCGCGAGAGCCAGGAAACAAGCTGAGAGTTATTGTAAAAATTCATCAGTAGACTCACTCATGCCTGCGCGTAGTGGCGAATCCGTAGGGTTGTCCAACTAATCGATATACTGAAACTCGTTACTCATCATGAGCGACTGCGCGACGAGTGGCCATGTCGACGCTCGACGCGCTTTGTCCTGCGGCGTGTTGAACCGGGACTGAATTTCGACGAACCGTATTACACGCTCGATCTCCAAAGGTGCGGCGGTTCGTTGGAAGATCAGCTCGAACAAAGCATCCACTCGCTCCTGGTCCGAGCTGCACTCGCTGAACCGGGAAGTCTTCGTGACAGCAATCGATTGATCGATGACGAACGGCGAATTCATCGTGAACAGCGTCTGCGGCGCGACAATGCTTTCGCCTCGTTTGGACTGACTCTGCACCGGTGTTGGAAAATCAAAGGCTCTCAGCGTCGGATCGAGGTTGAACCGGTTGATGTAACCGTAGATCGCTCGACGATGCGTGTAGTCCTTTTCCCACAGAACACCGGCGCGTCCGCGCGGCGTTAAATCCAGCTGTCCCGACACAGCCAGCAGACTGTCGCGCAGAGCTTCGACCGAGAGGTGTTTTCGATTTGCCCGCCAGAGCCGCAGGTTCTGAGGATCGATCGCGGCTGCTTCCTCACGGTGGTCACTGCGTTGCTGATACGTCTGTGACAGAACGATGGTTCGAACAAGCCGCTTAATGGACCAGTCGTGGCGAACGAAGTCATCCGCCAGCCAGTCGAGCAATTCCGGATGAGTCGGTGCTGAACCCTGCAACCCGAAATCGGACGGTGTGTCGACGAGATACGATCCCATCAGATAGCTCCACACTCGATTCACAAAGACTCGCGAGGTCAACGGGTTCTTCGGATCAACAATCCGTTCGGCTAACTGCAGACGCCCGCTGGCATTTTCAGGAAACGGAGTCTGTTCTGGATCGGCCAGTTTCAGGAAGCGACGCGGGACGGTTTCTCCTGGAGCGTTCGCATCGCCGCGGATAAACACGACGGGTTCCAGCGGTCGCGGACGTTCTGTCACAATCATCGCGCGAGCCGGGGCTCCCGGATGAAACAGCAGCAACTCGGCCAGGTCGGTCTCGCGAATCTTCTGGCCAATCGACTGATTATTGTTCTTTGATTTGCCTTTGCCGGCTTTGGCGATCTCCGTGTCAATCGCCGCACGCTTCGCTTCGTAGTCGGCCAGATCTGCTGGTGACGGTTCGTAGCCAGAGACCAGTGGCAGCTTTTGCTCATCGAGGGGATTGACTCGAACGGTTGATGCGAACACGCCTCTTAATGAGTAGTAATCGGCGGTCGGAATGGGCTCGTACTTATGGTCATGACACCGCGCGCAGGCGGCGGTCACGCCGAGCAACCCGCGCGTGGTGACATCAATCAGGTCGTCGAGCGACTCCAGCGGATCCCTGTTGGCGAACGGTCCTGCCGCAAGAAACCCGAGTGCCGCGAGCTCCGGATCACCCGCCTTGAAACCGATCAGATCCGCCGCAAACTGCTCCCGCACAAAGTCATCATAGGGCTTGTCTTTGTTAAATGACTCGACGACGTAATCGCGGTATGTAAACGCGAACGGAAAGTAGTGTGGCGTCCTGGTGTCCGGTCGGTAAGCGCTGTCCGTGTCCGCGTAGCGAGCTACATCCAGCCAGAGTCTTGCGAGGTGTTCGCCAAAAGCCGGCGACTCGATCAGTCTGTCGACTGCTTCCGTGGTCGTGGTGTGACGATCCTGTGTGACGTTCTCGACGAACTGCTTGACCGTGTCCATCGTTGGAGGCAGCCCGGTCAGGTCGTATGTCAGACGTCGAATCAGCGTAGAAGGACTCGCTGGACTGGACGGAGTCAAACCATTCTCGCTGAAGCCGGCGAAAACGAACTGATCAATCGCGTTGTTGTTCCAGGTTTTCAGATTCGCTTCCGGAGGCGACACAGCCTTTACCGGCTGAAAGGCCCAGTGCTGCTCCGCCTGCGCGAACAGGTATTTCTGATCGCCGAGTCGTGAGAACTCCGTCGCACCGGGTTCGTCTTTCGGACCTGGAGCCCCCCTGCGCACCCACTGTTCCAGCAGCTTGACCGAGTCGCCAGGCAGTTGTTTCTCCGGTGGCATCTGCAGCTTCTCGTCGGCATATCGCACGGCTTTGATCAGCAATGACTGATCCGGCTCGCCGGGGATCACGGCCATGCTGGTATCGCCGCCTTCGAGCCATCCGGAGCGACGATCGAGCAGCAGCCCTCCCTGCCGTTCTTTGGCGGCTTCGGAGTGGCATTCGTAGCAGTGCTGAACGAGCAGTGGTCGGATCTTCTTTTCGAAGAACTCGCGACCTTTGACGTCCTCCTCTGCCAGCACGCAGACCGTCTGCAGCAGCAGCAGCGTCAACACAGCGGTGATCAGAACTGTGAGCTTATCCATCGTTCTAAAGTCAGTCCTGTGCCTGAGCGCTATGAAACCCGGTAAACCCGGCAGGGCAACTTGCGAATCGTCCATCGCCAATCGATCATGCTACGTTTATCACGTTTCCCACCACAGAAACAACCACTCCATGGAAATCACCGCTTTCCACGAATCCGGGTTCGCGTTCTGAAATGTGCCAGGTTACACCGGCTGTCGAGCGAGGCGATCTCATAAGACTCGTCGCTGGTGATCACGCCTCTCCGGCGATAGCGTGTTGAAACTCGTGTGTCGCCATGAAATGCTGCCCGTTTCCTTACCGGTTAACTTCGCCGATTGAGAGTTGCCATGTCAGATCAGGATATGTTCGGGCCTCAGGATCCCTTTGAGTCTCAGGACCCGTTCGCGTCTCACGACCGCGATGCCGTACCGGATAAAAAAGGTCTCAGTGGCTGCGCCATAGCTGGCATTGGCTGTGGGATTATCGTTGTGCTGCTGTTGATCGCCTCTGTAGTCGGTGCATGGTGGATCAGTAAGAACGCTCGACAGTTGGGAACCGACATCGCCGTTACGGCGATGAAAGAAGGTTTGAAAGAACTCGACGTCCCCGATGATCAACGACAGCGCATGCACGCGCGCATCGACGAGGTCGGCGAGCAGTTCAAAGAAGGTAAGCTGGACCTCAAACAGGTGGGATCAATTTTCGGGAAACTCAGCAAAGGCCCGCTGATGCCCGCGGGAATCTCGCTGTTCGTTAAACGCGTCTACATTCGGGATTCGGGCCTTGACGAGGCAGAGCAGGCAGCTGCTGATCTCGCCATCCGGCGATTTTCACGAGGCGTCATTGACGAATTGATTCCGGAAGCCACTCGCGAAGCAATCCTCGACATGATCAGCACGAAGAATGCACAGGATCAGCGGCAGTTCAAACAGAAACTCACCGACGCCGAACTGCGAGCATTTATCGAAGCGGTGACCAAAGCCGCCGACGAAGCCGGAGTCCCCACCGAAGTTCCGGAAATCAACTTCGCTGACGAATTCGACAAAGCCATCAACGAAGCTCTCGACGAGATCGGCGCACCCGTTCCCACAACGTGACCGTCGTTCCACATCGACAGCGTTGAAACGCACTCTTGCAATAACGGGGTACTGCTCCTCGACGGTTCCTGATTCCTGTATCGCGATGATGCCGGTTGGTATTCTGCTGTCCAATTAGTTTGTGCCTTCACCGGGAGAGTCAGATGAAACCGTACGCCGCCGCGATGCTTGTCCTGTTTGTCGGTCTTCGATCTACCGCAGCGGACGATGCGTTTCCGACATTCACCGCACAGACGATCGACGGGGATGTCGGCAAGGTCTGCTACGCCGTCACACTGGCGGATGTCGACGGAGATGGCCAGCAGGACATCGTCGCCGTTACCGAACGTCGAGTACTCTGGTATCAGGCTCCCGACTGGAAGATGCGTGAAATCATTGCCGACCAGGTGGCGCTCGATCATGTCACGATCGCGCCGCTTGATATTGATGGAGACGGTAAAGTCGATTTTGCACTGGGAGCCGGCTGGACAAAGATCGGCACGATCCACTGGCTCAGTCGCGGTGCATCGCTCGACGAGAAATGGACAGTCCATTCGATCGGAGAAGAACGCTGGCTGCATCGCATGAGATTCGCCGATGTGCTCGGCACAGGCCACCCGCAGCTTGTGATCTCGCCGCTGAACGCGACCGTGGGCAAGGGAGTTCGACTGACCGCATTCGAGATCCCGCAGAACCCGTCGAAAGACCGCTGGCAGCCGACTATCCTGGATGCCGAACTGAACCGCATGCACAACCACTGGCACGTCGATCTCGATAAAGACGGCAGCATCGACACGATTACCGCCAGCCAGGAAGGCGTGCATCTGATCCGACGCGGCACAGAAGGCTGGACGAAAACGAAACTGGGTACTGGCATCGAATCAGACCAGCCCGCACAGAGCGGCGCGGGTGAAATCAAAACCGGTCGGCTGAAGAATGGCACCACGTTCATCACCACGGTCGAGCCGATGCACGGTCACAGCCTGGCGGTCTACACGCCGCCAGCCAAAGCGGGCGACCTGTGGACGCGGCACGTGATCGATACCGGCTTCCAGCGAGGTCACGCGCTGTGGACGTCCGACGTGGACGGCGACGGCTCCGACGAGGTCGTCTTCGGTCACAGCGACACCCCGGACATTCACGGCGTCAACATCTACGACAGTCAGTCAGCCGACGGATCGACGTGGCAGAAACACGTGATCGACGCGGGCGGAGTCGCGACCGAAGACCTGATCGTCGCCGACCTGAACGCCGACGGTCGCCCCGACATCGTCGCCGGAGGAAGGGCCACCCACAACGTGAAGCTCTACATCAATTCAAGGTGACTGCTCGTCAGCCTGGTGGTCCGTCGTGATACTGCGGGTGGCTCAGACAAATCTTTTTGAGTTGTTTGAGTGGCTGGCCACAAGAGGGCATGGCAAGTTCGAGAATCCACGCTGAGCGGCTCTTGTGCCTTCAGCACCCAGACAATCTAAAAGAGATTGCCTGTGGCACTCAATCGCATGCGGTCAGTCAGTAGGCTGGGTCGTGACCCAGCAATTACTCATTGGATAAAGCTGGGTCACGACCCAGCCTACGCAACTGAAATTGGGCAGCTCGTCGAAGGCGGAGCGGTCGCGTTGTCAGACGGAAAACGTCCGATCGCCAATGCTGAGATCATGTGGCGAGCGCTCGAGTACGCTCGCATGTTCGACTGTGCCGTCTTCAACACGCCGCAGGTTCCCGAACTGGTCGCCAGCGGCGTCATGCACGAAGGCTACTATTCGACACTGCTCGGTCTGCCCGGAATTCCGTCCGCCGCTGAGAACATCATGGTCAGCCGCGACATCGCTCTGGCCGCTCGAACAAACGGGAAGCTTCACCTGAATGCAATCTCCACTTCGGTCAGTGTCGACCTGATTCGCCGGGCTCGCGAACGCGGAGTGCAGGTTTCGTGCGATGTGACACCGCACCATCTCACACTGACCGATGCCGAGCTTCAGTCGTTCGAATCGTGTTACAAAGTAAACCCGCCTCTTCGTCCGCAGTCGCACATTGATGCTTTGATTGCCGGCCTGAAAGACGGGACGATCGAAGTCATTAGTTCCGATCATCAGCCGTGGGCCGCCGAAAAGAAGGACCGCGAGATCGACCTTGTTCCGTTCGGAATCGTCGGCCTGGAAACTCTGCTTCCGATCTGTATCCAGTCGCTGATCGAGCCCGAGCATCTCACCTGGCCGCAGTTGCTTTCAAAGCTGACGACCGGCCCGGCGAAGCTGCTAGGCATCGAAAAAGGAACACTCGCCGACGGAGCCGATGCCGACATTACGATCATCGATCCCAACATCGAATGGACCATCGACCCGACCCAGTTCAAATCACGCAGTCGCAACACTCCCTTCGCCGGTCGCCAGGTCAAAGGCCGAGCCGACGTGGTACTCGTCAACGGTGAAGTCCGTTACCAGGCGGCTAGTGTGTGATGGGAAACTGGTACGGTCAGTCCATGAATCCTCACACAAAGACGCAAAGGTGTGGCGCAATAAGAACTCTGGCGAGCGTCTGTCTGTTCATCAGGCAATTTCGCTCGTTGGCTGTCCACGGAAATGGCTGCCTTCTCATTCGCTTAACGATTTCCACATAAACACAGGCGAGTCTGCGCCATCGAAAATTCTCGCATCGAATCGGCAAAACCTGGTCGGGTTGCATGGAAAGCGAACGGGCATGTGTGTCAGAAAAATAACCAGACTGATGATGATTCTCACGCTGTTGATCGGTGTGAGTCGGAATACTCGAGCGGGTGATCGGTTCCTTCTGGGACCTCCCAGCGACGGCGACCCAGTGTGCTCGATTCTGGTCCCAACGGGCTGGTTTCCGAAAGCAACATCGAGTGAGTCGAGTGACAAATATCGATTCGTTTTTGAACCGGTTAAAGGTACCAGTCCGACGATTCTTCTCGATATCGATGAGGCTGCGGATCTCGACGCGTTGCGGGAATTGTGGCGTCAGCAGTTGCCTCCGAAAGAGCTGTTTGTCGGTGACGATTCTGGACGCGAGTTTTACGACCCTGTTCGGA
>JAQBWV010000016.1 GCA_027624335.1 Planctomycetota bacterium
CTCCCCTGGCACCGGCCGTTCAGCTGGGTGCCGATCGGCTGCTGGTCCTCTCGACTCACTTTGCCGGGGCCGAAATTCCGCGACCGCAGACAACGGCCGCACCCTCGCCGGCAACGGTGCTGGCGGCGATGTACAACGCCGTGTTCCTCGATCAGCTCGATCAGGATGAGCGGGAAATCCGCCGGATCAACGGCTTGCTGCCCCACGTGCCACCGGATGAACGCGGCAAACTCCGCGAGATTGGCCTGTTCGTGATGCGTCCGTCCCAGGACCTGGGGGCGCTGGCATTCGACCTTAGAGGCACGCTCCCTCGGACGTTTCGCCATCTGCTCAGCCGGTTCAGCGGCAATCAGCACGGCAGCGACGACTTCCTCAGCACGCTGATGTTCAACCCCGAGTACATCGCTCGTCTGATCGAACTGGGTGAACACGACGCTGAGCAACGTGCCGAAGAACTGACCGCCTTTCTGGAGTGATATTCCGTCGGAATGCCCGGAGTGCAATTCCTGCCACTTTCCGTTGACCGTCACTCATCTGCAACCAGCGTCTTCATAATATCGAGGGTGCTGATAATGCCGACGGGACTTCCCGATTCGACGACGACGATGCGATGAATGTGGTGCTGGACCATCTGCCTCATAACGTCTTCGACCGAAGTCGATGGCTCGCATGTCACGACGCTGCGAGCCATCACTTCACGGACTTTCATATTGGGAATCTGGTTGCGGAAGGACAGGTTATCCAGCACGCCGTCGCTGTCGGCATCTTCGCTGGACATCATTGGACCGTCGGACTGCATCTCGCTGGCGATGTAACGGGACATCGCGTCCAGCATCACCGGCACTTGAACCAGGTCGTCCTGAGTGATGATGCCGACCATGACTCCGTTCTCGACGACGGGCATACCGCTGACGTGTTTTGCGTCGAGCTGATCTTCTACTTTCTTCAAGGAGTCGTCGGGACTCGCACAGACCACTGGCGAGTGCATGATCCGTGACGCGACGATTCAGGAAATGTCCTGCATGTTTTCTCTCTTAATGACTGAGTGCGAGGGTGTCGAATCAAACGCGTTGACGACTCTAAATGCGAGCGGGCATCAACGAGGCGTTTCGCCGTAGCCGCGTTCGCGTATCGTCACTTCTGCGAACTGATTCGGTTGACAAAACGAATCAACAGGAGATGAGCGGGTTCGGCCATCTGGCCGTGATTGAAACCGTCGAGTTCAGACAGTTCGGTGTCAGAGTGCCCGACGACCTGCATCATTCTCCACAGGTAAGCGTTCTCTTCGTAGCGACCCAGAATTTCGAGTTCCCGATCTCCCGTAACTAACAGCAACGGGGGGGCGTCTTTGCGAACGTGAAATAATGGAGCCATGTCGTCAATGACAGGCTGTTTCTCACCGATCCCTCGCTCTGCTCGGACCGTAAAATGAGTAATCGTGTGACCGCTGAAGGGAATCAGTCCCGCGATCTGATCCGCATCCAGCTGGTTGGCAGCCAGCCAGCGTTTGTCGAGGCCAACCATGCTCGTCAAGTACCCACCCGCTGAATGTCCGCTAACGAAAATACGGGTGGACGAGCCTCCGTACTTCTCGATGTTCCTGAACGTCCAGGCCACCGCTGCGGCAGCGTCTTCAATGTGAGCCGGCGACTTGACGCGGGGACTCAAACGATAGTTGACGGCGACAACTGCCAGTCCCTTCTCCTTCAGGGCAGTCGGCACCGAACGATTGCCACCTTTCAATCCACCACCATGAAACCAGATGACCGTTGGGAAGTCCTTCACAGCAGTCGGATAGTACAAGTCCAGCCGACAACGTTCCCGCATGTATTCAGTGACACCTTCGCCGTCGCGGTACGAAATATCTGCGACGGTCCGGTACTTTTCCCCTATGTCGTTAGTGGCTTGTTGATCCTCAGCGACGATCGACCGACCAGGAGAAAATGCAATCAACATCAACGCGACGAATATCCTTTGACTGTGCATCGTCAGCAGGTCCTTTGAATCGATATCGACTTCGACGGCTACTTGTTCCATTCACCAGTTCTTCGCAGACATACGACTGGTGGCCGGGAACTTGCGCAAACTGATTGACACGCCACTATTTCCAGGTGTTGTCGGCGAGCGGCTTGCCATTCGTGGTCAGGATCTGAAAGTGATGAAATCCACTGTTCATCCCAGAGTATCTCCACACGACCTTCTTCTCCCGAGTGACTTCGAACAGTTTCACCTGGGCACCGCTGCTGTGATAACTGGCGATCACCGTGTTGCCGTTCGGCAACCGCTGCGCACCACAGGCATCGTTGAACAGGTTCTCGCCAATGTCTTCGTTCGTGACGCTCCAGACAATCTTCCCGTCGCCATCGACTTCGATGATGCGGTTCCCATTTGTGCAACCGATCAAGGTATTGCCATCTTTAAGTCGGATTGCCGTGAAGGGCCAGTCACGTTTCTCTCGACCACGATCGTCGGTGGGGAATGTTCGAACGACTTTGCCGGTGTCTGGCTCGTACTCCTTTACCGCGAAATCCAGCAGATGCGGAGCAATGTAGTTACCGTTGGGAAGAACCCTCAGCATGCGAGTCTGCATGTGGGCGTTGCCCTTCTGGCACTGCAGCGGCATCGTCTTGAGAACTTTTCCCGTCCGATCGATCACGATCGCTCGCGGCTCGGGTCCGAGTTCCGCGACCAGGAACGTATCATCCGACAACTGCTGGACGGTGCTGATTTCTTTCTGCTGACCTTTGTACTGAAAAACGATCTTCTTCGACTCCCGCTCCACCTCAACGACTCCGCCGTTCGGAAAACCTTTGGTGCCATAGAGCGCCAACAGCACATTGCCATTTGGCAACACCCACCCGTCACTGGCGGGCATGTCGAACTTCCATTCGACCTTGCCATCCTCACCAACGATCACTGCCTGATTGGCCTTGCCGGCTCCCAGAAACGAGTGGCGAATTTGAGCACCGTCCTGCGCGATCGCTGAGGATCCGTGTGACATCAGCATCGTCAGGCAAAACACACCTAACACAACGAAACCTGAACGGCAGGAGAATTGACGATTGAAGTTGATCCTGGTGACAAGCCTTCGCATCGGATATTGCTTTCTTTAATGAGACATGGAGAAAACAGACGGCAAGCGGA
The DNA here is from genome assembly GCA_027624335.1 of Planctomycetota bacterium. GTDB lineage: Bacteria > Planctomycetota > Planctomycetia > Planctomycetales > Planctomycetaceae > JABMPE01. Next base: position 3,145 of record JAQBWV010000016.1, read on the forward strand.
ACTGCGAGAATTCGCAGGGCGATGACACGACCTGCAAAAGTCTAGCGGTCGGCACTCTCCGGAACTACGGTCGCTCCCGTCGCTGACATCCGCGCGGCACCCCTTCGAGGGAAATCGTCCGGAACAACTCAGTCCTCATCATGAAAGCGATCAGGGAGACTCGGAAGGACCGGAGCATCCATACCCGAACCACCGGGACGCACAGATACCGTTCGGATGCCCATTCCATCCGAATCAACCACGATCGAAGGCACTCGCGCCAACAGCAGAAGTGCGACAAGTCGCCCTGCAGATGACAATCCAAAGACCAGCAGGTAGCCGTTGAAGCTGGCCTCCAGACTCATCAGCAGGATGCCTCCGATCAACGACCCGCCGACCCAGGCCGCTGTGTTCAGCAGGTTGTAAATCGTCAGAACACTGGTTCGTTCTTCCTCGGCGATCGATTCGAAGAAGAGCAGAAAGAAAGCCAGCTCGTAAGCCGCCCACGCCACGCCGCCGATGATCTGCAACACGCTCAACCAGACGAAGTTCGTCGACACGAGCCAACCGGCACTCAGCGGCACGATCCCGATCCCGCCAATCCACAGCAGCTGCCTCGCGCCAATCTGCTTAGCCACTCTCCCCCACATCGGCAACGCGACGACCTTTGCCAGGAACGCCATCGAAAACAGTGCGACCAGCTCACCGTATGTGAAGTTGAGTTTTCTCAACATGAATGGTGTGAAGAATGGCCCTGCCATCTGAACGGCTGCCTGAACGGCGACGAGATAGACAAGTAGTCGCCCACCGCTGCTGGCCTGCAGGTGATGTCGTACTCTCTTCCATGGAATCTGCCGCATGTTGGCGGGCAATGGCACGGGCTCGCTGTGCAGTTGGAGCGTCCAGGCGGAAATGAACCGACAGACTCCTGAGACTCCAAACAACACCGCGAACGCCAGCAACTCGTAATCATGTCTTGCGGCATACTGCAGCAGAATTCCCCCCACCATGAATCCTGCAAATACACCTGCCTGAGAAATCCGCGTGCGTCGCGCGAAGAATCGTGGTCTGAGAGATTGCGGCACGATTGTGCCAATCCACGTATTCCACGCGGGACCTGTCGCCAGTCCGGTTCCCCAGTAGACGGCCGCGACCAGCAAAAGGACCGTCGTCGTGATCGACCCCATCAACGCAGCCATCAGCAACGGTACGAAGGTCAGTGCCTGGAGAACGGCGCATATCACGACCCATCGTCGATGTGATCGCAGCAATCTGACGGCCAGCGGCGACGCCAGTTGCATCACCCCTCCGGCTATCAAAGGCACGCTGCTGACCATACCCGCTGCCATCTCACTGAGACCAACCGCGAGTGCAAACGCCGGAAAGTAGGTCTCGCCACAACCCACCATCCCGCCAAAAGCCCCACTGTCGTACAGACTGACTTTCAGGTCGCGGCGCAGCGTCGCGCTTCGCTTCTCACTGCGATCGATAGACCGACTGGACTCGGTTGTGCCGTGGGGCGGCATTCGGACGGCCTTGATCAGTGGTTACTTCCGGTGGCAAATTCTGTCAGGGCAACATTACGGCACATGAGTCGCCGAAAAACACTCTGACTCTCGCGATCGCTCGTGGGTTCGGCATCAGAGAGGATGTCCCCATCGCCGCATCTGGCTCGTGTCGAAACGAACCACCGTGTCGTTAGAACTTTTCAGGTTCGGGCGGCTGGCTCCGCGAGCGATCAGCGTCGTCAGAGCGGTCGTCATTCGCTTGACGGTTTCGGGATGCGTTGCGGACAGATCGGTCTCCTCGGCAATATCCGTTTCGAGGTTGTAGAGTTCGGCGACCGTTGCCTTCCCGCGAGACTGTGTGAGATTCGGACCGCTCATCCTGAAGACGAGCTTCCAGGGACCATCACGGTAAGCAAACTCGCCGTGGTTGGAATGGTTGACGAGGCTCGTACGGGCATCGTCGTTCTGTTTTCCCAGAGCCGCCTGAAGAAAGCTGATACTGTCTTCAGCGCCGTTCTGCGGTAAGGATGCGCCCACGACATCGGCGCACGTTGCGAAGAGATCGGTCAGGCAAACCATCTGGTCGCTGCTGACTCCAGCGGCAACACGGTTCGGCCACCGAATAACGAGTGGTTCGCGGTGGCCGCCTTCCCAGACGTCTCCTTTGTGCCCACGGTAGGGCCCGCTCGGCATGGGGCCTGCTTCGACAAGCTGCTCCCAGCCTGTGTAGTGCGAGTGTCCGTTGTCGCCGGTAAAAATCACGATCGTGTTGTCGGCGATTCCGGCTGCATCGATCGCCTTGATCACCTGGCCAGCGGACCAGTCGGTTTCCATCACGAAGTCGGCAATCGGTGCGATGCCGCTCTTTCCCTGAAAGTCCTTCGACGGCACTACTGGTTCGTGCGGGGACGTCATGGAAAAGTACAGAAAGAACGGTTCATCCCGCTTCGCGCGATCGTGAATGTGCCGCACGGCTCGGCGAGTAATCTCGGGCAGGATGTCCTGCATCCGCCAGCCTGGTGCCATCGGAGCGCCGACAGAGTGTGTTGGCAGCACGACTCCTTCGCTGACGTCATGAACGTAGCGAGCCGTCGGCAGGGGCGAGACGCGGTCGTTCTCGATGTACGTAAACGGTGGAAGATTCGGCAGATCGACGCCGAAAAACTGATCAAAGCCTCGCTGCGTCGGGCCGCCACGCATCGGTTTGCCGAAATCCCATTCGAGTGTCTTCTGCCCGTTCTTCACTTCGGTCATTCGACTCGGCTGAGGCCCCGCCCACTCCCAACCAAGATGCCACTTGCCGATACACGCCGTGTGATAGTCGTGCTGTTTGAGCATGCCCGGCAACGTTGGTCGGTCGGCACTGATCAGAGGCGGTTCGTAGGCAGCGATCACCCACTCCTGCAGCCGCGTTCGCCAGGCATAGCGTCCCGTCAACAATCCGTAACGTGTCGGCGAGCAAACCGACGACGGACTGTGAGCATCCGTAAAACTCATCCCCTGACGCACGAGACGATCAAGATGCGGCGTCGCAATCCTGTTGTCGGGATAGTGAGCCTGGATGTCCCCCACGCCAAAGTCGTCCGCCAGAATGACAACGATGTTCGGACGCTCGTTCGCCGCCGACACCAGCGTCGCGACGAGAAGAATGGCCGCTGACAGGAACTGCCGCGTGAATTGACGCATCGTGCTGACCTTGCTGCGGGGGCGAAGAATTCGGTCTGATATCCACTCCATGTTGCCGCAGGATGGGGACTTTCGACGCATCTGACAAACGTCTCATGATGCAATGGAATGTGTATCATTCTTCGACGGTCGTCATGCCGAGCTGACATTCTGTGTTGCCCGATGGTACCTCGCTTCACTCATCCTCATCTGCACGCCAATCCGAGACATCTTATTCGATGAAGAATCCGCCCGTGGTCGGTCGCTTCAGGAGTGACGAACAGCGACAACTCGGTATTAACTCCGCTCAAGCAATGAGCACGCCAAAGCCACGAACGGATTCGATAATATTCAACCACTTCAGACTAACGGAGCATCGCGTGAAGACGCTGAAACCTGAATCGCTGAAACTTCTCATCGGCAACCTGTTTGCACGAGCTGGATGCGGGGACGAGGAAGCAGCTGTCATCGCCGATCACCTCGTTGAGGCCAACCTGGTCGGGCACGATTCTCACGGAGTCATCCGCGCGCCGATCTATCTGCAGTGGATGAGTCAGGCGAAAGTCATTGCTGGCAAGTCTCTGGAAATTGTGGTTGATGCGGGATCGCTGGTTGTAGCGGACGCCGGGCTGGGCTACGGCCAGTGGACCGGTCGGCAAGCCGTCGCGATTGGCGTCAGGAAATGCCGCGAGCACGGCGTCGCCATCGTCGCGCTACGAAACAGCGCTCATCTTGGTCGCATCGGCACGTGGGCCGAAATCGCCGCGAAAGAGGGACTGGTGTCGCTCCACTTTGTGAACACCACTGGTCTTGGGATGTTCGTTGTACCCAGCGGTGGGCGCGACGCGCGGCTGTCGGTCAACCCCGTCTGTATTGGGATTCCGATCGAAGGTCGCGACGCGATCGTGCTGGACATCGCCGCAGCAGCGAGTGCTGAAGGGAAACTCAAAGTCGCACGCAACAAGGGCGTGCCCGTCCCGGATGACACGATCGTTGACGCAGACGGAAACGCCACCAACGACGCCAATGACTTTTATGGTCCCGAAGGCGGACGACCTGTCGGAGCGATCCTGCCATTTGGCGGGCACAAGGGGTACGGCCTCGGACTGGTCGCGGAGATTCTCGCCGGAGCACTCACGGGCGGCGGCTGCAGCGTCCCTGGAAAAACGTTGCTCGAGCAGGGCATGCTCTCGATCTATGTCGACCCGTTGAAGCTGCAGAATGACGGCACTCTCTTCGAAGAAATCCGACGCTATGTCGATTTCGTCAAGAGTTCCCGCCCAACGGCAACCGGCGGCGAAGTTCTTGTCCCCGGCGAAATTGAAAACCGCAACCGAGCGAAACGCAGCAGCGGCCTGGAACTGGATGACACGACCTGGGGCCAAATTGTTGAGGCCGCAAAGTCTGTCGGTGTCGAGGACGATCTGATCGAGAATGCAATCCTTTCTTGACGCTTCCGGGACCGCTCGAAGTTTAAGACGTGATCAAGTAACCATTTCGCCGCACGAGGATCAAGCGATGACTGTCGGAACCGGATCACTCACGTTCGAAGCCGTACCGGGCTGGCCGAACGTCCCGGACGAAGCCGGGTTGATCGAAGCGATTGGTGTCGCGGTGAACTCGCGCGATCTCGTTTACGTTTTCGCGAGAGGCGACATTCCTGTACTCGTCTTCGAGACCGATGGCACGTTCGTCCGGGGCTGGGGCGCAGGGCAGTTTGTGCGGCCTCACGGAATTTCGATCGGAGAGAATGACACGCTCTACCTTGTCGACGATATGGGACACTCGGTGCGACAGTTCTCCGGTGAAGGCGAACTGCTGCGCACGATCGGCCCGTCTGGCGTACCTTCGGACACGGGAGCCAAAGACTTCGACTACCGCACCATTCGCCCGGAAGCCGGGCCGCCATTCAACCTGCCGACGAATTTGATTGTCGGCCCCGGTGGAGACCTCTTCGTTACCGACGGTTATGGCAACGCACGAGTGCATCGCTTCGCGCCGGATGGCGAATTGATTTCGTCGTGGGGCTCACCGGGTCATCAGCCGGGACAGTTCAACGTGCCGCACGGAATCGGCTCGGACGGCGAGCGGCTTTACATCGCCGATCGGGAAAACAGCCGGGTGCAAATCTTCTCACCGGATGGCAGTCTGCTTGCCGTCTGGACGGACGTCGCGCGACCGGCTCAGGTGCATGTCACTCCGGACGGACTTGTTTACGTTTTTGAGCTGGGCTTCCACACAGGCGTGTTTCCGTGGAACTCGCCGGACGCCTCGAAGCCGAGCGGTCGGATGAGTATTTTCGATCGCAACGGAAACCTGCTGACTCGCTGGGGAGGTAACGGCTTTCCCACAACGCCCGAGGAGTTCTACGCGCCTCACGACATCTTCCTTGATTCAGCCGGAAGCATTTACACCGCCGAGGTAAAAGTGGCAGCCGCGTCGTTCGTCGGTGACGACACTTCCGCATTGCCCTCGCTGCGAAAGTTCGTTCGATCTGGCGCATCCGCAGGATGAGCCGAGACCGTGACACGCCGCTGAAGATCCAGTCATCAGCGACGCACTGATAGACAACACCGACTGCCAGGAAAACGACATGTCCCGCTCAGACGATACTGACAGGTCTCGGATCCGAAATGCACCTCGCGGCTTTACCGGGACGCTCGCGGCTCTGGGACCGGGACTGGTTGTCATCGGTTCGGTGATGGGATCGGGCGAGCTGATCAACACGCCTCACCAGGCGGCGAAATTTGGTTTCGTGCTGTTGTGGGCGGTCATTCTCTCGTGCGTCATCAAGTATTTTCTGCAGATCGAAATTGGACGATTCACGCTTGCTCATCAATGCACGCCGTTCGAAGCATTTTCGACGCTGCCGTTTCCGAAGTTCCGGAACGCGTCGTGGATCGGACTGGCCTATATGGGCGTGTCCCTTCCGACGTCACTCGCCTTTGCCGGAATGATCGGGGCGACAGCCGGAATGATGCACTCGCTGATGCCGCTTTCAGCCGACCCTGGAACTTCCAACACGATCTGGATCTGGATCCTCGCGGTACTCACGTGGGCGATCCTGTGGCGCGGCGTTTATGTGGAAATGGAAAAACTGATCATGGTTTTGGTGCTCGGATTCAGCGTCTCCGTCGTCGTCGGGATGTTTCTGATTCAGGGCACCGAGTTTCACATCAGCATGAGCGACCTTGCGACGGGAATGACGTTCTCGCTTGGCGAAGACGGACGGCTGGCTGCGTTTGCCGTGATCAGTTTGATGGGTGCCCTCGGCGCGACGGCCAACGAACTCTTCATGTACCCGTACTGGATCCTTGAGAAAGGATATGCCGACTTCACCGGCCCGCCGGAATCCGAAGGCTGGCAACAGCGAACTCGCGGCTGGATTCGGATCATTCAGATCGATGTGGGCATCGCAACATTCCTGACAACAATCATCACCGCCGCCTATTTCCTGATGGGAGCAGCAGTGCTGCACCGCCAGGGAATCGAGGTCCAGGGCACCGGCGTCGTTGACGAGCTCTCGCACATGTTCACGGACTCGTACGGTTCGTGGTCGCGAGGTCTGTTCCTGATCGGCGCTTTCTGCACGCTGTTCTCAACGCTGATCGTCGGCATCGCCGCCTTCGCCAGAATGTGGGGCGACATGTTCGTCTGCCTGGGCACGATAGCGAAGGATGACTCAGTACGAGTCCGGAAATGCCATAGGATCGCCGAGGCCACCTATCTGATCATGATCCCGGTCATCGCCATTTACGGAGAGATCGTTTCAAAAGCACTGTTCGGAACCGACAAAATCGGCCCTGCCACTCTGGTCATCGCCGGTCAGTACGTTTCGGGCCTGTTCTGCACACCGCTCCTGATCTTCGCCATTTGCTGGCTGGCCTTCCGCACCGACAAACGCGTCCGCATGGGCACCACATCAGCGATCTGTCTGGTCGTTTCAGTCATCGCCATCACCGTCTGCATCCTGATCTCAACCCTGATGAACCTGCTGGGCTGAGCATTGAGATTCAGGCGGGGAAACTCCCGTACCGGAAGGAACCGTCCGGCAAGGACCGTGCCGCGTTCCGGCAATTTCGACGAGCGGCAGTCGGCCTAAAAGATTCCCAGGTGATCGCGAGCTTCGTCTGTCATCCGCTCAGGCGACCAGGGTGGCGTCATGACCAGCTTGATCTCAGCTTCTTCGACATCCCTCAAGCGTTCAAGAGACATCTTTGCCTGCTGCACGATCTGCGGGCCAGCGGGACAAGCCGGGCTTGTCAGCGTCATGTCGATGTAGGCGTTCTTCCCGTCATGATTCACCGAATAGACAAGTCCGAGATCGACAATGTTGATCATCAGCTCGGGGTCAATCACCGTGCGGAGCGCTTCGATCATCTTTTCATCGATCGACTTGCTCTCGTCGTTTTCATCTTCGGATGACTCTGAAACATCCAAGGCCACAGGCTCGCCGTCGGTTGGAATTGACTTTGGAGCAGCCGGAGCAGCCACAACCGTGTTTGCCGCAGTCGGATGATTGCAGCTGGTGACTTCGCCGGATAAAGGACGCAGAAATATCGCCCCGTTCTCGATCTTGACGTCGTACACCTGAATCGACTCGGTCGCCGGCATGCAGAGTGGCTTTCCGGTCTTGAGATCAAACTTCGCGCCGTGACGCTCACAGACGATCGCCCCGTCTGCGATCGGACCATCTGTCAGAGGCTGCCCGTCGTGACTGCAGACGTCCTCGATGGCCGCGTAACAGCCATCGTCCTTCTGAACCAGAAGCACCGGCACATCATCCACGAATACGGACAGACGCTGCCCAGGCTCGATTTCACCAACTGACGCAACCTGCTCGTAGTCTGACATGATTTTCCCATCCGCTCCGAAGGAAGTTGCAACTCGAGGCCCGCCGCATTCCGCAACGACCGGAAGTCGCTAGAGCCCTCGTAGTTCCTGCCTCGCTGAGATGAGGCTTTGCGTCGCGTTTCCTGTTGAGGGCTTGGTCAGGCACAGCCTGACCTGCAATCTGCAATCACTCGCCGATACCAAGTTTCCGCTCGACCGCCTTATCCAGTGTGTCGCGCACCAGCTCGACGGGAATCCGATCGGTCACCGTCTGGAAGAAACCCTGGACGATCATGTGCATCGCTTCGTACCTGGTCAGACCACGACACATGGCATAGAAGACCTGCTCGACATCAACCCGTCCGGCCGTCGCTCCGTGAGTACATCGCACATCGTCGGCCTCAATTTCCAGGCCGGGAATGGCATCACAGCGAGCCGTTGAAGACAGCAGCAACGAATCATTCCGCTGATAGCCATCTGTCTGCTGGGCTTCCTTGTCGACCTTGATCATCCCTCGCCAGACACAGCGTGCCTTGTCGCGAAGAACGTCCTTGTAAAGCAGGTCCGAACGCGTATCCGGAGCGTGATGCGACTGCTGAGTGTAGTAACTGAGCACCTGCCGATCCGTCGCAAAAGTTACGCCGTTAACCTGACCTTCGGCACCGCGGCCGTCGAGGTGTACGTCCTGGTGAATATGAGCGAGCTTTGCTCCCAGACCGCCGACCGTCCATTGCAGCGAACCATTGGCGCCGACTCGTCCGGACTGATGAGCAAAATGCCAGGTTTTTCCATTCCAGTTTTGAAGCTGGACATATCGCAGTCGAGCGTTCCTGCCGACCAGCAACTCAACCGCTCCGACGTGCAGACCGGCAGCATCTTCTGTGGCCGACGACGTTTCTTCCAGAAGCGTCGCCTCGGCGTCGTCTTCGAGAATGACCAGCGTGTGACTGAAGTCGGCCGCCCCGTCCTGAGCAAGTCCGATCAGACTGTAAAGCGGCTCGTCAATGGTCACTCCGGACGGAACATAAAGAACCGTTCCGCCAGTCCAGAAAGCGGCGTGCCAGGCAGAGAACCGGTCTGTCCCGGCCTGGACAGCTCGTGTCGCGAAGTGTGGTTGCAACGAATCACCGTGCTCACGCATCATCGTCGCCAGATCGCCGAACAGCACGCCTCGCGCCTTCAGCTCCTCGGAAACCGAACCGCGTGCATAGTGGCCATCGACGTGGACGACCGAGCCGGCAAAGTCCGCTCGATCCAACATCAGTGTGCCGAGATTGCCCGCATTAAATGAGTCGTCACGCAACTGAAATTTTCCGGGACGAAACGCCCGCAGATCGACACGTTTCCACTCTTCCTGGTCAAGCGGCTCAGCCAGTTTCTGCTGGTAAAGCTCGAACGCTTCGCGTCTTCCTTCAGTCACCCATGCGGGTTCATCGCGGGTCTGCAGAAACGCCTCAAAGACTTCAGGGGAAAAACCCGGAGTGAGGGACGAGTTGGGAATCGATGCAGTGCTCATATCAGTAAATGCAATCTCGAAAAAGCGACGTTACAGCGATCAGATTCTGATCATTGTCCAGAATCCGTTCTGAGGTCAAAACTCGCCTGGTCTGCCGTCACAGACCGACCAGTCGATCAACCGACGCTGCCTTCCATCTGGAGTTCGATCAGCTTGTTCATCTCGACGGCGTATTCCATCGGCAGTTCTTTGACGAGCGGCTCGATGAAACCAGTCACGATCATGGCTGACGCTTCCGCCTCGGTCAGTCCGCGACTCATCAGGTAGAAGAGTTGCTCTTCGGCAATCTTCGACACGCTGGCTTCGTGCTCGATCGTGACATCGTCTTCTTCGACTTCGATGTACGGGTACGTATCACTGCGACTTGCTGAGTCAAGAATCAACGCGTCGCAAACCACGCTGGTCTTACAATTGGTAGCCCCTTTGACGACCTTCGCCAGTCCGCGGTAACTCGAACGTCCGCCGCCCTTGGAGATACTCTTGGAGATCACCCGGCTCGACGTGTTGGGTGCACAATGCACCATCTTGGCTCCCGCGTCCTGATGCTGCCCCTTGTTCGCAAACGCGATCGAAAGCGTTTCTCCTCGAGCACCCGGCTCCATCAGATAGATGGCCGGATACTTCATCGTGATCTTCGAACCGAGGTTGCCATCAACCCACTCCATCAGCGAGTCGCCGTAAGCCATCGCTCGCTTGGTAACGAGGTTGTAGACGTTGTTGGCCCAGTTCTGGATCGTCGTGTAACGGAATCGCCCTTTTCGCTTCACGACGATTTCGACGACTGCCGAATGCAGACTCTCCGCGCTCCAACTCGGAGCCGTACAGCCTTCGACATAGTGCGCCGAAGCACCTTCGTCGACGATGATCAGAGTTCGTTCGAACTGCCCCATGTTTTCGGAGTTGATGCGGAAATAGGCCTGCAGCGGAAACTCGATATGCACGCCTGGGGGAACGTATATGAATGATCCACCCGACCAGACAGCTGAATTCAACGCGGCGAACTTGTTGTCGGCCGACGGGATGATCGTCCCGAAATACTCGCGGAACAGATCCGGATGGTCCCGTAAAGCGGAATCCGTATCCGTAAAGAGGACGCCCTGCCTGGCGAGGTCTTCCTGCAGGCTTCCGTAGACGACTTCTGATTCGTACTGAGCCTTCACGCCAGCGAGGTACTGCTTTTCCGCTTCGGGAATGCCCAGTCGGTCGTAGGTCTTGCGGATCTCTTCCGGAACGTCGTCCCAGCTCTTTTCCTGCCGATCCGAAGCCTTCATGTAGTAGTAGATATTCTGAAAATCGATCTGATCGAGATCGCCGCCCCACTGTGGCATAGGTCGAGCAAAGAAAATGTCGAGCGACTTGAGACGGAAGTCGAGCATCCATTGAGGCTCGTTCTTCATCGCCGAGATTTGACGAACAATTTCGTGATCCAGGCCCTTACGACTTTTGAACGTGTAGTTGTCAGTCGAATCGTGAAACCCGTACTGGTAATCACCAATTGTCGGTTCCGCTTTTGAAGGGGTTTCTGTCGACATCTTTTATCTCCTGATAAGGAGTACCGGTCAGACTCAGCCTGACCAAACTTTGTATGACAATGTGAATCAGCATCTGGCCTACACGCTGGCCAACGATTTTTCCTGCTCGGTCAACTCTTCCGCCGCTTCTTCCGGATGCCGTTCGCGAACTGTGGCATAGCCGTTGGCATGAAGTTCTGCGGCGAGGCTGGCGTCGCCGGTTTCAACAATTCTTCCAGCAAGCATTACGTGCGTAAACTGCGGCTTGTTGAATTCGAGCAGTCGTTCGTGGTGAGTAATGATCAGCACGCCCATCTCTGGACCTGACAAGCGATTTACTCCTTCGCTGACCACCTTCACCGCGTCGCTGTCGAGGCCGCTGTCTGTTTCGTCGAGGATGGCGAATTTCGGCTTCAGCATGGCCATCTGCAGAATTTCCATGCGTTTTTTTTCACCGCCGGAAAACCCGTCATTGAGATACCGCCGAGCAAACTCCGTATCCATTCCCAGCTCGGTCATCCGTTCCTTGAGTTCAGTGCGGAACTCACGCATCGGCATCAGGTTCTCGCCTTCCTTACGTTCCGGGTCACGACGATTGGTTACGGCATGCCGCAGGAAATCAGCGACACGAACACCAGGAATAGTGACCGGATACTGGAACGCCAGAAACATCCCGAGACGTGCCCGTTCGTTGGCATCGAGGCCTGTAACGTCAGTTCCATCGATCTCAATCGAACCGCCAGTGATCTCGTACTTCGGATGTCCCGCAAGAGCGTAAGCGAGGGTGCTCTTTCCTGAACCGTTGGGACCCATCAGCGCGTGAACCTCGCCGGCCTTAATCTCCAGGTTGACGCCCTTCAGAATGGGTTTACTTTCAACGGAGACCTGCAGGTCGATAATTCCAAGTGTAGCCATGCCGTATCACTGCCTGTTCATCTCTGGAACGATTCACCGAATTCGCAATGTCACATCCGATCCGTAACGGAGCAGCGCGATACTGAATCCGATTCCTCACTTTCCTGTAAAAAAAGCTCGGCGACGGTCTTCCGTGATGCATCCTTCCGAGATGCATCGCCGCACGAAAAAGGACGTCGTCGTGTATTCCGTATCAATCAGCTCGAATTCAGCCAGTTCCAGCCTGCATGCCGGTCCGAAGTAGTCTCAAGTTACACATCAAGTGCCGCAGGAATTTCAGGAATCGCAGCAACGCCCTGCTGAAGTGGTACTGGAACCGTCTGAATGGCGTTTCGACCCAGTTTGAGAGACTTGATTTTGTCCTGAATTCGCATAATGCCTTCCAGAAGTGCTTCCGGACGCGGAGGACAACCTGGAACATACACGTCGACCGGAACAACCAGGTCGACACCTTTGACCACGTGATAACCGTGTTTGAAGTAAGGTCCGCCGCCCACCGTGCAGGCCCCCATGGCGATGACATATTTCGGATCAGGCATCTGCTCATAAAGCCGTCGAACCCGGCTCGCCATCTTGAACGTCACCGTACCGGCAACAATCATCAGGTCTGCCTGACGAGGACTGGCACGAAACGCTCCGGCACCAAATCGGTCAAGGTCATATCGACTTGCACCGGTGGCCATCATTTCGATTGCACAGCAGGCAAGACCGAATGTCATTGGCCACACACTGGACTCTCTGGCCCAGTTCATGCCCTGCTCGAGTGTCGACAGCACAACGTTTTCTTCGAATCGTCCTTCAATCCACGTCATGTCTTCTCGCCTGTCTCTGAATTCCCTTGAACATCCGACCCGATTCGCCAGTTCGCGCCACGGCTTTCTGCTGGCACTTTCGCCGCTTCAGAACGGGATGTTCTTCTGTTGATTACCAGAAGTCTGCCTCACCAGCAGACAGTCACGGTCGGAAACGATAACGCCCCTCGTCCGCCTTTCAACCACCACAACAGTCTGACTTTACCGCATTCTCTGAGTTGAAAACGTCTTCCCTTCAATGGAGACCGTGTCCCACATCGACTCACTTTTCCGACTCGCTGGCCGTCAGTTCCTGCACGTGGAACTCGCAGAACGAGTGTCCGTCCAGACAACACTGAGTCAGCGAAACTTCCGCATTCAGAATTCGGCTGTAAACGTCCGCTTCCATTTCGCAGATGGAAGGGTCGGTCGATGCCAGGTCCTGATACGGACAACTGTTTTCTCTGAGGACCGGCAACTCTCCGTCCCCGATTTCAACATCATACCCGTGACTGGACAGCTCCTGCTGCAGCTGCACCATTCGGTCGCGAATCGGAATTTCCGAAGTCACACGGCCATACTGTTGCACAAATTCGTCCTGAACATGCCGCAAAACCGTATTTCTGATAGCGTCGTCCTCGATCCGGTGAATCGATCGCCACAGAATTAAAGCGAGATCGCGATAATTCTCTCCGAGATGCCGCAGCCCCTCGTCACTGACTCGAAACACATGATGAGGCCGACCGCGACCGGCCCTGACCACTTCGTGAATCACCAGCCCCTGAGCTTCAAGACGCCCCAGTCGTTGTCGAACCGCAGTCGCCGTTACACCGACAGCATCACAAATCTCCTGAATCGTTCCTCCACACATACGGTGAAGTTGTTCAAGAAAGTTCTGATCATTGGGATCGATCGCGACACGCATGCGAACTACCGAGACAGAATGGGAATCTGGAGAACGGAGAACTCAGCAAACGAGGCTGATACTAGATGCGCTCGCCATTTTTGACAACCAAAACTGATTAAATTGTGAGAAATGAGAATCGTGCTGCCTGAAACGAGCTCGCGGTTGCTTCGCGAGAGGACTACAGCCGCAGCAAACCAGCGTCTATGTAAGAGAGATGAACCACGAGATAAGCGAAATACACGAAAGGATTTGTTTTCATGTCTTTCGAGCATTTCGTGGTTCAAAACTTTCCGAGCAACTCGGATCATTCGCTGGTGGTGATGAAGAGGGCTTTTTTCTCGCCGGGCAGCGTAAAGTCAAAACCACAGCCCCGGAAAAACACCTCTGAGGATGTGATCGCCATGACTTCCAGTACGTCGCGTTTGCGAGCACGCTCGACACACTCGGCAACGAGTTGCCTGCCGACGCCTTTCCCTTGAAATTCGGGCTCGACGGCCAGACTGCGGATCTCAGCCAGCTTGCGTGAGTAGATCTCAAGGGCGACAAATCCGATCAGCCTGCCGTCGATTTCCGCGATAAATCCGTTGTAGACAAGCTCATCCAGCTCGTCCTCAGTTCGAGGAAGAATCCGTCCCTCTGAGACGAATGGCTGAATGAACCTGGCGATTCGCGGAAGGTCTTCCCGGACAACGGGGCGAACCTGCACGGACTGCAATTCTGACATTGCGGAATGCTTCGACTGGACAAGCGACGGAAGAAGGCGGCGATCAGCGTGGCCGATCAACCGATGGGCGACCATCATACTCCGTGGTTTCCTCTGTGCTATCCCCGTGGGTCGATAATGACAAACTCCCGAGCGTCAGCCATCCCTCAATCCGCACGACAGTCCGCGGCGGCAAATCTCCACTTCGATTTCATCGTGATCGGCAGCGGCTTCGCCGGCAGCCTCATCGCCTGCATACTGCAAAGTCAGGGTCGAACAGTCGCGATCGTCGACCGATCCAGCCATCCAAGGTTTGCTATCGGAGAATCATCCACTCCTGCCGCAGGTCTGATTCTGTCGAGCCTCGCCGACCAGTACGACCTCCCCTGGCTGAAGCCCTTCGCCAGGTACGGTACGTGGAAGCAAGCCTATCCGAAGATCACGACCGGTCGTAAACGAGGCTTCAGCTACTTTCAGCACGAACCCGGCAAGCCGTTCCAGCCGCGCGCCGACCATTCCAACGAACTACTCGCAGCCGCCAGTTCCAGCGACGAACTGTCCGACACTCAATGGCTGCGTTCCGACGTCGACGCCTACTTCTTTAAGAAAACCTGCGAGACCGGCGTCGCTCCGTTTGAGAACTCAGAGATCACCACTCTGCACCAAAACCAGACCGGCTGGCTTGTCGAGGTCAACGAAGCAACTCCACGACAAGGTGTTCGCCGGCGAACGCTGTCCTCAGGTTTCCTGATCGACGCCAGCGGAGCCGGACAGGTCCTGGCACGACACCTCGGCATCGAAGACGAGTCAGCGAAACTCGCGACCAACTCACGCGCGATCTTTGCACACGTCACCGGCCTGCCCGAATGGCATTCCATCCTTGAGCAGGCAGTACCGGGCTCAACCTCCGACCACCCGTTCCATTGCGACCACGCCGCACAGCACCACATCCTCGAAGAAGGCTGGATGTGGTGGCTGCGTTTCGATTCGGATGTCACCAGCGTCGGACTGGTTCTCAACAATCGGCCAACGGGGAGCATTCAATCAGTAGCGGAGTCCGGCGAAGGCCTCACAGCCAGCGAAGAATTCTTTGATGTTGTGAATCGCTATCCAAGTCTTCGCGATGCCTTTGCCGACGCTTCAGTGATCAATCCCGAATCGATGCCGGTTCGCACTCCAGGACTCCAGCGCCTTTCATCGGAGTTCAATGGCGCGAACTGGGCGATGCTTCCCCACACCGCTGGATTCATCGACCCACTGCACAGCACGGGAATCGCCCATTCACTCATTGGAGTTGAACGTCTCGCGAATACCCTGCTTAAGCGAAGACAGCATGCAAACGACAATTTGCCGATTCTGGAGTTGTGGGATTCCGGTTCTGTAGTGGAGGACGAACTGACACTCATCGACCAACTCGTCGCTGGCTGCTACGACGCAATCGCAGAACACAGTTTCACGAAGCTCGCTGCGTTCACCATGTGCTACTTCGCCGCCGCAACAACCTGGGAACGTCGCTGCCTTAACAACAGGAGCAGCTCGGTTCCAGAAAGCGCAAGAGGCAGGGCACTACACCGCCCTGCCCTGCTCTGTGCAGACGTCGCCGACTTCCGCGCGGCCGTGTTCCATCTCCGTGGCCAGATGCCTGAAGAAACTGAAGATTCATTCGAGCGACTCTGCAAGAAAATACTCACTCCCTTCAATCATGTCGGTCTGTTTGAGCCACCGATCCCAAACATGTACGGTGGGACGGCGGTGCCGACACATCGAACATTCAATCCCTAACATCGAAATAAGATCAACGTTCAATGCTGGACGTTGGCTGTTCGATGTTCTCTTTCTCTCTCTGTGAAAACTCAGCGGCCACGGCAATCCCCCATTAATCACCCTCACGACAGAGCATCCTCATGAGCGTACTCGACCGATTCAGACTCGACGGCAAGCGACTGTTCATCACTGGCGGCAGCCGGGGTCTTGGTCGCGAGATGGCTCTCGCAATCGCTGACGTTGGTGCCGACTGCGTTCTGGTCGGACGTGATGAGGAAAGTCTCAACCGCACAGCCGACGACATTCGGGCATTCGGACGAGAAGCCATCACGATCATCGGCGACATCGGAGACCCCGCCGACTGCGAACGAGTCTGCAACGAAGCCATCAGCAATCACGGCCCGATTGACATCCTGATCAACAACGTCGGCGGTCGTCGCAAAGACATCGCGACGGTGGATATGCCTCTTGAAACCTGGCAGGAACTTCTGGACCTCAACTTAACCAGCGTCTTCATCTGCACAAAGCTGATCGGTAAATCGATGCTCAACCGAGGCCAGGGCGGGCGCATCATCAACATCTCCTCGATCAACAGCATGGTCGCGACGAAAGGCATTGGAGGCCGCAGCTACGAAACGTCGAAGGCGGCGATCAACCAGTTCACCAGGGCCTGCGCCGTCGACTGGGCCGAGCACGGCATTACGGTCAATGCCATCTGCCCCGGCGGCTTCATGACCGAGCCGAACATCCGCTGGTCCAAAGAAAACCCGGAACTCATCAAGAACTTCCGCTCACAAATCCCGATGGGCGACCACGGCCAGCCGGAGGACCTCGGCCCGTTAGCCGTCTACCTGGCCAGCGAAGCCGCCCGTTACGTCACTGGAGCAACCATGGTCATCGACGGCGGTTACACGCTGGTCTGATCTCACAGTGACTCTCCGTCGGCCATTCGTCCTGATATATCGTATTGTGGTCGGACCGCCCTGCCGCAAACTCCCCTGATCCGTGACAGAGTCAGAGTGGAACCATGGAAAACATCCACAGCCCCCGAATGATCCTCGTGCTGGCGGGACTGCTCTTCCAATCGCAATTGGGAGTTGCGTACGCCGAGCAGCCCTCAGACCAGAAATCGAAACTGAAAGATGCCGCCAAAGCGCCGGCGGTGAGGTACTGCGAAATCTGGGCGATGGATGCTGACGGTCGCAACACTCGCAAGGTTGCTCGCGTTCCTGATTACCCGTTCATCAATTCGCCGGAGATTTCTCCCGACGGAACCCGCGTCGCTGTCGACGGGTGGAGAACGGGCGAAGGGACTGGGGATGCCGTGATACTGATCGTCGATATAAAAACCCGAGACGTCGAGAATCTTGGCAAAGGGTGCATGCCCACCTGGGCTCCCAACGGAGAGTCGATTGCACTCTGCAAGTATGGCGACAGACAGGGCGGGGGCGGCGTCTATATTCGGTCACTCGATGGTAAAACCGAAGTGCAGATTGATCGTCAAGGGTGGGGAATTCAGTGGTCCCCCGACGGTCTTAAACTTGCCTATACCAAAGGCGGCCAGTTCATCATCTACACCAGCGCAAACGATTCGTGGGACATCATTTCGCCGAAGGACTGGAACTACAGTACCATCTATTGGAACCCGACATGGTCTCCGGATTCAACCAAGCTCTGTTTCAAAGCGAAGGATGTCACGGGGACTCATCACTTTGCGATTCTCAACATGGAAGGAGACATGCCGGTCGTTCAATCTCGAATCAGCGCTGATGGATTCAATCCGGACATCGCCTGGCATCCTGACGGAAAGCGCATTGCGATTCCGAAAGCCGCCGCCGCAGGTCAGTTCGGCAGGCTGGTCGAGTTCAACCCGGACGACGTGCCTGGAGACGGAAAACAGGCCGGAGTGGTCATGCAGGGGCAACCGAACGATCGTCACAACAGCGGCATGAGCTGGTCACGCGACGGCAAGACGTTGTTCTTTATCAGCCGGGAATAGGGCGGCCGTGCGAAGCGGTTCCTGGCCAGGCCATGCTTCTCCCTATCAGTTCACGAAGGCGGTTGCGGTCGTTTAGCCTCAACATCGGATCATCACCACATTCTGGAGACTCGCTATGACTTCTGAATTGAACCGACGCCGTTTCATTCAGTCTGCATCCGGTACTGCGGCCACGATCGCCGCTGCTCAGGCAATTCCTGGAGTCTTCGCTGCTCAGTCGACGCGGCCGGAAACGGTCAACATTGCGTTGATCGGCTGCGGTGGCATTATGACTCACCACTTGAAGGGGCTGGTCAGTCGCAAAGAGGCCGTCTCTATCTCATGGCTGTGTGACATCGATCCGGCGCAGATCGATCGCATGGCGAAGAACATGGTTGGGTTTCAGTCGAAGCCCGCCAAACGAACGTCGAAGTTCGAGGACGTGCTGGCCGATCCCAACGTCGATGCCGTGATTGTCGCGACGCCGCATCACTGGCACGCGCCGATTGCCATCAACGCCATGGCGGAGGGCAAAGACGTTTATCTGGAGAAGCCGATCTCGCACGTGTACGACGAAGGCCACGCGATCATTCGCGCCGCGAAGAAGTACAAACGAGTCGTGCAGCAGGGCAGCCAGATGCGAAACAGCCCGGTCACCGAACGAGCGGGCAAGTTGCTGGCGGACGGTGCGATCGGAGAGATCAAAATTGCAAAAGCATGGACGGCCGAGATGAGGCACACCGTCAAGCCTGTCCCGGACTCTACGCCGCCGAAGGGAGCCGACTACGATCGCTGGCTGGGGCCAGCTCCCAAACGTCCGTTCAACGAACATCGCTACCACAGTACCTGGCGGATGTATCGAGACTATGCGAACGGAGAAATCGGCGACGACGGAATCCACGACATCGATATGGCCTGCTGGGGGCTGGGAGTTGATTCGGCACCCAGCCAGATCACCGCTCGCGGCAGCCGCATGATTCTGCACGGGCACGCCAGCGAGTATCCCGACAACATGAATGTGACCTGGCAGTTTCCCGACGGGCGACTGGTCGTTTACGAAAACTATCCATTCACCGCATACGGAATTCACGGCTTCGACAACGGCAACGTCTTCTACGGCACGGAAGGCTACATGGTGTTCTCGCGCCGCGGTGCATTCAACGTGTTCCTGGGCCCCAAAGGCAAACCCGGACCGACCGAAGGCGACGTCCGAGGCGAGCGAGGTTACGCCGAACACATGGCTGAATTCCTGAACGCAGTGCGGACCCGCAATCTCAATACGAAAGCGCGACCAGAAGTCGCCCACCGATCCTGCGCGCTGGTTCATCTCGGAGAGATCGCCTTCCGTACGAAAGGAAGGCTCGACTTCGACCCGAAGATCGAACGCTTCACCGACTGCGACGAAGCCAACCAACTACTGACCAAGATCTATCGATCGCCTTACGACCTGCCTGCCGTTTGAATTCGTCGATGCCGGACCGTCGGAATGGTCAATACAGAACCGGACGCTTCACGGAGATTCGATCATCGAGGGCAGGTACTTGAGCATCGTACGAATGGCCGCTGAACGTCGACTGTGCTTGCAGGCTGCCTCGACCACGGCGGACGAGATGTGCGGGTTGTTCACTTCTGCCATCCTCGCGAACCTAAGGCTTGCAAGCTGGCTCCAGCATGGCAAGGATTCCGACGGCCCGTCGAATCGGATCTTCCTGCCTTGAGAGAATGACAGCTGCGATGACCTCAGTGTCGCTTCAGAATAATCACGATCACTCACTGTCGGCGAACCCCAGCCCTGGCCAGCGTTTGGCGGACGGGTTATCAACGGATGAGATCGCGCAGTTTGAGCGGGACGGGTTTCTGGTCGCTCGCGGTCTGGCGGCAGGCGACTGGACTGCCCGCATGCTGCAGGTCACGCGAGAGCACCTTGAGCGCGAGCTGCCGCCGGTCGAGCTGGAAGCCGACGTGCATTATCCCGGCTCCCCGGAATCAATCGACCAGCCGGGCGGGCGGACGATTCGGCGGCTCAAGCAGGCACATTCGCGGGACATCGTGTTTACCGAGTGGATTTGCCACGTCCCGCTCGTTCGCCGACTGACGCAGCTGCTGGGACCGGGAGTGGTCATGCCGCTGGCTCATCACAACTGTGTCATGACGAAACAGCCGCATCACAGCAGCGACACTCGCTGGCACCGCGACATTCGCTTCTGGAATTTCACGCGGCCGGAACTGGTCAATGTCTGGCTCGCGATGGGCGACGAGTACCCCGACAACGGCGGACTGTTCATCATTCCTGGTTCACATCGGATTGAACTGCAGCCGGCGCAACTCGACGACGACCAGTTCTTTCGAGAAGACGTACCAATCAATCAGCCCCTGCTGGATTCAGCCATTCCCGTCAAATTGTCCGCTGGCGACGTGCTGTTATTTCACGCTCGCACTTTGCATTCAGCTTCGAGAAACAACACCGACCAGGCGAAGTATTCGGCCGTTTTCACGTTTCGCCCAGCCGATAACACACCCCTGCCAGACTCGCGATCTGCAGCTGCCGGCGAAGTCGTCCTTCCAGAGCTGCCCGACGAACTCAACTCACAGGTAGCAGGGTGAGTACCGAAACTCCGCTTGCCGCATTCCGTAAGGCATCGTCGAGCGAAGCACACGCTCGTTACCAGTAGGAACCGTAATGCCACTGCCCGATATCCGCTTCAGCCAGCGCCGCCAGCAGGCTGCTGAGCAGAGCATCGCTTACCTCATGCAGCAGGGCATCGAGAATCGCGACGTCATCTCGTTGGCCGCTGTCTTCGTTGATGAAGCCACCCTGCCGGTCTCGCTCGTCCGAGAGTCGATCGCCAGCATCCTGACTGACGATGCAGATGGACATCGAGCCCTGCAGTACGGGACGACTGCCGGTTTCGCTCCTTTGCGCGAAAACCTACTGAACCATTTGGTGCGGCTGGAGAA
Organism: Planctomycetota bacterium; assembly: GCA_027624335.1. GTDB lineage: Bacteria > Planctomycetota > Planctomycetia > Planctomycetales > Planctomycetaceae > JABMPE01. The sequence goes on from JAQBWV010000016.1 coordinate 24,173, forward strand.
CTGCTCGACGTCAGATCTGAATCTCACGGCGGACGAGATCATTGTCACGTCGGGTTCGCAGCAGCTGCTGCAGCATCTGTCGGACGTGCTGTTTGACCCGGGCGACATCTGCCTGGTCGCCGCCCCCACTTACTTCGTCTTTCTGGGAACGCTCAACGGAGTCGGCGCAAAAGCCATCGCCGTCGAAACGGACGAGCACGGCATGCGGATGGACGCGCTCGAAGCTGAACTGGCACGCATCGAACAGGCTGGCGATCTGCACCGCGTCAAGATGATCTACCTGGTCAGTTCGTTCGAAAATCCCAGCGGAGTGACACTCGCCGACGACCGCCGCAGACAGGTGGTCGAGATCGCTCGGCGCTGGTCGAAAGAGCAACGCATTCTGATTCTGGAAGACGCCGCCTACCGCGAACTTCGTTACGCTGGCGACGACGGGCCAAGCATCTGGAGCTACGACCAGAACCGTCAGTTTGTGATTCTGGCGCAGACATTCTCGAAGAGTTTCTCACCTGGCATCCGTGTCGCCTACGGGGTTCTGCCGAGCGATCTGGTCTCGGCGATCCACGACATCAAAGGAAACTTCGACTTCGGCTCACCAAACCTCAATCAGCGCATCATCTGCGACGCATTGCAGACGGGGAACTACGAGCGTCACGTCTCAAGTCTGCAATCGTCCTATCGAGTCAAACGGGACGCCATGCTGACGGCGGCCGACGACTTTTTCGCAGACATCCCCGGTGTTTCCTGGCTGAAGCCCAGCGGCGGGTTGTACGTGTGGATGACACTTCCGGAAGAAATCGAGACGGGATTTGAAAGTCCGCTCTTCAAGCAGGCCAGCAGGATCGACGGGGTGATGTACGTTCCTGGTGAGATCTTCTACCCCCAGAATTCCCCATTGCGACGTCGCAGCCAGATGCGTCTGAGCTTTGGTGTCGAGTCGCGTGTAACCATCCGCGATGGAATTCAGCGACTCTCGCAGGCAGTTCGTCACGTGATGATGAGGTGACGATTCAGCGCTCGTCTGGCGGTTTTCAAACCGTTCGGAGTGTGCGAGTCTGACAGGTGCTGCCGATCGCGGTTGGTTCAGCCTTCCGGAATGTCACTCCGCGCTACGAACTGCTGCCCGCCGTTTGGCGATCGATGACGTATAGATGGGAGTCTGCCGTTCGTCTCAAACTGCGGGGAATCGTCATGGTCGCCACACTTTCGCCAACTCTTGCCACCACCTCCGTATCAGGTTCTCACGTTTCACAGTGCGTTCACTGGAGACAGGTCAAACGCTGCTCGACAGTCGAGAGCGCCGAGCAGGAAATCGCTCGCCTTCGCACTAAAGGAATCGAAGCGTTCCTGTCGATGGTTGATGGACTCTGCGTGCTCGCCCCAACTCACGAACATCAAGGTTAAGTGGGAGTGGGTTTAATTGTCGATGCTGACGTTACTTCGCGAGCACGCTCCTGCTAAACATCAAATCGTTTGATGGGCAGGAAGCAGTACCACTTGAGGAGACTATCGTCATGGCGTGGATCGACCTGATTCGAGAATCCGAGGCAACGGGTTCCCTGGCGAAGCTCTACCAGACAGCTCGCGACCGAGCCGGCTACATTGCCCAGATCATTCAGGTGATGAGCCGTGACGCCGACGTCGCTGCCGAGTCCATCCGGTTCTACGTGCGCCTGATGAAGTCGCCCAACGCCCTCAACGCCGCCCGTCGAGAATTACTGGCCGCAGTCGTCAGCAACGTCAACGACTGCTACTACTGAACGCTCTCGCATGCCAGAGACTTCGGTCTGGAGTCCAACGACCCGGTTAATGCAGAGAAGCTTGTCATCGACTACCGAACTGCAGACCTGCCAGCGGCCGACCTTGCTCTGTGCGACTTTGCCGTCAAGCTGACTCTGCATCCCGGACAGATGACGAAGTCACACGTCGAAACCCTGCAGAGCCACGGCTTCGACGACGACCAGATCACGATCGCGACGCAGGTCATCAGCTACTTCAACTACATCAACCGCGTAGCCGACGGACTCGGAGTCGATCCCGATGACTGGATGACGCCGCCACGCGACGAGTGGCTTGCAGTCAAGGCACGAGATTACGCGTGACGGATTCGATGGCCAGCGCCACTTTAGACTGAAATCCCAACAACCTCATCGAATCGCTGGACACGCCGACACAGGGTGAGAGTCAAGTCAGCAGTGCTCACTCGGCGCAAACCTGACGTGAATCGCAGTCGTCGGCTGCAGAACACAGAACGCCGCAACCGCTGTCAGGCGATGATGTCGTGAATTACGTGGCCAAAGTCCTGCTCCAGCCGCTTGTGCGACGGCACTTCCAGCCGCTTTCGATCAAGGCCGAGCTGGTGCAGGATGGTCGCGTGGATGTCTGTGACATAATGCGGATTCTCTTCGGCGTGAAAGCCGATTTCGTCCGTAGCGCCATGAGCGATTCCGCCTTTGAGGCCTCCGCCTGCCATCCAGACTGAGAATCCATAAGGATGATGATCTCGACCGTTGGCGCCCTGCGAACCTGGCGTCCGGCCAAACTCCGTAGCGAACACGACGATTGTTTCTTCAAGAAGTCCTCGACGTTTCAAGTCCGTGAGCAGCCCGGCGACGGGACGGTCCACCTGGCCGGCCAGGTTCGCATGACTCGTCTGGAGATTCGAATGAGAATCCCAGGCTCCGGCTGCACCGTCTCCGTGCATAATCTGAATGAATCGTACGCCTCGTTCCGCGAATCGTCGCGCGGCAAGTAACTGCATCCCGAATGGTTTTGTCTTCGGATCATCCAGGCCGTACAGGTTCTGAGTTTCCTGTGTCTCACCTTCGAACCGGATCACGTCCGGAACGGCAGTCTGCATTCGAAAAGCCAGCTCATAGGACTGCATGCGTGCTCGCAATGCGGCATCAGACGGATACTGCTCGGCACTGATTCGATTAAGGCGGCTGATAAGGTCGAACGTCAGCTCCTGCTCCGGACGTGAGAACTCAACTTCCGGTCGGGCATACGGCAATGGATTCGCTGGATCGATCTTCATCGGAACAGCGTCGTAGGCGGGGCCGAGGTAATGCCCGTCTCGAGTGTCAAAATACCGCGGCCCCATCGAGATAAACTGAGGCAGATTCTGGTTCAGCGTACCGAGCCCCCACGTGACCCAGGCTCCGATGGTCGGCACCCGCTCGTCGAGCATGTGACGGCCGGAGAGAAACTGCACCTGAGCCCCGTGATTGTCGTCCGTCGTCCACATTGACCGAATGAACGAAATGTCGTCGGCACAGCTTCCAATGTGCGGGAACCAGTCGCTGATTTCGATGCCGCTCTGCCCGAACTTTCGAAAACCAACCTGCAGTGGATAAAGCTTGTTTCGCTGCTGACCGTTGGCATCGTTCACGACGACGACGCGCACCTTCTTGAGCCTCTCCGGATCCTGAACGCTCTTGAACGGCGATTCGTTGATGGACTTTCCGGCGTGCCTGGTCAGTTCGGGCTTCGGATCGAAGCTCTCCACATGACTAACGCCGCCGCGCATGAAGAGGCAGATAACGTTCTTCGCCTTTGGCTGTGCATCAGGCAGCACCGAATGCGAACCGTTGGCCGTCGCGTCGCGTTGCAGCAACGAGTTCAGAGCCATAGTTCCTAGTCCCATGCCGGATCCCAGCACCTGCCGCCGTGTCGGCAACATGCCTGGCCAGGTTAATCTGCTGAAGTTCATTTGACGCTCTCCACACGCTGAGCTACCAGACATCCCGCAAACCAGCGAGACGTCAACCATTACATTTCGCAAGGTGCGTGCAACGCACCATTACCAGGAAGCCGCCAAGGTAAACCGGTGCGTTTCGCTCCGCTGCACGCATCCTACACTACTTTAGCCACGCTGAATAAATTCACCGAATCGTCACAAAATCGTTGTGATTCAACAGTGCGTGAACGAGTGCTGCCTGAGCCCTCGCCGCCGCGTCAGGCTTGCCCTGCAGTGCTTCTGCGAGTTGTATCAACGTTGACTGACACTCCATTAACTCAGACGCCACCGGCTGGCGAGCGATTAACAATTCGAAGGCTTTCCCAACGAACGCTTCGTCGGCATTGCTCACGCTCGGCGATTCTCCGGCAGACTCCATTTCAAGCTGCGCCGCAATTCTGTCGCGAAGTTTCCGCGACATCTCGAGTGTCAGTCGGCTATTGGCCATGGCCAAAGCCTGTTGCGGGACGATGCTTTCCGACCGGCGATAGCAGTTCTGAATATCCGCATCGTCGAACATGGCAACAAACGGGTTATGGTCGTCACGCGACTGAGTGAAGTACATACTGCGACGCCGTACGTTGACATCCTTTGGATTCTCCGTCCTGCCGCCCATCTTCAGGTCGAGAACACCAGCGAGGTGCAACACGCTGTCGCGAATCATTTGCGACTCCATCCGAACAGGCACACGCCGCCAGTAGAACTGGTTCGTCGGGTCAGTCTTCAGTGTTGCCGCGTCCGCTTCTCGGATCCCTGTCGCACGTTGATATGTCTGAGAAGTTACCATCAGCCGGTGGAGACGCTTCATGCTCCAGCCTTTTTCCTGGAAATCGACGGCTAGCCAGTCCAGCAGTTCCTGCATCGGTGGAGCTTTGGTACGACGCCCGAAATCGTCGACGGGATCAACCAGCGGCTGTCCGAAATGTCGCAGCCAGACATGATTCACCGCGACTCGTGACGGCAACGGATTGCGAGGATCGATGATCCATCTCGCAAAAGCCGTTCGACGTCCAGTGCTGGATTCCGGATACGGTGCCCGTCGAGAATCTTCCTTTTCTGACGGGCCTTCAAGAGCCTTTTCAGAAGCACGAATCGACGTGTAACTCGTACCTGGTTTCGCGACAGCCTCTTTCGCTTTCACCAGAGATGCGTGCTCTTTCGTCAATCGCTCTTCGGCAGCTTTCTTCTTCGCAGCATCGAGTTTTCCCGCCAGTTCCAACAGCGATCTTGCGATTGCCAGTTCGGCGACGGCGACTTCGTATTTTCTGGCTGCGGTCGCGGCTTCGACAATCAACGCGGTCGTGCGTTCGTCATCCGGCGAGTTTTGTCTGGCCTGATCAGCGGCGAAGGCAGTGCGAATCATTACCGGCCTTAGTTCGGCGGCGGCGAGACCTGCCTTGTCACTCGCCAACTGCTGAACAATCTGCTCGGTGTTAGTACTTCCGTCGACTCCCGGTTGAGAAAGTCTGCGTTCCGAAGGGAGCTCGCGAATTTCCACCGAGTCGAACTCTGCCACCGCATCAAAAGCAACCAGATCGAGTCGCCCCACTTCGCGTTTCACTTTCAGCCGATACGCGAGCGTATGTAAACCATCGATCGCGATGTTGATCAGGTCACCTCTGACGGCAATCTTCAGCTCATACCCAGTGTCAAGTGAGACCGACTGCGTGACAAAGCCGTCAGCCGGGTATTGCGAGCCCGATCCCGAATTGATCGCAATCTGAAGTTTTGACCCCGGTTGAACAGCACTCATGTAAACCATCTTCTCTCGGCCATCGATCGAGTCGAATGCCAGGCCGACAGACTTCCATCGCTCGCCGCCCAGCGTGCGAAACTTCAACGTTGCCTCGAAATCCGTCGGATGATCCTTACGAGTCCGCAGGTAACGTCGTGTTGCTCCGACCTGCTTTTGAGTCACCTTTCCGTCGGCATAAACCCATTCGCCCGAACCATTCTCCCACTCTTCGGAATTCGCAGCGTTGAACTCATCCAACAGAAACAGTTGCCCTGGGCTTTCCTTTGTGGGAGTCGAATCGTCGCTGGCGACGCTTGCCGCTTCAGCCGCTGCCTGTGAGGCCGCAACAGCTTTTCGTGCCGTCTCAATTTCCCGCTCGGCCGCCGCCAGATGATCGCCCAGGACGAAGACTCGCAGTCTGGGAGTGTGAGCCTCGACGGACAGCGAAACCGGTTCAGCCAGGAAGTCAGCGGTGGACAGCAGGGCCGGGACGTCAGGAGGCATCACTCGCGATGTATCCGGATCTTTTTCGTTGCCTCGAAGATGCAGGTACGTCGGTGTGTCGAGGTGTGCATCGAAAACTCGCGGCAGACCGTCCTGCTCAAGGTCGATCTGACCCGGCAGGGAATCCAGCCGCACCTGATGCGGCTCGAAAATCGCCCGCATCGAGTAATAGTCGACGTGGCTCAACGGGTCGAACTTATGATCATGGCACTTCGCACAGTTCATCGTCAGGCCGAAAAACGCCTTCGAAGTATGCTCGATCGTCGAGTCCAGCCAGGTCGTCCGGTTGAACAGGTAATAGTTGCGGGCCAGAAACCCGGTTGCACGCAGCGTCTGAGGGTCCGTCGGAGCCAGCTCGTCGGCAGCCAGCATCTCAAGCACCATGCGGTCGTAGCCTTTGTCGTCGTTCAGCGATTCGATGATCCAGTCCCGCCAGTGCCACATGTGTTTCTGACTGTTACGCAACTGTGCTCCGAGGCCATACCAGTCGGTGTACCTCCAGACGTCCATCCAGTGCCGACCCCAGCGTTCGCCGTACTGCGGACTTTCGAGCAGGCGGTCCACGACACGATCCCATGCTCCTGGTTGAGCATCGGCAAGAAACGCCCTCAGTTCGTCACGCGTTGGCGGAAGGCCGATCAGGTCGAGATAGACTCGCCGCAGTAGCAAAGATTTCTGCACAGGCTCGACCGGTGTCAGTCCAAGTTTGCGATGCTTTGCCGTGATGAACGCGTCGATCGGATTGGTGATCGATTCATCGCCGAGAGCAGGAAGATCCACTTTGACGGGCCGACGAAACGCCCAGTGCTCGCGTGGGTCACTGTCCGCTTCTTCGTGTTCAGGAGACGGAGCACCAGCTGCAATCCAGTCACGAAGTGCTTCGATTTCGGCTGGTTTCAGCGGCTCACCTTCCGGCGGCATCCGCACAGAATCGTCGTTCGACATGACTCGCTGGAGCAATTCGCTGAGTTCCGGCTTCTCAACATTCACGATGGGATCAGCGGCTCCCTTTCGAATTGAAGCGACCGTATCCAGTCGAAGATCAGACTCCTGTTTCAACGCACCGTGACACGCGTAACACCGAGCTTTGAGAACCGGCTTGACCAGCTTCAGATAATCATCGGCGAGGCACTGCCCGCGCAGCAGACCGACCGCCAGAACCGATACGCTGAGGATCCGTACGACTGCCATCATGTTGCTTCACCGGATGTTGCGATTGAATGTTCTGATACCAACGCGATTCCTGTTGGACTCTGCGACTTTACCCGACAACGTGTTTTGACGTGAGGAATTCGATCACGCACCCGACGACTGGTCTTTCGCCAGGTCCCACTTTTTCAGGTCGAGCAACTCGCCACGAGTTTCCGTCATGACCGGGTTATCGCGTAAGTCCTGGCGACTTTCTCAAGGCCCTGAACTCAAACTTCAAAAAACATGACGAACGACCACGAGCTTGTCCGGGATTCGGGAAATTACAAGCTCGAAGCATTATGAACCAGGCAGCCAGGTCCCGTCATCCGCACATCTCGCTGAAGCGAGATTGCCACCTATACGTCTCGCGGCGATGAATGAGATGTTACTGGCGAAGCTTCATCGTGCTCAGGCGAACGGCACCGCGCTTGCCGCTGGTTGAAGGGTTGTTCAGCTCGGACTATAACCGCGCCTCGTTTTTGCTGTTCATCTTCTGCGTACGCGCACAGAGTTACTCCCGAGCGAAAGCAGCCTCGCATGTCGGATCCGAACAAAGAGCAGACGCCGCAGGACGATGAAGCATCGACGAACACAGTCGATTCAGTGAATGCTCCGAACAGTGAGATACAAGAACCGCCAACATCGTTCGGCGGAATCTTACGCAAGCTCGGTCCGGGTCTGATTATCGCTGCGAGTATCGTCGGATCGGGTGAATTGATCGCCACAACGAAGACCGGAGCGCAGGCTGGCATCTCACTGCTCTGGCTGATCGTCGTTGGTTGTGTCATCAAAGTTTTCGTGCAGATTGAACTTGGCCGGGTCGCCATCAGCCAGGGTGAGACCACGCTGACGTCGCTCAATCGGATCCCCGGGCCACGTCTGGTCGTCAGTTGGATCATCTGGTACTGGCTGATCATGATGATCGTTGGCTTTGGCCAGCTGGGCGGAATCATCGGAGGAGTCGGACAGGCAATGGCGCTCGCTCGACCGCTGACGGGTGACTATGTCGAGGCCATCAAATTCCCGTCTGAAACCGAACTGAAACGGTATATCGCCTGGAACGACGACAAGATCACAGATGACGGCGTCGAACTCGCTATGCTCGCTGAAGATCAACAGAAGCGGGTCACTCGCGCCCAGGAAGTCATTGAATCTCGACTGACGAAACTCGACGAAGGGGAACCAGGCCGTGCCGCAGGAACGGTGCAGCTGGTTCGAAACCTGATCGCGAAAGAACGAATCGCAAGGGCCAAAGAAGTGGCCGGTGAAGAATTCGACAGGATCGCATTGCTGGATGCTGAGAAATCTGCGGTGAAGGCGGTCCTGACTCCCAGAACCTGGGACGACAAATACTGGTCGGTCGTGGTTGCTGTGCTGACGATCGTCCTACTGGTTCGAGGCAAGTACGGCCTCATTCAAAACGTGTCGACGTTCCTCGTCGTCGGTTTTACGTTTATCACGATCGGCAACGTGATCGCGTTGCAGTTCAAGCCAGAGTTCGCCATGAGCGCCGGCGAGATCTTCGCCGGACTGGTTCCATTGTTACCCGACGCCGGTATCGCGCCTCCAGGGCTCCCCTACTGGGAGATGAAACAGCCACTGGCAACTGCACTGGCGACGTTTGGAATCATCGGCGTCGGAGCCACTGAACTGGTTGCCTACCCCTACTGGTGCATCGAAAAAGGTTACGCAAAGTACACCGGACCAAAAACCAGCGATGCAGCCTGGTATCGACGAGCCAACGGCTGGATCCGCGTGATGAAGTGGGACGCGTTCGCCTCAATGCTGATTTACACAGTCGCCACGCTGGCGTTCTTCTTCATGGGCGTTGCCGTCATGTATCAGAACGGTCTCGACCCGGAAGGCATGAGAATGGTAAGTACGCTGCTGGAACAGTATGTACCAGTCTTCGGCGAATACGCCAAGTGGCTGTTCCTCGTCGGAGCGATCGCGGTTCTGTACTCGACGTACCTCGTTGCCAACGCAGCGTGGACTCGAGTTTACACCGACGCGTTCAAAGTCTTCGGGCTGATGAGTCGGAGCAACGAACGAAGCCACAATCGATCAATTCTGGTTCTGGCGATCGTACTTCCTCTAATTTCAATGGGGCTGTGGTGCAGCGGCATCAACCCGGTGAAGCTGGTTCTGCTCAGCGGCCTGATGCAGTCCATCATGCTTCCGATGCTCGGATTCGCGGCACTCTGGTTTCGCTTCACGAAAACGGAGGAAGCAATCCGGCCCGGCAGAGCATGGGATGGCTGCCTGATCATCTCGTGCATTGGTCTGCTGATCGCAGGTGCATGGGGCGTTTACAGCACCCTGTAGAAGTGTCTTCCAAAGTCATCCGCAGCCGTCGTTGAAATCCTGGAACTGAAATCATGGACGTGTTCCTGTCATTCCTCTCGCTCGTCCTGCTGAGCGCGGGACTCGGCATCGATAATGGACTGCTGATCGAGTTCTCTCTGAAGGGACTCAATCTTCCAGAACGAAAGCATCTGATCTGGAGATCCGTCGCGCTCGTCATGGCGGCGTTGCTGCGGATCGGATTCCTGTTCAGTCTGTCTCAACTGTCATTTCTTGAAAACCCGCTGCCTGAATCAAGCTGGCTGCCCAATCGCTGGTTCAGCCACGCAGACGTTGAGCTGACATGGATGAGTCTGGTCCTGTTCGCTGGCGGGCTAATCATCCTGGCCATGGCTTTGTGGGAGTACTACCACAAGCTCCGGGAAGAACTGGGGAACCACGCGCAGCCCGGTAACGCTTCGAGCAGCGGAGCGCTCAAGGTGTTCGCGGTCGTTGGGTATCTCACCGTGATGAATATCCTCTTCAGCCTGGATTCCGTTTTCGCAGCCGTGGCGATCATGGATCTGGAGACTCAGTTCTGGTGGATGGTCGGAGCCATCCTGACCGCGTCGCTGATTATGGTTTTCTGCATGATTCCTCTGACGGCAATCGTTGCCAGAAATAAGCATTTCGGGGTGCTGATGCTGTCGATTCTGGCCGTCATTGCCACCAAACTTCTGGTCGATGGAACTGGTTCGCATTTCTCAAACGGCCTGCTGATTTTCATCATCAGCGTGCTTCTACTGAACGACGCCGCCCAGGCGATGGTCGACAACGCCGCCGCAAGACGTGTTGCTCGGGAGCCCGCAACGGAAGGCAGCGGCACAATCAATTAACTTAAGTGCCAGCAGCACGTTCGCAGCCAGGACATGCGGAAACCATAGAGGTCCACGATCCTGAATCGCGTCCTCGCCGCTGCTGTGGCCTGCACTTCGCTCTCGATGGCAAATGTCGCCACACAGGGCAGGGAGAAGTGCAGTGCAGGCAGGCGAGTTGGCCATCTGAAGTCCGGTCTTTCTGTAACGAAGGGATGTGCTCTAAGATTTCGCCCACTTTTGAATGAGACGTTCAGCCGTCTGCTGAGCACGTACCAGATCACTCACGGATGAGTCTGCTCATGAAAATTAAGAGCCCATTGATTGCGAAACTGGCTGCCTGGTTGCTGGTGCGCGGGATCCAGACGCTCTATCTGACGGTAAGACGCGAAGAAGTCGCTATCGACGAAGACACCGTCCCGTGCCGGCCCAATGTTCGCGGTCGTTACCTGTTCTGCACGTGGCACGACACAATCGTCATGCCTCTGTTTCACGGTCCGCAGATTCATACCGCTGGCATGGTCAGCGGCCATGAGGACGGTTCATTGCTCGCCGAAGCGATGCACTTTCTGAACGTGAAGCCGGTTCGAGGCTCCTCGGGCAAACGCGGCGTCAAAGCGCTTCGAGAAGCGATCAGCGTCGCGCAGGATTATCACATCACGATCACACCTGACGGGCCTCGCGGTCCGCGGCGCGTCATGAAGGATGGCATCGTCTTTCTGGCGGCCAAAAGCGGTCGCCCGATCGTGCCGCTGGCGTATCGAGTATCCCGCTTCTGGCGGATCACCGGCAACTGGACGGACCTCGTCATCCCAAAGCCGTTTTCGAAAGTCACTGCTTTTCTGGACAGGCCGATTTACGTGCCGGAGTCGATTGGTCGCGAAGATCTGGCACGGATCACTCAGGAAATCCAGCAACGTCTGGACGCCATGTATCTGCTGGCGGAAACCGATTCAACGGACGTTGTCTGGCCAATCGAAATTCCGCAAACGCGAACTGCCGACGCTATCGTCGAGAATAACGAGCGGGCGGCCTGAGGCTCGAGTCAATGCTGTCAAACCGGGCTATCTTCGCATAGGATTCCGCCACGAAATGTGCCGCTGCGACTCGTCCCATTTTATCGCGTTTTCCTGCGACTCCTGTCATCACCACTGGCTGCCTTGCGCCTTCACCGTTCTCTGTCTGTCAGAGGACCTGCCGCGTGCATCAGAACTGACGCCGGAAGCGAATGTTCTTTGTGGCCGTTATCTCTCGATACTCTTGCCTGGGATATTTCTTAATGGCTTCGAAAATGGACGTATATGCCCCTTGCCCGTGCGGCAGCGGAAAGAAGGTCAAATTCTGCTGTCAGGCGGTGCTTCCTGAAATGGACAAAGTTGCTCGGCTCCACGAAACCCGACAGCCTCAACAGGCACTCAGCGTTCTTGAGCGGCTGGCTGAGAAGTTCCCTGAAGCGCCGATTGTCTCCATCACTCGCGCACAGCTGCTGATGGAAGAACGCCGGTTTGACGAAGCGGCGACAACCATGCGCAACTTCCTCAAAGATCACCCTCAAAGCAGCCACGGAATCGGGTTGCTGGCTTATGCTCGATTCATGGACGTAGGGTTTGAGGAATCCAAACCTGAAATTCACCGCGCTTTTCAGATCTGCTCTCAATCGTCACCTGACGTGATCGGCTCGCTGGCATCGCAAATCGCCGACGAAGTATTCTATTCGAGCAGCATGTCGGCTCGAGAGCACCTTGGCCTGGCGCTGAGACTGACGAAGGACCCGGAAGAACGCCAGGCGCTGTTTCAGGAACTGATGCGGATTGATGGGTCGGCTGAAATTCCGTTTCCGCAACGTGGGGTCCATTTGCTCGAGCAGCTCGAAAGTACCGAAGAAACCGCAAAGGACATCCGAACGGCACAGCGATTGTCAGCGATGGGTTGCTGGGAAATCGCCGCCAAGCTGTTCAGTAAGCTCGCGGATAAGATGGGAGACAGCTGGGCTCTGTGGAAAAATATCGGCCTTTGTCGCGCCTGGGATGCAAACAACCTGGAAGCCGCCAACGCACTGCACAAGGCAGCAGAACTGGCTCCCACATACGAGCAGAAAGTCGAGTGGGAAACTCTGGCTCAACTACTTGAATTGTCCGATGTTGAAGAGCATGTTCCGGTCCAGGCTGCACGCTACAAATTGAGATCGACTTCGCAGACGTTGTCAAAACTCGATGACGCAGACCGTCTGGTCCGACTACCCGCGAACCAGGAAAAGGCAGATGCCAATCCAAAAGTCGTCGGTCGCTATCTGGTACTCGACTTCCCGCCGCCTCCCGATGACGAGGAAGTCCGCGACGACAACGTGCCCTCCATACTTGCAGAAGTTTCCGTTTTTGACCTGAATACTCAAGACGGAGCAGTCGGAATCCTTTCAGTGATGGGAGCGGAAGGCCAACACCGTGACCAGGCCATGGCGCTGATTGAAAGTGAACTGGGAGACATCATTTCCGCGCCAGAAGATGACGAACACAAGGAAGCCGACGCTCCGCTCTATTCTGAAAGCCTCGTCCGTTCCGTCCTCAAGGAGTTGATGAAGAGCCAGCAGCGAAAGTATTACGGCACTCGCCTGGACCTGGTTAAACGCCGGGAGATTGCGAAGCGGGAAGGCCGCGAGTTCGTCGAAAAACACTGGTGCAACTCCCCTCTCAATCGTCTGAAGGGCAAGACTCCCATCGAAGCGTCACGCGATCCTTCACTGAAAGTTCAGCTCGCTGCCGCTCTGCATGTCCTCGAATCCGTCAGCGATGTCGCCATGCTCTACGACGATGGTACGGAACTTCGCAGGACGTTGAATATCGAGCCTGAAGCTCCGCTGGAAGTCGCGGAAGATAACCAGCTCAACACGTTGTCCGTGCTCGAATCTCACCGTCTGCAAATCAGTGAGCTTTCCGATGACCAGCTCGGCCATATCGTCCACCGAGCCCTCTTGATTCGACACGTGCCGTTTGCCTATCGCGTCCTGAAAGAAGTGGCCGTTCGCGGCATCGACAGAATCCACGGGATCGAAGCGATCATGTTCCAATGGACGGCAGCTCAGGTCTGTCGCGAACTCGGCCTCCACGACGAAGCGATTCAGTGGCTGAAGGATGGACGTGACGAGGTCGAAAAAGGCGACAACTTCGAAGCAAAATTCCAATGGGCAATGCGTGAGTTTCAGTTCCGCATTGAAAACCGTAACGATCCGGAACTTCCGCAACTTGTCGACCATCTCTGGAATTATTACGGATCCAAGTTGCCTGGGATTCGCGATGCCCTGGAGCCAGCATTAAGGGAACTTGGGATCGCGATCCCTGGTGAATCAGCGGGTGGGCTTGTGCTTCCTGATGGTAGTGGGAGCCCCGCCACGGCGGGCGTAACTTCCGGAGGGGGGGACTCAAAACTCTGGCTTCCCGGGCAATAAGCGGTTCCACCATACGCGGCTGAGTTTTCTGCTCAGAATTTCCAACTGCCCAAAGAAGAACGCTCGCCAGACCAACATGGTCCAGCGAGCGTTTCTCGATGCTCAAGCCCGAAAAACCATCAGAGGTGCATTGCAACTTCTCAATGGCCAGGCGAATTGAACTTAGTTGCGACGAAACAACTTTCCCCAGACGCTCTGCGGTTTCGTTTCGTTGTTGACTCGTGGTTGAACTGCGGCTTCGCCTTTCGGCATCGCGGATGACTCGTTCAAACGACTTGAGGTTGTACGAACTCCGGTCGTCTGTTGAAGGTTGTCGCCTCCAGCACTCTCGTCGTTAAGAACTGGAATCACTTTTGCAGTTCGATCGACGTTTGGGCTCGCAGCGTCAGTTGAGTATTCCATTGCCTGAATGGGAGCTTTGAACTCACTATCGGGATCCTGTACTGAAGACCGCGAAGAAACATCACTCAGCAACTCTGTTCGAGTTTCCAAACCAATGATTGGAGCTTTGAATTGATCTGCAGCTCCGGTTTTCCGCTCAGTCGGCATTGGCGGAGCCAAGTCGTCCGAGCCAAACGGGTCTCTTCTCTCGACAGGGATAAACGGAGCACCACCATCAGTTTCCGGGGGTGCCGGAACTCTCGAGCTTGCTCGTTCCTGCTGTAACTTCGGGTTTGGTAAGTCAATGCTCGAACTTTCCGCTCCGGCGATCACTTCCGGAACGAATTCTTCGTAACCCGCCCCCAACCCACCAAGGTCGCTGACTGCTGGAACCAGTGCGGAACGATTGTCCGGTGCAGCAGGGGGTGCTGTTGACGGGTCCAGCGGACTAGGAACGGTCGCCGGCAGGCTTTCTTCCAGCGGTATAGCGCTGTCGTAATCAATCGCTTCGCCGGGATAGCCATCACCCGTTCCCAAGCAGTCGATACAGCCATCGACGAACTCGCCAGGCTCGGTTCGCAGGTTCGGAGATGCAAACGCAAAACTTCGCTCCCACGCTCGTCGCAATGAATCGTCGTAGGCATCTTCGGTCCAGAGGCTCTCTGACAGAAACACGCTGTTATCCATCAGCAACGTGCCCTTCCGAAACCGCAGTTCGTTCAATGCCTGGTTGTACCCGATCAGACTTGAGTAATACGCAATCTCGGCCTGAGCCAGACTGATCTGAGCACGCAGCACGAGGTCAACTGTCGAACGGCCAACTTTGTACTCGGCTTCGAACGCTTCGACACGTCGCTGAGCGGCTCGGCGGCGGTTGTAATTGGTTTTGGCCGTCTGGTAGGACTGGTCAAGTTGCTGGAATGAAGCTGCCAGCTCGTAACTGATTTCCTGCTCCTGCTGTCCGAGGATGGCACGAGCCTTTGCAATCCGGTGTTCGATGTTCTGCAACTGGGAAGACGCACCACGAAAGCCAATCGGCATGGAAAACTCGAATCCAAGTCCCCAGCCTGTGAAGTCGCCATCAAGCAACGTGCCGTATGCACTGTTAAACTGTCCGCCACCGCCAGTCAGGTTGTCACCAAAACCATTCACCTGGTATCGAGCGACAAAGTCCAGCCGTGGATTCACGAGTTTCTCAGCGGCTACTCGCTGCATTTCCAGACTCTTGATGTTCCACTTCTGCCGGCGAATTTCTGGTCGATTGGTCAACGATTCAGCCAGTGAATTGTTCCAGTCCGGCAGAATCTGAGCCGTCACCGGATCATCACCAGGTCGAATCACCGTACCGTCGTTGACGGCCAGGCCCATCAGCCGTCGCAATCTAACTTCCTGAGTGAACAGGTTTGATAGCGAACCTTCCCGCCGGGAACGGGTTTCGAAATAGTTGTCGCGAGCCTGGGCTTCGTCGGCGGCTCCGACCTTTCCGGCATCCATGTTGGCTCGCACTTCACGCCACGTCTGCAACGCACTCTGCGTGGCGACAGACTCAGCGTCATAGGTGCGGTAGGCCAGGTAGAGCGACCAGTAAGTATCTTCAACATCCTTAAGAAGCTGAGCGACTGAACCTTCAAACTCGACAAGCGTAATGTCCGTTCGGATTCGAGCGATCGCGACGCCCTGGTTCACTGTTGGCGTACTCTGCAGAGTCGGACGACGGGCAATCGGACCAGCGATCCGTGTGTATTCCGTGCCGGCTCCCTGCCACAAAGGTCGACGGTATTCAAGCCCGATGGTTGGCAGCCCGCCATCCTGGTTGGAAGTGGGTCGTGACGTGAACTCACTCAGGAATGGCCGACGCCCGGCTCCAGGCTGAGTTACCTGAGTATAGAGCCAGTTATGCTCGACCGAGAAAGAGCCGCCATCACCGAATATCTTACTGATCTCGGCCCTGAAATCGCCAAACTCGTCGCGCTGTCCCTGGAGTGCACTAATCCCAATCGAGGGGCTATCGGCAACCGTCTCGTTCGCTCCCCAAGTCATGTTTGTTGTCAGCGTGGCGTCGAACTCCGCCAGTGCAGCCTCTACACCTCCCTGACCGAACAGCGTATTCGTTTCCTGAATGGCCACGTCATGAATCGACGCCACAAAGTCCGGGTTACTCAGCAACCGGTTACCAGGATTCAGAAACTGGGAGTTGTCGCGAATCACTTCGGCATTCATCAAAGCTGTCCGCAAGGATTCCTCGAGCGTGATATCTCTGATTTCATCCGTGCGAGGATGCCGGATGCGACGGGGCTCGTCGGTCTTCGAAACGGCCTCGTTCTGCTCCTGAGCGATGTTGGGATACTCGATCTGAGTCGCCTGGTCCTTGTAGTAGGACAAGTCGCGATCTTTGCCGACGAGATACTGAAGATCCTCGTTCCCTCCTGACAGGCAACCAGTCGAAAACCCTGCAGTAACTACCAGACAGGCACACTGAATGCGCCTTTTCCACGAGCGTGGAAGCCACGCAGTGGTCCTGCATTCAGCGTGATTCTGGGCAGTAACGCTCAAATGGGGGGAACGCCGAAACACCATCGATCTGTCCTCAGTGTATCGAGAGACTCGAAAAGAGCACTGAAAATACACAGTGTGGTAACCGTTGAACTCGTACAGACAGCACGCAGGCCGCGCGGCAGTACAACCGCTACAACGGGTATCGGCGTTACAATCATTAAACTTTGACAATCTCAGGAGATTTGCCAGCCGTGCCTCACCCTGAGCATCCCAACCTACGCCACCTGACGAGATTGCCAGAATTCAGGAGCGTGTCGTGTGACTAACTTCCCGAATGGCGATTGCGATTCAGGGTGTCGTTTTAGAGTGATTCTCAGCGAGACTTTTCCGCCAGCACCACCGTTAAATAGATGCAAGCAGGCCACCTGATACCGGAATTCGATTTCGCTGATCGATTGTCAGTGTGTCGTCGCCTCCGCCACCGTTGACGGTAACTGCATTCAGATCGTCGCCGGATTCGATTGTGTTGTCGTCAATCTGTCTCGTTCCAATACCGGCCGACTCCGCATTATTTGCGTCGTGTAACTGCGATTAGCCAACGACGCCCAGCGACAGCGTTAGCTGCTCGTTGTTGGCACCGGGAGCATCGTCGACCGTTGCCGATCCACTGATGGCACTGGCGCGACTGGCTGCAAACTTCCAGGAGTCTGTCGGCAATGCCATTCCGGCTGTGTCACTGATTCCGGATGTCTGTGCCTACAGAATCAACACATCGGTGCCGGCAGTACCGGTGACGGATGACAGGTTCAGGGCATACACAGACACACTTCGAAAGTGACCTAACAATACTTCGCACGGAGTATGCGAGCGGCGGCGACTTCGTTTTTCAGTTTCGCGTAAACTTCGTCGATGTTCACTTTCGCCGCTGAACCGGGCGCGAAACCGCACTCCGGATTCAATGTGATCCGTTCTGCGGCGACATGTTGAAGCGCCTGTTCGACGCGCGCGACGATCGTCTCCGGTGAGTCCACTTCACCGGGCAAGGTGCTCACAACGCCCAGGCCGATATTGACGTTCTCTGGCAGTTCCCGAAGCACGGACATTTCACCTGAACCGGGTGTCGTGAACTCCATCGTGATGTGACCGACATTGAGTTTTCGTAGTTGCCTCATGATCGGGTCGTAACTGCCCTGGTGCTGCGCTTCACCTCGAGCCCGCGCGCCGGCACGCCGACACAGGTGTACCGCAAGGCTGACATCCTTGAAGTCAGCGACGACCTGGTTGTCCATGTCGACCGCAAAGTCGGCCGCCTGATCAGGATCTGCATAGCCAGCGCGGACCTCCGGGTCGACAAACAGACACAGATGCGGATCGTCCACCTGGATGATTGAAACACCTTCATCCCGCAGTAACTCGATCTCACGACGCAGGATCGGCACGCAGTCTCTAACGAACGCTTCACGCGTCGGATACGCCTTCGACGAGACACTCGCGTCCCACATACGTTCCCCCAGAAGAGCAGGAGCCGGTAACGTCGCTTTGATCTGCCGATTGGTAAGTTTCTTCAGAAACGCAACTTCCTTTGCGATGAAGCCCGGTTGTTTAGGGGCGAGTTGATCCACAACGACTGTCCAGGGCCGCCCATCTGCCGGGTTCACACTCAGCTCAAATCCGTGAGCGAGTTCCGCGATCACTCCAATGTAGGACTTTCGCCACCACTCGCCGTCGGAAACAACATCGAGCCCCGCTGATTCCTGAAGTGCGACGACAGACCGAATCGCGGAACCCATCAGACGTTCATACTCTTCGTCCGAATAAGGGCAGTCGTCGGCGATCAGATCTTTGACGAAATCCGGTCGTGGCATGGAACCAATAATCGATGTTGGAAAAAGCAGTTTCTCTGCCATTATTCGTCTCCGGGTTGCGGTGCTGTTCGACTACTTAGTGAGATGCCGTTCCGTCCAGAACTGTCGTGCGTATTCAAAATCCTGCTGAGTATCGACTTCGATATATCCGCCGGGTGTATCGACGTGCGTCATTCTCGTTCCAGTCTCGATCATGTCCTGCATGAGGTGAATCAGGTAAGCCTTCTCGAAGAGTTTGGCCTCCCGATATGGCTGGCCGGAGAACTCATCGCGGCGGTTGTGGAAATGCTGCTTTAATGCGGCAGCTCCGGAAGCTGAGAATTTCGCAACACCGATGAACTCACCATACGCGTCGACTTCCGCGATCTCCCGGTGAAGCCGAGTCACGACGCCGTTCGCAACGGTGACTTTTTCTGCGTCGTCACTCGGATGTTCCGTGCGATGCTCGTAACGGGAGAGCCAGCCCGTATCGACGGCCAGCGAAATGTCATCGGTATTCCGCAGCAGGCAATCGACGATAGCCGGTGTGAACAGGACGTCGGAGTAACAGCAGATGAACGGCTCATCCATCAGGTCTTCGGCGTACATCAGCGATGCGAGAATGTTGTTGTTGGGCCATTCAATGTTGTGGCGAAATGTGAATTCCGGATGAGCTTCCTGAACCGTTTCAATCCTGTAACCGCCGATAAAGGCGACGTCGGAAATCCCGTTCTGATGAAACGCCGAGACCGCCCAGTCCAGCATCCGTTGTCCCGCGATTTTGGCGAAACACTTGGGCGTGTCGGCTGTCGTCGGCATCAGCCGGCTTCCTCGTCCGGCTCCGATAATGATCGCTCTCATGCGGGCACATGCCTTGTCGTCAGTTTCAGGGATGAGGGAACTTCGTCGAACTCTGGCTGAAGTCAAATCAGAACAGATTTGTCGGATCACTCAGACGAAGCAGTGGCATTCCAGAGTAGCCCTGCCGCCAGTGCTGCTGCCGTCGCCCAGGCGGCCCATAGAAAGATTGCTCGTTCCCATCCGTAGGCATCCAGTGTTCGCCCGGTGAAATAGTCTCCGCTGGCTGCTCCGACGTAACCCATGCAGTTGACAAAACCCGCGGCGGCGGCAGAAGTTCCTTTTCTAGCCAGGTCGGCGGGCGCCGTTCCAACCAATAGAACCTGTGGTCCGTAAATGCAGAAGCCGATCATGACGAGCAGCACGATCGTTGCCGGAACGCTCGCTCGGGCCACGGTGTCGTATGCCAGACTCAACAAAGCCAACGTGACCAGCAGGATGCACGTGACCGGGGCACGTCGACTGTCGAAAAACCGATCGGAGGCCCAGCCCGCCACGTAAGATCCGGCGACGGCTCCAAGGGGAAGCACTGCATACTTCAACGAAGCCATACCCACTCCGGTCTGCTGAACCTCTTTGAGATGCGTCAAACCCCAGTCAAGAAACCCGTAACGGCAGGCGTTCAGCAGTCCGAGCGAAATTCCCAGCAGCCAGAGCGAAGGATTCGAGATCGTGATCAGGAAATTGTCGAGCACTGAGTTGCAAGGGTCGTTCTTTGGTCCTGTCGACGCCGTACCGTCAGCTGCGACACTTCCATCACCGCTGTCATCGTTGGTGGCTGGTCGCTCTTCCAGAAACAGCAGCATGACAACGGCCGCTGCCACCATGATACCGGCAGGCACCCACAACGCTCCGCGCCAGCCAAAGTGCGCAGCGGCTTGACCGGAGACGACATACGTCGCCACGGCGGTCGCCTGATAGCCCGTCCCGATGAAGCCAATGACCTTGCCCCGTCGCTCGACTGGAATCCAGTTGACGAGTACACGCACGCACGGCGTCCAGCCCAGTGATTGCGAGTACCCATTACACGCCCAGATGAAAATCAGGAAGTACAGAGCCGTTCCAAATCCGAAAATGACATTCAGGAGAGCAGTGCCCAGCATCCCAATCGCCAGCAGCTTCCGAGGTGCCAGTTGCTCTGAGAACTGCCCATTGAGAAGCTGACCAAGAGCGTAAGCAATCTTGGTGCCGCCGAGGATGTAGCTGATCTCGGTTGCACTAAGCCCGAGTCCGCCCGCCTCGACGGATGCTTTCAGTCCAGGAACGGCTGCTGAGATATTTGTGCGGCAAAAATAAAACGCCCCGTACGTCAGCCACACAGTCCACAGCAACGTGTTTTCTCCGTGCGGGTGACGATGCACCGACCGTTCCGCGGATGACGTCTGATGACTCAGGTCGGACACGTTGACTCATTTCGTAAGGTGGAAAGCATTTGCCGTCAGGATGAGCGAAACCGTCGAGATATTCAATTCGTGACGACTGACGGTCGTCTCTCACTCAGTTCACTGGCTCGTTGCACAATCTACTGCCCGAGGGCCGATCGGTTGGCGCGAGTCGCTTTCTGAATCTGTTCGGGCGATTCAAACGGCACGTACTGAGCCCGCATCACCATGCGATATAGTCTGTCGACTTTGTACTGCGGGATGAACCATTGAAAGTCCCACGCCGGGTTACCACTGCCTCCGCCCGATGGGGATTGCGTCAGACGGATCTCGTCCTGTGGTCGGAACATCTGAACGAACGCCATGTCGTGGCTGACCGCGTAATACCATGGTTCCGAGAAGAAGTGTTTCGAACGATTGAAAGCTAGCGTCAGCGGAAAGTCTTCATCGTGAGTGAATTCGCGCTTGTCCTGCTGCGAGAGATGAGTCGAAAGCACGCCGTGAGAAGGAGTGACTCCACGGATCCAGTCTGGCTGCTTTTCGTCGCGATTGGTGCTGCCTCGAAAGTGAATGTCGAGCGACGCCGGCTGATGGATATAGCTTGCCCAGAAGAGCCCGATGTAACCATTGCGAAAGGTCTTTGCCCGCGGAATGCACTCCAGTGTCATCTCGATGGTGCCGTCAACGAGCATTTCGTACTTGAGGACGCTTTCGAGTTTCCAGGTCGGAGTCGGTGCCTGGTAAAGTTCAACGATGTGTTCGTTGATGACTCGCAATTCCATCGGAGCCCTTCGCGGCTCGAAGAGGACATCCCGATTCTGAGTTGTCCCATCGTGAATGTGCTCATAGTTGAGCCCCGCATAACTCGGTACAAACAGATTCTCTCCACGCTTCGCATGCGTCAGCGACGCGACTCCACTGTAACCTGCCCGATGTCCCTTAAGAGGACCGTCGTTCAAAGCTCCATTATCAACAATGATCGCGGTGACTCCGCCTCGCCGCAGCACGTGATACCCGGCTTTCGGCACGGTGTAACTGATGCGCGAATTCAAAAGAGTCGTCACGGAATCCTCGCCTGACGACACGATCTGCCCAGAGAGAGTCACGCCGAAAGCAAGTACGAGAGAAAAGCAACGTTGAACATTCATGGGTTCATCTCATGAGCAGAGGAACAGAATTGACCAGTGTCTGACTATATCGTGTCCGGTCGTCAGTGAGATGTGACAGGCCTGCAGTTGATCCTTGACTGCCAGACCGCGCGCGGCATGGTCCGAACAGAATATACGCCGCCGTTGATCATTGTTCCCGTCAGCGGGATTCGGCTGCATCAGGAGTCATGGTCTCAGGATGCTTGCGCCTTGATCGCTCACATATTTTTTCTTCGAGATCAGGAACAGTAGAGTTTCCTGCATCATTCACGGAGCCATGTTGAGCCACATCCTTCAGGATGCTCCAGTTCGCCGGCAGGCAGCGCAGCCGGATCTTCGCCTGTCAAAGCCACCAGCAGATTTCAAATTCTCCGGAAAGATCGAATTTCCTTGATTCCACGAGTGCTCTCATCTGCAATTCTCACGCTCGTATCACTCATCGCGATGCCGACCAGGTGTTCTCACAGAATTCGCCACACGACATGTTCCCGGCAGCCGACCCGCCGTGGTACCGCGTGGGCGATGATGCTTCAATTCAGCCTGGCGAGTTGATCTTTCCCGTCAACAGTCGGGTGCACTGGCGGATCGGATTATGGGTGGTTCTGGAGGTGGACGGTTCCCGTGCCGACACGCCTCGGACGAAGAACAATGCGCGGGCGTTCTCGACCAGGAACTGTGGCCAGGAAAAGAAGGTCCAATCGAGAAAGAAATGGAAGAGCAGGAAGAAGCGGAAAACACCTGATTTGAGGGGATGCAGGCTTCGTCAGTTGCAAATTCTGGAACGCGACTGTGGAAACCGGTCACGAGTTTCTGGTACGGGTCGGAGCCAACGTGGGCCTGTTGACAAACCTCGATAACACGCGTCATTGCGATGGCATTGTGAGCGACTGGCCGGACGCTGCCCCGCGTCGCCACCGGCCTCCGCTGTTGATGCGACTGATTCAGGTTCAGAACGAACACGGCACCATGAGCTTAGTGACAAGCGTGTTGTCGCAACGCAAACTCTCGAATTCCAAAGTCGCGAAATTATACGCCCTGCGCTGGGGAATTGAGTTGCAGTTTCGATCGTTCAAGCAGACGTTCGGCCGCAGTACATTGCAGAGTCGGACGTCCGAATGCAGCTATGTGGAACTGGACTGGTCACTGGTGGGCCTAT
>JAQBWV010000261.1 GCA_027624335.1 Planctomycetota bacterium
CCACCACTAACAACCGCGCTGTGAAATCCGCCCGCCGCCTGCTTTGTTATCTAACCGCCGTATGCATTCCTCATTCAACGGCCGAATTACGAAGATGTCGTTCACTCGATCCGTTTCGTAAAGATCAGTCTGAGACATGATCACTAGACTCCTGAGAGTGCTGGCATGAATGCAGCAGATATTGCCGGGGATGAGACTTTATTGCCGAACGTACGCGACAGTTTCGGGCGGAGAGGGGAATTGCTTAAGAACGGTGTCCAGGAGAGGGGTTGTCAGTACTTCCCTTCCGAGCAGAGACAGAGAGCACACTGCCATTGTTCCATCGCATGCACTCAGTTGATTCAATAACAGTGTCAACGTGTTGATGACGGTCGACGAGAAACAGGTCACTTTGCGGAAATCAATGACGACCTTCGTGGCTTCGCCGGCTGAAAGATGCGTCTCCATCGCTTACCTTCGATCCATCAGTTCGGGTGTGCTGCCATTGGTAACGCTGGTCTTCGGAATGATGAATAATGATCGACACGTCTCCGTCTACTTCGAGTTTGTAGTGCTTGAAGTGGGGCATTGGTGCTTTCTGCTGTCGTCAGAACCAATCTAACTGTGTTTGTGATCATCGACTTGCCTGGTCGAATGGCGGCGTTTAACCATCGTAATCTCCGTACCGTTCCTGTTGTGTGAGACACTGTCCATGAAATTCTGAATCAGCATCAGCCCGCGTCCATGTGGTCGCAGTAGATTCTCAGGATCCAGCGGATTTGGTAGCGTCGACGGATCAAACCCTGAGCCCTGGTCGGCGATGACGTACCTGATCTCGTCGTCCGTGAACGAGGCACGCACCGTGACTCGTCGACTGGCGTACGGTTCCTTCTTCATCCGTTCGCTGCCCAGTTCGCGGTAGCCTTCTCCCGAACCTCCTTCGCGCAGTTTGGAATTGAGTTCCAGGTTCCCATGGTCGATTGCATTCATCAGAGCTTCTTTGATTCCCAGGGCAATCCTGAATACCCCTGTGGCATCGGCAACATTCAGTTCGCTAAGTTGCTCCTCAAGTCGTCCAATCAGAGCATTTGCCAGTTCATGGTCGTTAGGCAACTGGTAGGTGATGTCCGACGACACCACGGTGCTGGTCAGTCGGTCTCTGTTTTTTCTGGACCGCAGCATGCCGACCATGTCACTGAGCGTGGGCAGCAGATCCCGTTCGAGCATTCGTTTGGGGATGTAGCTGGATGCACCGGCATTGAGCGCCCTGGCGGCAATCTCCTCCGTGCCGTCAGCGGTCATCATGATCACGGGAATTCCTGCAAACTCTTTCCGTACGGCTTCAATCAGCTGCAGCCCGTTCATCTCGGGCATGTGCAGATCGGTGAGCACGATGTCCGGACGTGATTCGCGAATGGTCTCCAGTGCCTGCTGACCATTTCCTGCCATGGCGACATCGTAACCCGCTTCCTGCAGCAGGAACTCGATTTCGACTGCCTGAGTTGGACTGTCTTCCGCCACTTGAATACGCGTCATCAATGAACTTTCCGGTGCTCCAGTCAGCACTTTTGTAATAAGTCTGTTGTGTATCGCTGAGGTGTATTGCGAGCGAACAACGCACCTCTTCGGACCGTTCCAGCTACAACTGAGTCAGCCACGCCACCATTTCCTGCGGGTTCATCACGGAGTCAACCAGCCCTTCGTCCACGGCTGCTTTGGGCATACCATACACCACACAGGAAGCCTGGTCCTGGGCGATGATGCGACCGCCAAGTTGTCGTACTGCTTTCAGGCCATCCACCCCGTCACGGCCCATCCCCGTCAAAAGTAACGCCAGCGCCTGTGGCCCGAAGGCCCTGGCCACTGATTCGAACAATACACTGGCAGCGGGGCGAAACCCACCAACCGGTGGCAGATCTGTCAGAACGATCCTGCCAGCGACCGAGACCTCAAGGTGATGTCCTTCCGGACCAAGATACACAGTGCCTGGTTGCAGCGATTCGCCGGACCTGGCAATGCAGACGTTTAATGGTGTGGTATTCGTGAGCCAGTGAGCGAGTCCTTCGGTAAACCCATCACTGATGTGCTGCACGTAGAGTATCGGCAGAGAGAAATCCTGCGGCAGCGCCGACAGAATCTGATGAACTGTCTGAGGACCACCAGTCGAGGCGGCGATGGCCACGACTTTCCTTTTCTCGGACACAACGGCCACTGAAGAGCGGGCTGCGGCTGCGGCTGCGGTCGACGTCGCACGCGGCGACTCGCGACGAAACTGACCGACGACTTTAACGCGGGCCATGGTCCGTACAGTGTCGATCAGCACTTCAGACGTGTGGTCGAATCTCGACGAACTGGGAGCAGACGGCTTGCCAATCACCGTCAACGCTCCAGCCTGCAGCGACAACATTGACTTGTTGACGTCTGTGCCGCCGCTGCCACTAACGACAACGATCGGCGTCGGCTGGGTAATCATGATCTCGCGAGTGGCCTGGTAGCCATCCATGAGCGGCATCTGGACGTCCATGGTGACGATATCCGGTCGCAGCTCGCCAACCAGCGAGACGCCTTCCGCACCATCTTTGGCAACACCGACGACGTCAATGTCCGGGGCGCTGCTCAGGATCTCGACGATGAGATCCCGCGCGACTGGCGAATCATCAATGACTACCACCCGTAGCATGGCCCGTCCTTCAGATCAGTTGCTGGATGGTCTCCAGAATGTTCGACTGATCAAAATCGCTCTTCACCAGGTAGGCGCTGGCACCAGCCCGCACGCCCAGAACTTTATCCTTATCGGAATCACGTGACGTCACCAGCACGACTGGCGTATTCTCAAACCTTGCAGAGGAACGAATGGTCTCCGTCAGCCGAAAACCATCCATTCGCGGCATGTCGACATCCGACACGACCAGGTCGAAATTCGACTGCGAAACCTGCATACGATCCCACGCGTCCACGCCATCGACTGCAGCTTCCACACTATACCCGGCAGATTCAAGGATACTGCGAATCAGCGTTCGGGTGGTGACGGAGTCGTCCACAACCATCACCCGCTGAGCAACCACCTCCGGCTTTGTCGCCGTGTCAACAGTTGCCACGGACAAAGTGCGACAGCCCGAGGCCACAGCCCGAATGAGGCTGGGTGCGTTGAGCAATAAGGCAATCTCACCGGACTGCAGCATGGCTGCACCCGAGACGTGCGGTAAACGCTGGATCCGTCTTCCTGGATTCTTGATCACGACCTCACGCTCGCTGGTAACTTCATCGACGACCAGTACCACCTCTCGATCGCCGGCTGTAACAACAACTCCTGTCAAACGTCCCGACTCTGAAAGCCTTGGTGTGGATGCTCGCCCCAGAAGTTCTCCGAGGGACGCGACAGGAACCGGTGAACTACCCAGTGGCAGCGTTTCCTGTCCCTGAATCCGTCTCAGGTCTGACGGGATGAATCGCACCAGTCTGAGGACATTGGCTGTGGGAAGGAGAAATGGTTGACCACCAAGGTTGACGAACACTGCATTGATCGTCGTCAGCGTCAGGGGAACGAGTATGGTGAAGCGGGTTCCCAGTCCCGACTGTGTCGCAATTTCCACAGTGCCTCGCAGTTCCTCCACCTGGCTCTTGACCACATCCATCCCGACGCCGCGGCCCGAAACATCTGTGATAATCTCGGCTGTGGAGAATCCCGGCAGACAAATGCAGTTCACGAGTTCCTGTTCGTTGGATGGTTCCGGCAACCCACGCTGACGCACTCGCGTGCGTATTTTTTCGAGATCCAGTCCCTGACCGTCGTCCGCCACGACCACTTCCATCTGCGAGCCTCGCAGTGATGCGGAGACGGTGACTTGTGCGATCGTGGCCTTGCCAGCGACTTTCCGCAGGGTCGCAGTCTCGATACCGTGATCGACGGCGTTTCGCACCAGGTGCAGCAGTGGACCGGCGAGACCGTTGATCACGGATCGATCGACTTCGATATCGCCGCCTTTCAGTACCAGTTCTACCTCTTTGCCGGCACTTGTGGCGATGTCGCGAACTGCTCGTTCCAGTCCGGCACAGGCTTCTTCGAAGGGTACCATGCGGATGTGATGCACTTCATCCTGCACGGCATTGCCGACCACATTAAGCTGTCGAGCATCAGACAGCTTCTTCCGCCGTAGCTGCTCCAGCTTCTTCTCGAGCTGGCGCAACCGCTCGCCGGTGCCTTCGACCGTCTGGATCAGCCGTGTCGCATAGCGTGTTGATCGCGTGACCAGTGGATCGACACCATTGCCTTCGATCAGGCGAATCAGTGCGCGTTGAACGCTTTCCCAATCACGCTTCCACTCCGTGATGGAATCGAGCAGCGTTTCGATCTCCCTGGGATGCGTATCGATCCTTTGTCGTGTGACCAGCAGCTCACCTGTCTGAGCCAGCAGCAGATCGAGTTTTTCGTGAGCCACCCGGACCGTCGACGACGCACGTGACGCTGCAGGTGCCGTTGCGACAGCAGGAGAGTCTTCGGGTTCGGATGCTGCCGTAACAGTTGTCGGTGTGGCTGCAGTCGGTGGGTGGATGTTTTCAGGTGGCTCGCTGCCCTGCGGCGCTGTTGCTCTGGCGACTACTGCAGCAGGTAGCGCGGAACTTTCCGGAACGTGCGGTGCGGTCACAGCAGGAATCAGCAGCGAAACATTCGCAGTCGGTGGGTCACCGGCGGCGGGTGTTGCGGGTGGCATCTCAAAGGGTTTACCGGCGGCAGTTGCTGTGACGGCTGACCGGAGCAGCTCTAACAGTTCGACATCGAGCGGCTGCTTCTCCCGCAGTCGCTGGCCCGCTTCGCCAATGGCGTCTGCTGTCCTGAGCATCAGCGTGCAGAGTTCTGATGTGGGTTGCAGACGACCGTCGCGAATTCCGCCATAGACGTCTTCCAGCACATGACAGAGCTGCTCAATCGTCGGCTGGTCGACGGCACGTGCCGCGCCTTTCAGACTGTGTGCTGCTCGGAATAGTTGTGCCAGACATTCTCGCCCGTCCTCAACGTCGACACCCTTCTCTAGTCCCAGGACGCCTTCGTTGAGAGTCTGCACGTGATCGTCGAGTTCATCGACGAACGTCGCCATCAGCCGTTCCAGCAGTTTTGCTCGATCAACCATGCTCCGCCCCCTGTTCAACTCCGGACTGCTCAGTCAGTGTGCGCAGCTCGTGACCCAGCATTGAAAGGTCGCGTGCTGCTTCCTCTGCCTGCCGGGTAGCCGACAGTGCCAGACGCGTGGAGTCGTCAATGTGTGACATCGCGTCTCGAATTTGTTTCATGCCCGTCGCCTGCTGCCCCGCCGACGCCACGATCTGCTGCGCGGAGCTGGCGGCTTCGCTGATTGTCTTCGTCAGATCGCTGATTGTCTGGCTCGCTCGCCCCACCACCTGCTGAGCGGCGATGACGGATTTTGTTCCCTGTTCCGTCGAGATTACAGCGGTGTTGGTGGCCTGTTGAACCTCACTCAGAATCTGCCGCACCTGAGTGGTCGCTTTTCTGGATTGCTCGGCCAGCGTCTTGACTTCTGTGGCCACGACAGCGAATCCACGACCATGCTCGCCCGCCCGCGATGCTTCAATTGCGGCGTTAAGCGCCAGCAGATTTGTCTGATCGGCGATCTCGCTGACCGTCGCAATGATGTTGCCGATCATCTGAGCGCGTTCGGCCAGCACAAGGATGTTGTGAGCGGTGCTCTCCGTTTGTTCCTGAACGTGCCGCATGGCTTCGATGGTTTCATCCACCGCTTCACGTCCTGACCGACTGACGTCGTTGGCTCGTCGCGCGGAGCTGGCGACCTCTTCAGCTCTTTGAGTCGACTGTTCGGCGGTCTCCGTGATCTCTTTGACGGTGGCCGTGGTTTCCGCGACGCTGGCCGCCTGCTGCTGTGTCGCCGCCGCCTGCTGTTTCGTCTGGACAAGGATCTCTACGCTTGAGGCTGCCAGCCGTTTGACGGCGCTTCCGATAGCTTCGAGAATCCGCTGCTTCTCCATTTCAACCCGGCGGCGCTCGGTGATGTCCTGGAGTGTCGCAATAAACAATCGCTCGCCCGAATGTTCCATCTCCGTCACCCGCAAAGCGAGCGGTATGTTCGTACCGTCGGCAGTCCGACCGGTGACTTCGCTTTCGCCGTTCAGCTGACGCACTTCGCCTTCGCTCAGTTGAGTCTTATCGAAGCGCGACTCGTCGCTGGTCAGTGCCGGAACGAAGCGGCCCGCGCTTGAGCCAATCAGCTCCATGCTGTTCGTCCCGAACAGTCGCAGCGCCGCCTCATTGGCCGTCTGAATCTCGCCCTGCTCGTTGATCGTCAGAATTCCGTCGACCGTCGAGTTCAGAATCGCCGAGGTCCGTTTCTGCTGTTCCCGACTGGAGTGAATCAGCTCCCGGAGGCTGGCTGTCATGGCTCGAACCGATTCGGCCAGAGTTTGCACCTCACCGATCGGTCGTAGGGGGGGAAGTTCGGCGTCGAGGTTTCCGCTGGCAATCTCATTTGCCGTCTCTGTGACGGTGGTCAGCGCGGCCGTAAGACCACGTGAGGCCACATAAGTCAGGCCTGCAGCGACAATAATGATGAATCCTCCCAGCAGCCAGAAACGTCGCGCCAGCAACGACACCGGCTGCATTGCTTCGTCTGCAGGAATATCTGGAGCGATCGCCCAGAACCGGCTGTCATCACCAACGGCGTAATACAGTTTCTGATATCCGGCGATCAAAGACGTACCATCAGGACGCTGTCGACCGTCGATTAGCTCGCGGTAGATGTCCGGAGAATGCGGATTACTCAACAGTGCTGCCCGCACCGGTTTGTTCTGCGAGTATCGACGCTTTGAAAACGCGTATTCGGGGGATGTCTCGCAGAACAGATAGTTTCCTGCGTCATCAACAACGTCGACTTCTCCACGTTTGACCTTCGAGACTCCGGCTGCAAGGACAGCTGTCCCTTCAAGAGCGATGACAAACACACCTCGAACCTTGCCCTGCGGATCGAAGTACGACGTACCCAGCCGGACAACGACTCCTTCGGCGCTGCGCTCCATGTTCGACGTTGCAACCTTTTCGACCGACTGCTTTAGCGCAGTTTTAACGAAACTATCGGTTGAAAAGTCAGCGGTGGACGCACTGGCGAGCACCGGCAGACCGTCGCGCCGGTCGACTCGCATGATTTGCCGCCCTTCCGCGTCAATCAGTGCCGTCCAGAGTCGCTCGGGCCGCTGCCGCATCTGGGCGGACACGATTGTCTCCAGACGCTCGATCCAGATTTGAGTGTCAGAACCCTGCTGCAGCGGATCCATGCCGTTGTTGTCGGCACAGCGGACGATGCCCGGCACCGGAGGGAACTGCGGCGTCTGCAGGAGATCGATGCGCGAGTCGTCGAGAATTTGCTCGATCCGAGACACCGCGGCGTTGGTCTCGACGGCCAGTTCGTTGAGCGTCATGGCAGTCAGCAGAGTCGATGCCTGAGTAAACGCCACCCAGCCCATCGCGACAAGACTGGCGGAAATCGCCAGGCAGGTGAACACACAGATCTGCCATCGCAGCGACAGCCCGGTTAACCGGTCGGCGGTGCCCTTGACGGTCGGCCGAGTTGCAGTTGTGAGTGTATCAAACATGTTGAGTTTCCGTCAGCTGCTTTATCGCCACGTTGAGTGTTGTGCCCCGGAAATGATCGACCGACGCTGGCAGCCTGTTTGAAAAGTGTGCCACTGGCTCGGCCAGTGACTTTTCGAATTGGCGGCGACATGTATTTTCGCACTGGCAAAGCCAGTGGCACACAAAGATGTGAACGGTCAGTGTGTAGGGTTCGCGCCGCTTCACGCACCCTACGACTTTTCGGCTTTCGAAAATGGCGATGTCCAAATAAGGAAAAAGGGAATGCGATTTAATACAACGAGCAGCCCGGTCACTTCTCTGACAGGTTGATGTTGAGACGGGAATCCTGCAGTACTGTTTGGCCCTCCAGTACGATGATGCCGTCCGCGGTCACTCCGCGAATCCAGTTCCGGCTGATGTCCGGGGAGGCTCGCGCCAGGGGCAACACGGCGTCAGTCCGTACCGCTGTCACTTCATTGACGTGCTCTGCCACCATACCCAGGTCAGGACGGTCGGTGCCAAGTACAAGCACCCAGGGACATTCTTTGGCCCCGTGAGGTGAACCGAGTAATTGCCCCAGATCCATCACCGCTAGAATCTCACCACGCAGGTTCGTCACGCCACACAGCAACGGCGGAGTGCCCGGGACATCGGTCATGGCAGGCGATTGCATCACTTCGAGCACCAGCCGGGATTCGATCGCGTAACGTTCGCCAGCCAGTTGAAACGTGAGCAACTCCATTTGCTCGGATGCTAGAACCACGCGGTCAGGGGCTTTGGCATATGCCGCCGCTCTTTCGGTGAGCAACTTTACCGACTGTTCGGGACTAAGTTCAGATGACTGATCCAGCGCCCGCTGAAGTTCGTCAAGCCGCCCACGGGCCTGATCGAAATTGAAATGAGACTCGGCTGTGTCCAATGGATTCTTCCAGTCGTGTGGACGTCAAATCGATTCGCCAGCCAGACGCTACTGACCTGCCGAGTTCTGTATTGTTACCGCAGACCAAAGTGCTCTGGTAATCAACCGTTCCATCGTACTCCTGTCAGCAGATGCGTGATAAGCGTAAACGCAGAAAGGGGCCAGGAACGCGGTGTCAGGGACAGGATGATCCGGTTGTGCCTGTTCCTAAGGACCAGATGGCTGACTGTTGCCGGTGGAGCAGTTGGCGTGGTGTGCCTGAACGTCATTCTGACAGGTCACGCGGGATTGGCATCTGCATCGAGCATGGCCAGGTGCTGCGCTGCCATCTGTGAGAGGCGTCCTGCGTATTCACCATCCGAGAAGGGAATAATCGATTGGGCCGGCTGTTGATCGCAGATCTGACGAGCGTTGCGAAAGGCTCGGATTG
>JAQBWV010000262.1 GCA_027624335.1 Planctomycetota bacterium
TCTGTGAGTCAAGAAACGATCTTTGACTCGGCACACCCATAACTCTCGGGAACGCGTAACACTGAAGCAGTTGATCCGTCCTTTTCTGTTGTCCCTTAGTGACCCCAACACGCCCTGCACGGCGGCTTTGCTTCGTGCCGCTGAAAACTCTTCGCTTCGTCACCCAGTCCGTCTCGATCGCCGATGCAGTGCCCTGATTGCGGCTATCGCAGTCGGTGTGTTGCGTGGCGGGGATAGGGGAAAACTAAAGACCTGCGACCCCTTTGGGGACCGCAGGCCTTTTTGTTTAGGTATTGGACGAACTTTCTCATTCCGCCCGGATACGCCTCATGCTTGCTGACAAACCGGTCTCGTGATCGGTCAAGTCAACGTCGTCGTCACTCGAGAATGTGACAGTTCCGTAACTTCGCTCGCCCGTCAGTTCCATCTGTTTTCTCAGGTCAGCAAATGCTTCCGGGTCATTA
Organism: Planctomycetota bacterium; assembly: GCA_027624335.1. Lineage (GTDB taxonomy): Bacteria > Planctomycetota > Planctomycetia > Planctomycetales > Planctomycetaceae > JABMPE01. Next base: position 465 of record JAQBWV010000262.1, read on the forward strand.
TCGGCAAATACACGCGTCGGGGCATCGCCCGGCTCAATGCTAATTTTCCTTGTGAATTCACGAAGAGTTGTACCATCAAACGACCAGGTTCCTTCAGATTCCAGTTTCAAGACAAATCCGGCTTGCTCTCCATTCGGGTCCCGATAAGTCATTGTGACATCGCCTTGCGAACTGGATGTTCCATCTTCGATGAATGCCATTGTACCGTCGAACTCCACTCGTACCTCAACACCGGATTCATTGTCGACTTCGGCGTGCTGCATTTTTCCCGCCCAGGTACCTGCCAATTGGCTCATTGCCTCGTGAGACGCGTTGTCGACTCCCACGGCATACGAAATCAGTGCCAGACAAAATACACACAGCCCCCCTATCGACAACGGCGTGCCCCATCTCTTCTTGCGATAATCAGGATAGTGCTCATTTACATACCGGTGCTGCTCATTCCCGGACCCAAGCCACCACGAAACCACCAAGGCGGTCCAAATCAGATTTGATAATCCGGAGGGCAATAAGAAAGAAACTACGAACACCGCGACACTGCCATAAACCCAGTACAACGACCTTTTCGATTTTTCAGGTTCATTCAGGCTTTTCCAGTTTTTCGCGTGCAGCCAGGCACCGAACACGGGTGACAGAAGTAGCGACCAAAAGCCAGCTGCGTTGGGATTCCACAATGCTGGTTCGCTGGCAACATCGTCAAGTGTCTCAGCATCTTCAACTTTCGCGGTCATGGAGCGTGCATCACTTGAGGCCTCAGTGCTTCCTATGGCAAACTTTTGCAATCGAGATGCGGCAGCTGCGACTTCGGCAGTGCTGATACCTCGCTTCCAAAGGCTCCTGGCATCTTCAGGAACGAGTTGTGAAACCGTTGAGCAGCGAATCAACCATGCGAACAAAGCGAGACTGATGACGTCCCATGCCACGTTCCATAGTCGGTCATTCGACAGATTGTGACTCGTGTGCAGAAGGTCGGATATCCCCACTGTCGCGGCAACAAGCAGACAGCCTCCCACAGGTCCGAACCCGTGAGCGAGGGTTGTAAAGGCCCAGCGAATCCATCCGCCGGTCACGTGGGCGAGAAGCCATCCGGAGATTCCGGCCCAGACGGAATGAATAGTCACCAAACTGAGAAAGCGTGTAGCGTAAATCCCCCAGCCAGCCTGCATCGGAGCGTACATCGAGAAGTGGTAGTGGACAGCTTCACCAAGCCCAAATGCAAGTCCACCAATCATGGCAAGATAGACGAGTTGCGAGTTGAATTCCTTGCTTCTGGATTGCCAAGGTCCCGTAAAGGCCGAGAATGCGATGAGTGCCGGGGATAGCTTGATGAGCTCTTCACAAAGTCCGACGCTAAGCATGTGATTCTGGAAAACTCCCGAAAACGATTCCGTTGTGGCTGTCCCTCCGATGATGGCAAAAGTATGTCGATACGCAGTTCCTACGGCCACGAGGAACATCCTGGGTAAGTCGAGGAGCATCAGACGGCCTTTAGCCCACGCTGGCCTTTCGGACCAATTGACAATCACATAATCTGCGAATTCCTGAAACAACAGCAGGCCGACCACGCTGATTATTGAGTAGGCAAATAGCAGAAGCACTGACTTGTAGCGACGTTCACCAGCAGCCAGATCAGGTTTGTAATACGCAAGCAGCCCAAGCCCCCCAAGCCCGGTTGCAAGGTACAACAGCAGAATTCCAACCGCACTGAGGTTGAGCGGTTCGCTTCCGAACTGTGCAAACAAGTGCCCTGCAATGACGACAACAGCAAGCGGCCATACGGACAATTTACGAGGAGTCACCTCTTCCCGGAGTTCAGCAAGACGGTCCAGTGGTTCCTTCAGGGCTGCATTGTCACGGAGCCACTCGTATCCCAGTGCTTTATTAACAACCGTTTCCTCAAGATCTTCAATACGCGTATCGACTGAACGCAGTTGTGATTGCTGTTGCTTCAGTTCTGATTCGAGACTTGCTGCGTCGGAGATGGTGGCGGCTCCAAGTTGATCGGCAGCCTGCTTTTTGGCGTCGACCAGGTCTTTTTCGGCCTTCTTGAGTTCGGTCTTTGCTTCAGAAATCACCTGACGCTGCTGAACGATTGAACCTAAGATCTGCTCAGTGGAACTGCACCGAACAGCTTCTTCGGTTTTCGCAGATAGAATTTCCGTTCCGAGTGCTCGATTGACGGAGCCGATCTTGAGCTCTGCAACCTTTAATTGGCCAATTAGTTTCAGCTGTTGAGCTTTCAGTGACGCTTGCTCAAGAACTCCTGAAGGTTCAGTTGACGACAGCGACGATTTCTGTCGTTTCAATGAATCAATCTGAGCTTGAAGGTCTTTGCGGGTAAGGAAATAGGGGGCATCAGCGACCTCGCCAGACTGCAATCCCGCGAACGATGTTTCCCCCAGCTTCGCAGCCAATTCTAAGAGGTGCTTTCGTTCATATTGCAGGTTAGCCTCAGATTCCAGGGCGATACTTTCGGCCTGACGAACTTCTGCAACAACAGAGCGAAGAATCTCGATCTTGCTGGTGAGCAGGGATTTCTGTTCGAGAAGAGCAGCATAATCTTCACGATCTCGCTTGAAGGCCGCTTCACTTGCGACCGGAGATTCCGGTGCCAGGAGCGTGCTCGCTAATTTCTGTTTCAGCGATTCAAAATTAGCTTCAGACACTTGGGGGAAGTGAAGCTCTTGGTTCATGCTCGTAAGTCTTTCCGTCTCATATCACGTGTACATCTCGGATGCCGTCACGATAACCACCGATTGTCACCTATTTGTTCACCGTTAAAGTGACTTCATGCGTGTAGCTCGTATCGGAGAAAGAAATAGCCATGTCGATATGTGAAGGATCGAAAGTCAAATCACCCCTGGATGTGTTGAATGACTTTTTCTCGCCCTCCATCCAGGAGTCGTACTCCCAACTCCACGCTTTTGATTGTGCCCCCTTGCGAAACGTAACATCGACTTGGCATTTCGGGATGATGGCAACGCCGTCAAGTGTAAACTCCGCCCCACGCTGGTCGTCCCAAAGGGTGCCGGGCACGAACGGCTTGTAACGTCCAGTGAACTTCACATCTTTGCACCACTTAGCAATGTCCTTGTCCTTTTCGGCACCCTGATAAACATAGGTCAGTGTCGTCGTGTATTTCGGCGACCAGATGGAAACGTCTGCTTTCTGAATCTTAGTTACGGTAGACTTGCCAGCTTCGGGGCGATCGAGAATTTCCTGACCGGGTTCGTAGCGAGCGTACCTCCACGAGTTTGCAGGCCAATGTCGGATGAAATGCACGTTCTTACGGGATTTTCCAGTTCCGCCCGTCAGATGAACCTGAATCGTGCAGTCTTCGAGGTCTTCGGGGCCAGCGTTGTAGATGTAGAGCCAGTCATTCGGGCCGAACCATCCCCACGACTCGTCAATATCAACCACGATGCGACCATCGGGACTGGACGGTGTTGCGGCATACTTTTCTGCGATCTTTGGAAGCATCATCTGAGTGGCATCAATCTTGTCCATCGCTGCCAGCAACACTTGCACTTCCGCCATGATGGCTTTCTGCTTTTCTTCAGCGTCCACGCCAAGGGCATAACCGTAGTAGACGTTTCCGTACAACCCGTGAATAAACGATTCAACGAGAAGGCTCCCCGCACCGGGAGGTTTGGGCATCGCATTGATCCGCTCCAACCGTGAGACGGCCTCTCCAAATGCCGCTTGTCCCTGGTTGGCGACGTAAGGAATGTCGGAATCATCCGACCGGATTCCCCTCAATGCAAGAACTGCCGAATGCCCGTCGGCGATGATTTCCGGCAAACCTTTGTCGTCTCGGAAATCGTCGGGTGACGGCTTCATTTCAAGAACAAGTTGCTCGGCTAGCACCCGAAACTCTGGAGGCAATGGCTTCACGGATGGGGCTCCATCATCGCCGCATCCAGTCAGCGTGAATACAAGGCCGATTACGGCCAACAATGCGACAATTCGGCCCATCGGCGTTTCCGCTACGTTTGAGTGCCGATCTCCGGGATGCTCGTCAACGGAGCTTATCGTTGCTGATTGCTGGCCACGCCGAGAAGCGTCACGGTCATTTCGGTTCCTGATCTGGCCGCAAAAACTCGAATCACTGACTCGTCGGCAGGCCGGAACCACTGCAACTGCTTCAGTTCGAGTTGGTTCACTGAAGCGAGTCTTTTGTCGGCAACGTCCTTGGGAGTCATGACTGTTGGTGAGTTCCTGGAAATTCTGTTTCTGCTCTTGGCGGATTGATGCTTGGTCACTCATTTCTCGTTTCCCCGTTCATTGAGTTATGTGCTTCGACAACCCATACCTATCGTGAGGGCGTAACACGGCTGCCAAAAGAAATGGCAAACGCCCGGAAACGCAGAGGAAAGCGAGCGAAAACCGAGAAAAAGCGTGCAAAACCGAGCAACAACCAAACAAAAGCGTGCAGGCCGCCGCTTTCATGGGGCCTCGACAGGGAACGAGATGATCCTTCCGGCTTGCTCGCTGAGCTCGTCAACCGAGAGAAGCCTCCGGTTACAACCCGGAATTTGGAGACTGATGACAGCCTACCGCTCGCCAAGTCGGACGCCGCGAATCACTGCCGGTTTCCAGGTGGGTGTTCCGACTTCAGAACGAGGCTGTACCAACACGAACAGTTCGCCGGTTTCTTGCAGATAACGCGGTGACTGGAACCAGAGAGACTTCATGCCCGGCAAGTCGATGAGTTCCGCCTTGGTGAAAGGCTGATTCACCGATGTTCGTCGGGCGATGAAGATGTTGTGCGGATACCGTGACTTGCCTAGGCAAGCCTCGTTTCGTTTGTTTCGTCAGCACGAATGAATGTGTCAAACACACCAGAACTGTCGCTCGAAGTGTCCATGACAATCGCGTCAACCCGACCATCGTTGTTGAAGTCGATGACCGCCACATCTGCCGTGCCATCAGCATCAACGTCAGCCACGCCGACATCGAAGACTCCATCTTGATCCGTGTCGGCGACTAACAGATCCACCTTCCCGTCGTGGTCGCTGTCCGCACCAGCAACGTCAAGCGTCTGGTCTCCGTCCGTATCCATGGCGAACACGTCCATGACTCCATCGCCATTCGAGTCGACTCCAACTGTGTCGATTTTCCCATTATGGTCGTAGTCTGCCATAGTCGTTTCTAATCGACCGTCTCCGTCCGTATCCATGGCGAACACGTCTATGCCCCGATCGCCATTCGAGTCGACTCCAACCGTGTCGATTTCTCCATCATGGTCATGGTCTGCCAAAGCGGTATCCAGTTGACCGTCCCCGTCCGTATCCATCGCAACGAAGTCGATCAGCCCGTCGTGGTTGGTATCCAACCCCAGAGCGTCGATCTGCCCATCTCCATCGACATCCAGCGGAATGGGGGCCATGTCTTCACCGAGGTCACTGAAATCATCTGTCATTTCTTATTCCTTGTTCGTGGAAACGGATACTTCAGAACCAAAACGTTTAATTAAAAGGCGAGCTTCAGCATCCGTTGATGCAGCGATTTGCTGAACCAGGTGGTGGCCGAACATGCCCGTCCCAGGTAATACTTCATCAAACTGAGACTGCATGTCAGCAGCCAACCAATCCTGCATCGTGGCGACCATTCTTTTCTGGACGACGGGCAGTTGCTCTCGGGGGATTTTTTCCAACAGGTTTTTGTCTCGATCAAAGCTCATGCGGTTCAACTGCTCCAGCGTTTGTCGGGACTCAAACGCCATGACGACGCCGCTTTCTTGAATCACCTGCCACCATTGCAATGCCTGAATTCCGTAAGCTCGAAGTCGAATTTTCTGTTCTTTCGACTGAGCACTTTTCTGCAGGTGCCTGCCGAACAGACTCAGCCCCATTGCTCCCAGAATCGCGATTCCGATTGGGTCCCCGACAGATGCACGTCCCGCACCGAGTAACAACTGAGCCCCCATTCCTCCGAAGACGGTCATCATGGCCCCCTTTTCCGCAACGCCAGCCGCATTACGGACAGATGCCAGTGCGGCACAGCGTACCTCTTCCGGAAACGCAAAGGACACTGCGTTCAGGTTCTGGCCCAACTCCTGCAGAGGACGTCCCACTGACGCCTGAAGCTGTCTCAATTCACTCCGAATGGTGTTCCGAACTCGCAATGCTTCACGATCGCGTTGAAGTTTATCGGTAAGTTGATCGCCGAACGTGGCTAGCAACCAATCCCGCTCAAGGCTCGCCCAGAAATGCGGCAGGTAAAGTGAGCAACGATCGAACCAACGACCGATCTGCTGCCTCGAAATCTCCAGAATCGATAGCTTTTGAACCAAACGAGCGTTCAATTCTTCGCTCAGAGGACCGGCGGGAGCCAGATCAAGCTCTTGCTGAAATTCTTGAAGCGTCCCGGCACTCTGCAACTGCTCGTGTGCCACAACCAGACTGCCAAAGACTCCAACGAGAAACTTTTCCATGCGTCGTTTCGAAAACTCTTCGTAGAGCTGTCCGAGTTTCACGCCACATGTGCTGGCTCGCAAGGTTTGCTGTTCTCGAATCTTCCAGAGTGAACTGATCGCCTGCCGACTCGCTGTCAGCAGACGAACCACGCCATCGTCCTGGCTGTCAACATGCAGTTGTCCATGCGAAGCGGCCCACGAAGAACTGGTCGCTGAAACAGACTGCAATGACAACATCTCATCATCACCCACCGACCGTGACAGACACACCTGTCCTGACTCATTCACTCTCAATGTCACGGGCACTGCCGGATCGTTGGCTGCGGATTGAATTGTTGCGAGTGAACAGCACGATTCGACGATTCTCACACGGTTTTCAGTCAATTGACACATGTCGCTCCAGAGGTCAAATGCGTCTGACGAGATGTCTAACCGAAAACAACCGTGCTTTGTTTGCAGATATCGCCCATCCGGAAACTCGTACCAGATTCCACCAGCGTCGTTGAGCCTGCTCCTGAAAGCCCCATCACCGACCCAGACGTAGCCAACACCGTTAACAATCGTCATGCCGACCGATAAGGTGTGATCATCAAACAATGAAGTCGTAATCCAATCCGCCACCAGCAGATCATCCTGACTCCTTAGTTCGGAACAGTGTTCTATAAAACACTTCAGTAGCTCGCTGAGTGACTCGTGTCCCGGTTGTCCGAATTCATTTGTGTCGGAGCCATGCTCAGGACTGGTAGCAGATCTGGCTGTGGCCGATTTCTGTGCAGCGTCAGTGCTTTTGGGTTTGAGAAGGCGAGGCAACTCGGTGACTGTTGGTAGTGGAACAGTGCCGTTTGTCGTGATACCAACGCGACGAATCCCTTCTTCGCTCCAGAAGAAGGCTTCAATGCCGCACTGGACTTCTCGCCAGCTGACAACGCGATCAAAGTCGAATAATTCGTCCACATCATCACTGAAAACTCGGAACCCCGTTTCACTGACACTGATCCAGACTGCAATTGATGATTGAAATGGATAGAGGAAATGACCGCGTTGAGTATGGCTCGCACTTAAGCACAACGGAGTCGAGAGAAGCTTTCGATTGTTCGCATGCTTCCGCAATGCGAACCATTTCCCCAGCAGCGATACGAAGCTTCCTCCAAACGGAGTATTCGGGGCCGTTGAGAAGTCGATCCCGATTGAAATCTGCTCAACATCGGCAGTCTTCTCTGTATGAAACAGTTCGACGTTCAGTTCGCACTCATGCATGCGAACTGCTATGCGAAAGTCGTTGAGGGACCAAGTGAATACTCGGACCGCTAAGGCAAATTTCCCAACCAGAAAAATGGTCCCGTCTTCAGTCAACAGCAGCAACCGACCGGTCTCCATCACGCTGGTCTGTTCAATGGCCGTTGAGACGCGGTTTGACACGAACTTGACGAATTGTTTTACGTTTCGCGATGACTGCTGAAACTTCGGGTCACGCAGTAAAGTACTCCGAGGGCGACTCCAGAAAACAACCGAATCAGCCTGCAGGCCAGCCGCCCTCAATTGCTGCTGAAAATCGGGGGGCACGTGAAACTGCCATGAGTCCACGCTTGTTCGGCTGCCGGTTTCAGCGGCCATCTGTTCGTCACGCGACATCAAACCGTGGTGGTCGTCGATCGACTGTGGGAATGCATCATTCTCACGGACCGGTGAATCAGCACCCAACGAGTGATCAGCAACATCATTGGCGAGTACCGTGTGCTGTTGGTCTTGTCCGGATTGCGGGGGCCTGGCCATTCACTTACCTCTATTTTTAAGCCTGCGTGCTAATCGCTGGGTGCTACGGACGGAAAGTGACAGATTAGTCTAAATGATAAGCGGTAAGAATTGAACTTTGACGACGGACTGTCATCGATCGTTTCTCCCCCCAGAAATGGATGAGAACCCGTTGTGTAAGTGACGCTTTTGTTCCCAGCATCTATTCCTATCGCCGAGGCGTAACTCCGAAGCAGTTGACTGATTTTTTATGATCTATAGGTGAACCCTGCACACCCGACACACCC
>JAQBWV010000017.1 GCA_027624335.1 Planctomycetota bacterium
TAATTGTCGACGGCGTCGTACACGCACTCGGGCTTCGGAAAGCTCGTCGCAGCGTTGTCGAGGTAAATCGTTTGTTGAACAGATGAGTCGATCTGACCGGCCTTTCATAAAAGCCGAATGTGATTCTCCGGCCTGTTTTTCTGTCGTTCATCTCAGCTTAACAAATTACTCACGTAATCGTGATACGCCGTGCGTTTTGAACTTCCGGGGAACCTGCCCGGGGCGGAGTCATCCACGAGGCGCCAACCAAATGACAACACAGCTCGAATTCAATAGTCGCGTTGCTCAAAGAATGCAAAGCAGCGTTTCGCGATGTCTTGCCGGTCTGATTCCCGTCAGCCTGTCGCTTTTGATTTTTGCGGCGGGTTGTGGTGGTGACGATGATGATTTTGGTCCGACCGTCATTCGCAGCACCGTCTCAGATAAAGATCCCCCGCCCGTAGAGACACCCGTCGTGGAGCCGGCCCCGGCGGCAAACACAGTCACTGAGATTGCTCCTCAGAAACAGGACGAAAACGACGGAACGAGCACTGTCAGTTCAGCCCCGTCCGCGACACCAGTGTCGGCAGAGACTGACGATTCGACATCTGCCGTCTCAAACACACCAGTGATGGTTGTCAAATCGGACGGGCTCCCGACAGAAAATACGATACCGGAAACCAACTCTGAGATTGTACCGGCTGGAAAAGATGACCTTGCAATGCACGGTGGGCCAACGGTCGATCGAATTCCGACGGCAGGCAGCTTTGCTCGATCAAACGGAAATGTTGCCGTGTTCGCTGGAAACGACGAACACAGGCTCGTCATTTTCGACCAGTACACCGGCCTGATGGTTTCAAGCTTTGAATACTCGGGCGAGAACTCCGTTACCACGGTGGCGACGAACCCAGACGGCGATCTGGTAATTGCCGGCATGGCCGATGGAAGCGTTCGAGCTTTTCGGGCGGTTGACACAAGCGATTACGACGAATACGCCAAACGAATTCTGGCGAGTATTCAGCAGAATGCGGTTGGCGAGAAAGGGCACCTCGGCGCGGTCACTCAAACGTTGTTGCCGAGTAACGAAAGAGTCGTGACGGGTGGCGTCGATGGTCATATTCGAGTCTGGAAGATCGGCGACAAAGAGTCAGCTCAGGTTCTGCTGAGTGTTGTCCGCGACTTTTCAGCTCACAAGGCTGAGATACTCGCTCTTCACCAACTCAGTGGCAATCGCCTGATGTCAGCCGGGGCTGACGGTCAGATTCGGATCTGGTCGATCGATGACGAGGACACTCTGCCGACTGAAGTGGCCGAAGTCGGCAAAGAAATCACAGCCGTTTCGGTCAGTTCTGACGAAAAGACGATTGCCGTCGCACACGGCCAGGGTTCGATTCAGCTGCTTTCGCTCGAATTTTCCGAAGGTGAAACGGCGCAGCCGATCAGGAAAACCACGCCTGTCGGGACGGAGAAAATCCCAGAGATCGCGCATCCAGACAAAGTGCGAGCGGTCGCGTTATCAGCCGATTCAAAGCTGCTGCTGACAGGCTGTGACGATGGCCTCGTTCGAGTGTGGGATGTCGCGACCGATAAACTTCTGGAAGAAACTCTTCCGAAGGATGGGTCGCAGATTATCACTGTTGGATTTCCTTCACCGAACGCCGATCAGCGATTCCAACGGTACGTTGTCACGACAGATGCGGCAGGAGTTCTCCAGTGGTGGCCTTCCGGAGCCGACCCTCGCGACACAAGGCGAACCCGCAAAATTACTCAAGCAGTTGTTCGTTGTGAGCCTGCCGGTCTGTCTGTGAAGTCAACGACGAACGAGTCAGCCGGTCCAGAGGAGTTAACGTCAGGAATGTCAGAAGAGTGCCTGACGTTACATAACCAACTTCGGGCTTCGACATCTGCTGGGAGTTTCGATGTGAATCGAAAAGCCATACTGGCTGCTGAACCTCGACCGGCCGTTCGTAATTCCACCGCTGAAACTCCGTCGCTCGACGCTTCTTTCAAGACTTCATTTGACTTCAAGACACCGATTCGACATCGGGATGCGAATGGCTCAGTGGAAATTGAATTTTCAGCAGATGGCAGTCAGATCGCCGTCGGTCGTCAGGAACCCACGACAACAGAACAGCCTGAGTCGGAATTGCATTTGTGGGATCTGCCAACTGGTGTCGAGCTTCGACACTGGCCAGCTTTCTCTGGCAGATTGCAGCACCTGGAGATTGGCGGCAACGGTCAGAACTTAATGATGCTTCCGTCGGCGTTCGTACTCAGCAGATCCACCGGTCGTTCAACAGCCCTGAGTGAAACGCCGATGATGGTCACACGGTCGCCAGACGGAAGGCATTTTGCCATCGGAGTTCGCGGTTCAGCACAGACGCTGGGGCCAGTCATTCGATTAATCGATGCACAAACTCTGCGTGAAGTCGCCGTCTTCGAATCTTACGAAAGCTATCCGACAGCGATGGCATTCAGCTCGGATGGCACCACTCTGGTCGCGAGTATCCGCGAACGGAAAGCTCACAAACTGATCGCACTTGAAGCCACATCGCTGAAGCAGACTCAGCTAATCGAAGAATACGAACATGAGCAGGCCTGGCTGCTTGCCAACAAAGTTGGCGGTACGAAAGCTGTCACGCTGATTCTGTTTTCGAAAGACGGACGACGCATCATGACTTACGGGGAGTACGACGCGGGCACTTTTCGAGTCGGCCTGTGGGAATCGAAGAATTCGGGATGGACCGAAGAGACAAAACTACGAGTCGAGACTCGCAAGCAGGTAATGGCCGAAGGTGTCGAGTCTCCGGCCCGTTTTCTGGATACTCGCGGCAGCCGACTCGTGCTGGCCGTCGCGACCGGATATCAGATTCTAAACCTCGACGAGCAGCGAGTTGAGAGAGAAATAAAACTTGAGTCGCAGGCAAAAAGTCGCATTGTTTCTCCGGACGGTTCGATGCTGGCTATCGGAACCGAGCAGGGAAAAATTCAGCTTTGGAAACTCGACAAGGAAAGTCCGATGCGGGAATTCACTGCGCACCTTGGACCTGTTGTTGCCCTGAAGTTTTCGCCGGACAGCGCTCGTCTCGCAACGATCGGCGAAGAGAATGTTGTCAATATCTGGCAGCTTGATGATTGGGCTGGCCGATCACGACGGATTGCGAACCGGTGACCTGACTCCAGACAAGAACTACTTCAACGACTGAAGGTAAGCGACCAGGTCGGCGAGTTGTTCGGGAGTCAGGTTGTTGGCGATGCCGACGGGCATCATCGATTCCTTCTTCTGTTGTCGGATTTCGATTTCGTCTTTCTTCAGAGACATCGCGAGTCCGTTTGTCTGGCGCACCTGAACCTCGTCGGCACTTTCGCCGCTGACAAATCCAGTCACGACTTTTCCGCTGTCCATCACGAAGAGGTACGTGTCGAAGCCTTGAGCGATCTTCGCTGCGGGTTTCAAAATCGATTCGACCAGCTCAGCCTTCTTGTACCGTTTGCCGATGTCGACAAGGTGCGGACCCTTTGGCGTTTGGCCGTTGGCTGTCGTGTGGCACGCGATGCACGCCTGCTTTCTGAAGAGTGGCTCGCCGCGTTCGGCATCGCCTTCGGAATTGAGTGCGCGGTAGCTGGCGATTTCGGCCTCCAGATTTCCGATCAGATTCGGATCGCTGGGATCGACCTTCGCAATTTCGATGGCCATCTCCGGTTCCGCTTTTCGAGTCGCCACGGAAGCTGCCGTGGGCAGGCCCTTGATTTCAACCTTGTGAGCGGCCAGTTGCTGACCGGCCAGTTCGAGCGTTTGCTTATTCGCCTGTTGAAGAAACGTTTTGATCACGGAAGCGATTCGCTCGCTCTGTTCCCAGGTCTTGCGGTCGTAGTAAGGCCCGTCTCGATCCGGTCGCGTGCCCCACCAGCCGCCGGTGTAGTCGCCCTCGCGATAGTAGAGGCGGATCAGCGTTGTCAGAATTTCCTGACGCGTCTCTGAATTGCGAACGCTGCTCAGGCTATTGATCAAACCTGATACTGCCGCTTCATTGTGCATGTACTTGAGAGCCCACAAGGCACCGACTGAATACGGTCCCTCAAGAGCTTTCAGGCAGGCTTCAACCGAGTTCGTATTCTGCAAAGCACGGACGGCCAGGTGAGGAATCACTCGACCAGGATCAGCCTGCTTGTAAAGTGGTTCGCCCGTTGGTTTGGGATAGTCGGTAGCGCGAACCGTCAAAGGCAGGATCGCTTCCCCGGCTTCGGGGCGACCGATTCGTCCCAGGCAAATGAGAGCCTGACCGCGAACACGTGGGTTCTCATCTTTCAACGCGGCAATGAACGGTTCCAGCGGCAGCTTGTCGAGACCCGCTTTACGATCGGTTAACGCTCGAAGTGCGTGCTCGCGAACGTCGGCGTCTTCAGAAACTTTGAGGAGTAAATCGCGAGCGGACTCTCCGGCGAGCTGGTTCAGTGTGTAAATCGCCGCGACTCGACCATACAGCGGAGCTGCTGGATCCATTGCCAGAACCGTCAGTTCGACGACGGCAACGTCAGCCTGTCCGAGATTGCTGGTAATCAAATCTCCTTCTGAAATCGTCGTTCGAACCGGCTTGCCGTTTCGGTTTTTAATCTCGGCACCATGACGACGCAGAATTTTCAGCTGACTGTGTTGCCGAGCGACGGCGCTAGGCGAACTCAACAAAGCGACGAGCTGCTTTTCATCGAGCTGGTCGAGTTGCGGGAATGGCTTCGGCGTGAAATCGATCGGCGTTATCTGAGCGACGAAGCCGACGTTCGGTCCGTCGTACGCGAACTTGCCGTTCTTCCAACTGGAGACGTACATCCGGCCGCTGCCGTCGACATCAATGTCTGTCGGCCGAGGGATCTTCAGGAAGACCTCCTGGTGAGGATCAAACGTCGCACCGTTGGCGGGCAGGTTGTGACGGTAGACGTTGCTCGTGCCCCAGTCGCAGGTGTAGAGCGTGTTGGAAAACTGCTCCGGCCAGCGAAGATCGTGAAAGAACATTGCACCGCAACCGGATCCCCCGCCGTAATCAGCCAGCGGCGGCATGCTTTCTTCCGTGAAGTTCAGATAGAGCGACGGGTAACCGTACTCGCCCGACTGCAGAAGGTGACTGAGTCGGATGTCCCAGCCGCCGCCATCGTTGGTGTTGTCTCGCGTGAAGACGTTCATGCAGGGGTCGATGCAGACGTCAAGAATGTTTCTCTGACCCCAGTTGTGGATCTCCATTTCCGTTCCGTCCGGTCGAACGCGAACAATGCCGCCGCCTCGACGTGAAAGAACCGTCCCGTCAGTTCCTTTTGCTTCTGTGAAACCGAAGTCGCCGACGGCAATGTAGATCCAACCGTCGATGCCCATGCGGATTCCGTTGGTGGTGTGGTCAGCTCCGCGTTTGTTGACTTCGTCGGTCGAAATGCCGGTAATCAGCGTGTCGTGCCGATCGGCCGTGCCGTCCAGATCGTCGTCGTGGTAGACGCTTAAGAACGGCGGATGCAGCACCCACAGCGAACCATTGTCGTAGAACAGACCTCGCGGATGGTCCATCGTTGCGAACGTGTTGATCCTGTCGGCTTGCCCGTCTCCATCGGTATCGATGCACCGCAGAACTTTTCCTCGTCCCGCTTCCTTGCCGAGCGAACCTTGCTCGTCGACGCCGACGAAAACTTCACCCGTCGCAGCCGCAGCCAGGCAAACCGGATAGTTCACATCCGGCGGAGTTCCAAACAGTGTGACGTTGAATCCATCCGGAGCCTGGACGTCGTAAACGCCGGCAGCAGCCCCGGCAACATCTCCAGCATTCTTTGGCAACGGTGGAAGTTCGCCTGCCGAAACTTCCAGCTCCCAGATCGATCCCCACATTCCGCCGTCTGCACCGAGAAACGTGATGCGTACATAGCGAGCGTCCGGCGCATCAACCTTGTGAGTCTTGATCTTACCCGACTTTTTATTCTTCGATTCGTCGACAACCTGTTTCCAGTTTTCGTTGTCAGCTGAAGTCTCGACGACATAGCGGTACGAGATTCCCCCGCCCTTCTCCCAGTGGATACGCAACGCTTTGACGTGTTCCGGTTGTTCGAGGTCGACCGTTACCCATTCGTCACCCTGCGCACCCGACGCGCACCACCGAGTGTTCAATAAGCCATCGGTCAGTTGGTGTCGTTCATTGCCTCCCTGGACACTTTTGGATGTCACGGGCTTTTTGTAGGCAAGATTGTCCTCTCCGCAACAATTGCCAGCGATCGTTTGCGCCGCCGCTTGATTGACAGGAACGTTGACGAGTGCCCGAATCTCTTCGTCGATGTTTTCAGTACTGGGAGTGAAGCTGGCATCGATGTCTTTGTCGCAGGCCCACAACAAGCCTCGCGTGATCATGTCGAGGTACTTCGGCTCGACCATCGTTTCGTTGTAGTGGCCGATCGTCGTCGCAAAGACTCGGCCTTTTTCGTACTGGTTGGTCCAGACGCAGGTTTGAGGAACCCCGTCGCTCTGACGTTTCGCCTGACCGAGAGCCGTTGCCGTATCGAACAGCTTGATCGAGTGGTACAGCTCGCCTTTCGGCGCGACGAAGGTCTGGCCGAACTCCTTCATGATGGGGTGATCGGGTTTTACGTTGTCGACCGTGTACGAGTAATGAGGCCCGTGCCCCGGCGACTGCATCCCCACGAAATCGAACCACTGGTTATCGCCCGTTCGGTAACAGTGCATCGCGCAGTGAATCAGAATCGCCGGCAACCCTTCGCGATGCGGCCTGACGATGTTCTCGACGAAAGCCTTGTCCTTCACATCGGAAAAGCACTCGTTGTGTATGACAATGTCGAAGCCCTTCGACCAGTTCGGGTCGTCGTACACCGGCAGCGGTGTATTGGTCGTCGTGCCACCCTGATGAGCGACCGTCCAGACGACGTTGGCTCTGGCGGAAATACCTCGCGAAAGAATCAACTTCTGCCGAGCGTAGTCATGACAGCAGCCACCGGTTACGAGCAACGCTCGAATCGGCTGCGTTGGTTTCGCCTGGGGTTCCGCTAATGGTGACACGGTATCCTGAGCAAAAAGTGGAGCTGCGAATGCCGCCACGAAAGTCAACGCGAACACAAAACGCACCATTGGCCAGGACACCTTCTTCAAAAATACAATCGTTGCGGAATAAAACGTGGAAACCTGGCAGCTTCAAACGGAAACGCGTCGCAGGATTCGGACTCGGCATTATGAACCTCGACGTCCACAAGTCAAAGAAGGTGTCGTGACTGCGCTAGCCAGCAGAAATCGACTGACACCCGCAGATACAACGTCCATCGCGAACACTTTCACACAGCCGCAATGTCCCCGACAATCATGACGTTCAGCAAATTCCTGTGGAATCTGATGAAAGCTGCAGTTGGTCGCTGCCGTCAACGCATTCCAAACCGTTAGAGAAAGAACAGTTGAAGTGCCTGCAGAGCCACGCTAAAAGGACTCCAGCAAAGGGCGATTAACTCAGAGGCTAGAGTGCCATCTTCACACGGTGGAAGTCACTGGTTCGAATCCAGTATCGCCCAGTTCGAACGGTCGCGTGTTTCCGCACGTGGCCGTTTCTCTTTGTATGGCATCCGTTTGTGAGATTCTTCTGTTTCGGCGCGCGAATCGATACGGCCTGATTTTGCGCCGTACCGCATCGGTTTTCGCACCGTTTCTGAAGTGGTCGGTTTGCTTGCTGTTCGGAAGCGGTCGTCGGTGACTTGCAGGTAATGCTTTGCCGCAATGCGTTCAGTGTTTCCGATGCATGCACAGACGACATGCAGTGGATGATCTTCGGCAAGTTCCATTTCGCGTGTGGAACGCAGGTTCTGGAACTGCTTTGGCCACGGTTTGAAGCCAGCACGACGAATGAGTTTCTCGAACTGAGTTCGCAGGTTTGCGTGTCGCCAGTTTCCTGACTTGTCCGCCACCGATGTGGACGTGGCGCTGGAGTAGCCTCCTTGCCACCGGAGTTCCGCACGGCTGCGGATGTCATTGATCAGTTTGTTCTCTTCGAGGCGGTCTTCCGTCCAGTCGCTATCGAGGACCAGCTGCTTGCCGTTCGTGCGGAATGAGCGATCAGGACAATGTAGGAACTGACTCGCCTGCCTTGCTGTATGTCGCTTGTGATACCGACTTCGTCAAAGCGAAAGTGATGTGTCGACTCCTTCAACGGCGAGTTGAGGATGGGTTCTCGATGACCGTCTGCGTCCGTGGCATGATCGGTGACCCACGAGTGAGGTGAACAGGAATTACGTCTTTGGCGGGAGTCTACGCTTGACGTGCTCAGACGAAACAGATCCAGCCGAACAGACAATGTCGCATCGTTTGACAGGGTCCAGTCGCCAGCACGGCGATAGGTTGCCAACAGTCGTGGGGAACAGTTCGAGAAGTTGAGATGCTGAGCATGATGCAGCAAACGCCCCGTTTTCAGTGGGACTTCACGACTGGAATGTTCCTGACTCCGATGGGTTTGCGACCTGTCGGAGCCGTGCGTCCTGTCGTTCCAATCAGCTTCTGCAGCAGCGTCTGCATCTGCTCTCGACGGGGCGCTGCGGAGAAGAACAGATTGGTCGTTTCGCCGGGATCCTGTTCCAGGTGGAACAGCTGGCCGGTGGCATCCGGCGCTGTCTCGGGCAGCGCGTAATCTTTCAACATGCCGCGGTCATAGTTGTTCCCGCCCGAACCCTTGTGATCCAGGTACTTCCACGGTCCCTGTCGCAGTTGAAACTCGCCTCGAAAACTTTGAGTGAGCATCCAGGGTCGAATTGGTTCGCTGTCCTGTCGAGTCCCCAGCATCGCGGGTAGCAGGTCGAAGCTGTCCACGGCAGCAGCATCGGGAAGCTCATGCCCAGCGACCGAGGCCAGCGTCGCAAGAATGTCCGTGGTATTCGCCAATTGACTGGAGACGTGCCCGGCAGGAATTCGTTTCGGCCAGCGGGCGATCAAGGGGACGCGATGTCCGCCTTCCCATCCGTCCCGCTTCATTCCACGAAATCCGCCTGCCGGATCGTGATTGTGGTCCTGCCTCATCCAGTCCGTGTGAACGGTTTCCGGACCGTTGTCGGAATTGAAGATGACCAGCGTGTTGTCATCGATCCCCAGACGATCGATGGCGTCGAGAAGACGGCCAGTCAAGGTGTCGAGTTCATAGATGAAGTCACCGCGTGGCCCGGCGCTGGTGGTGCCGTTGAACTCGTCGGCAGGCAGTACCGGAGCGTGCGAAATCTGTGTGGAAAAGACCGCAAAGAATGGCCGGTCCGGGAATCGTTTTCGGTGGTCGGTGATGAATTGAATCGTCTTGTCATAGAAGAGCAGGTCTGCATCCACGAAACGGTAGTCCGGAGACATCCAGCCTTCGTCGTTATCCCATCGCCACTTGCCACCCGGATTCGGTAGCCAGTCCTGATGATGTCGCTTACTGGCCGGAACTGGAACGAGACCGTTCTCGATATAGATATAGAGTGGGTCGGTCGTCGGACAGTTGGGCGTAATAAAGGACTGGTCAAATCCCCGGTTGTTCGGGCCGTCTTCGAGAGGCGTACTCTTCTCATAATCAATCAGGAGTGAGTTCTCGAATCCTCCACTCAGCCGCTTTCCGGAGTTGTCATACCACGTCAGACCCACGTGCCACTTCCCGAAGACTCCAGTTCGATATCCCTGCTTCCTCAGCATCCCGGCGAGACTCAATTGGTCCGGCGCGAGGTAACTGGGACCGCCCGGACCTTCGAAAGCCGTCGAGTTCCGGCCCGTGCGGCACACCAGTTCGCCTGAAAACAATCCGTATCGTGATGGAGAGCAGATTGTCGATGGGCTGTGAGCATCCAGAAACCGGCCCCCTTCCGCCGCCATGCGATCCAGCCGAGGGGTTTTATATGCCGCGTTTGGATTATAGATCGACAGGTCGCCATATCCGAGATCGTCGGCATAGACGATGACGATGTTGGGCAGTTCCTGAGCAATCGACGATGTTGGTGCAGTCAGCAACAGCGTCAATCCCGAGCACGTCAACGATTTAAGAAACGAACCCGCCATTATTGGTCAGCCTCCGGTTTCTGTGGGACAACACTCGATTTGTCGAGGCCCACCTAATGGAGTCATCCATATCGGTGGTCAGGTGGGCAAACTCCGTCATTTTGTATTTGAAGCCGTCGGACCTCCTGCTGACTCGATCAAGCGTTGTCTGGTTGTAATCGATGTTGAGATGCACAGCGAATTGTGAGACCTGCAGGTCAAACGCCGTACCCATGTGGTGGTTGCGGTCGATGAAATGGATGGCCTGATCGGTGATGGTTTTCATTACGTTTCAGATCGGGCGCTGCGGTCGATCCGCCGGAGCCCTTCTTCCATCGCTCTTGCAGGTATAGCCGTCTGAGAAGTCGCAGTCCTGCGCGGCCGGCCGGATCTGGCCCATCGTTTGTGCGCCTACGCCTGGATGCCGCAGAACTCGGCGCCGCTGCCGGTTGGGTCCCTGAACGCTTGCGGCATCCGTATAGTTAGTGGTTTGGTGAATTGTCATGAGCCTCGTGTGAGAGCCCGGAACGTGAAAACTTCGATTCGACTTATTGTAATGCGGCTGACCTGTGTGGCTGCATTGTTGCTCGCGAGCGCTTTCTCTCAGGCTGCTGACTGGGCCGTGCCGATGGCGGGTAACACATTTCGTACGGTTCCCGAGCCTGGTGGAAATGGTGCTCAGCGAAACGGCACCGTCGCATGGAGCAATCCCGTTGACGTGTTCTCCGTCTTTTTCCACGTGAATCGTCCCGGAGATCTCCGGTTGGCGATCAAAGCGGCGGCCAGAGATGGACGCTCGACGATCGCGACACGTGTTGGGCAGGATGAGTTTGAAACGGTCGTCGAAGGAACCGAGCCTGTTGTTCGCGAAATCGGCAACGTGAAGGTAAATGATACTGGGTACATTCGCGTGGATTTCCAGGGCGTCGAGCGGACTGGTAACGTGTTCGCAGAAATCGGTGAGCTGCTGATTTCTTCGGACACGGATGGCCTGAATGTCGAATTCGTCCGGGACAACAAGGGCGGCATGTTCTACTGGGGACGTCGCGGACCGTCAGTGCATCTCAGCTATAACGTGCCACGCGACGTCAATCTGAGATACGCGTACTCAGAAGTCACCGTCCCGCAGGGGCAGGATCCGATCGGTACCTTCTACATGGCTAATGGCTTCGGACAGGGCTACTTCGGATTCCAGGTAAACAGCGAGAAAGAACGTCGCGTGCTGTTTTCGGTGTGGAGTCCATTCAAGACCGACAACCCTCGCGACATTCCGAAAGAGCAGCGAATCATCGCACTCGCTCACGGCCAGGATGTTCACGTCGGCGAGTTCGGTAACGAGGGCTCGGGGGGACAGAGCTATCTCGTTTATCCCTGGAAGGCCGGGAGTACCTATCGGTTCCTCACGAAGGTGGAGCCTGACGGAAAGGGCAACACGGTCTACACGTCGTGGTTCAGTGACAAAACAGCGAACGAGTGGCAACTGATTGCCAGCTTCCAGCGTCCTAAGACCGACACTCACCTGCAAGGCTTGCATTCCTTCCTTGAGAGTTTCTCACCCACACACGGACACATCGGTCGCCGAGCGTTCTACGGAAATGTCTGGGTCTGCGACGTCGAAGATAAGTGGTATCAGTGCACGCAAGCCCGGTTCTCGGTCGATGCAACAGGCGGAGGTCGCCATCGCCTCGACTTCACGGGCGGCTCTGACGGTAAGCGGTTCTTCCTGCGCAACTGCGGCTTCTTCAACGAGACGGGCCGACCGGGAGAGACTTTCACCAGCGACGCATCAGGAACCAGCGAGCCGGACATCGACTTCCACGGGCTCCCAACTGAGTGAACTCAGAGAGCCATTGAACAACAGAATCAAAACTTGCGGGTATGAGGCGAATGTATGAGTGAGAGATCGACGATGACGTTTGCATGTTTCTGGGGAGTGGTGTTCCTGGCGGTGATGGGATTGGGTAATGCCAATGCTCAGGAGTCAGGCTGGCAGGAGGAAACAGAGTCGCGACTGCGCGCGATCTACGAACGCGGGGAATTTCGCGGCAGGACGTTTCAAGCGGAGTGGTTGCCTGACAGCTCGGGATACACGGTTCGAGAACTTAACCCGGAAACTAATGAGCCGGTCCATATGCGGTATGACGTCCGCACTGGCGAGCGCACCGAAGTAAAACTGGCGAGCAAATTACAAATCGATCCGGAACGACGCCTCTCGCCGGATGGCAAGAGCATAATTGAGTTTCGCGATCGGAATCTGTTTGTTCGTGATCTCGCAACCGGGCGACGGGCCCAACTGACAAAGCGTCTGGACGATCGAGATATCTGGTACCGGCAGCCCGCCTGGAGTCCCGACGGTAAACAGATCGCGTTTATCGAATCTGACGAGACCAACGTGAGGTTACGGCCGGTTCTTGTCCCAACAGATCCGTCGTACCCGGGAATCCAGAACAATCGATTCGCTCGAGTTGGTGAGAAGATTGCCACTCTTCGTGTCGGCGTAGTGGACTCTGAAGGCAAGAAGATTCAGTGGTTACCCATTGAGGCACCTGGTGCAGGGTTCTATCTCGGGCAGGTCGATTGGGCCGGTAACTCGAACGAAGTGTTCGTGGAAAAACTCAGCCGGTTTCGTGACCGGCGTGAGTTTCTACTTGCGAATATTGATAGCGGAAATGTGGAACGCATCTATCACGAATCCAATGAGGCATGGGCCGTCGGAAGCCAGGGAAAGAACTCCGGACTGACCTGGATTCGCGACGGCAAGGCGTTCATCGTCGTCAGTGAGAAAGACGGCTGGCGGCACGCCTTCGCTTATTCACGTGAGGGCAAGGAACTGTCGCTACTGACGCCGGGCAAGTACGACGTCATAGACCGCGCCACCATCGACGAAGACGGAGGCTGGTTCTACTTCCACGCGTCGCCGGACAATGGAACGCAAAAGTACCTTCACCGCGTTCCGCTTGACGGCACGGGAACTCTTGAACGAATCACGCCGGAGGCCCAACCTGGCACGCACGACTTCGATTTCTCGCCGGATGCAAGGTGGGCGTTTCATACCTGGTCAACGCTGGATAAGCCTCCGGTCGTTGAGCTTGTCGAACTGCCGAAGTACCGCGCGGTCCGCGTGCTCGAAGACAACAGCGAACTCCGCGCGAGGATGAAGAACGTGATTTCACACCCCACGGAGTTTCTGCAGCTCGACATTGGCGACGGTGTTTCCATGGACGCATGGATGATCAAGCCGAAGGACTTTGATGAGTCGAAGAAGTATCCCGTCTTCATTTACGTCTACGGCGAACCTCATGCCCAGACCGTGCTTGACAACTGGGGAGCGGCTCAGATCGACTTTCATCGGGTCGTCGCGGACCTGGGATATCTGGTCGTCTCTATCGACAATCGTGGCACTCCCGCGCCCAAAGGAGCTGCATGGCGGCGTTCCATCTTCGGGAGTCTGGGGCCGCTTTCCACGGACGATCAGGCGGCGGGCCTCAAAGAGCTGGGCCGCATGCGACCGTACGTTGATCTCTCACGAGTCGCGATCTGGGGCTGGAGCGGCGGCGGCTCGAACACGCTCAACGCTATGTTCCGTAAACCCGACCTGTATCACGTTGGAATTGCCGTTGTGCCCAAGCCACAGCCGCATCTCTACAACGCGTGGTTCCAGGAAGTCTACATGCGGACGCGCGAAGTGAACCCGGATGGCTATCAACGATCTGCCCCGATCAACTTTGCAAACGGACTGCAGGGTAAACTGCTGATGATCACCGGGTCGGGTGAAACGAACACTCACATTCAGATTATCGAAGGACTGGTCGATCGGCTGATTGAGCTTGGCAAGCCGTTCGATTACATGGTCTATCCCAATCGAGATCACGGTCTCCGAGAGGGAAACGGGACGGTGGTGCATGTGAGAATGCGCATCATTAGATACCTCATCGAACACCTGCCACGTGGGCCGCGCCAGTGATTTCGGGAAGAATCCTCAGCCACAGATGGACACGGATAGATACAGATGCGATTCAGAACTCTGTGTTCATCTACTGTTTTTCTGTGGCTCAAATTCAGGACGTTGTGGCCACCGCCCTGCACTCATGCGATCCGACTTGAGCTTTCAATCGTGTCCATAGTGTGCTCTTATGAGCTGTGTCAGAATGGTTCCCTTGCTTGTGGAAAGTTATTTCGGCGAGAGCGACGAGGTTCGAATTCGGGAAGTTAATCCGGGTCTAAGGATCGATTGATGAGGCAGGTTTACCTCGTATGTTTCATAACCTTGCTGCTCGGCGCGTCGATGCCCGCACTGGTCTCCTTCGCGGAGGACGCGTCCGCGCGGCTGTTGGTTCCAGAGCACGTGCAGAGAGTGTTGAAGCACCGGTGCATGAACTGCCACGAAGGCGAAAATGCCGAAGGTGATGTTCGGCTCGACAAGATCGCGGAGTTGAAGCTCGACGCGCGTTTGGACTTGTTGAACAGGGCGCAGGATCAGATTTTCTTTCAAACCATGCCTCCCGCAGACGCTCCGCAGCCAGCGACTGATGAACGTTCAATGCTCGCCGACTGGCTGCAGTCGGGACTTAGAAAGCACAACGCCTCGAACCTCGATAAGAAACTTCGCTATCCGGACTTTGGCAATTACGTCGATCACGAGACGCTGTTCAGTGGTCAGATCAAGGATAAGCCATTCACGCCCGCACGGCGGTGGCTGGTGAGTCCGCAGATTTTCCACGAACTCGTCAATGACATCTTCATGCTGACGGGGCAATCGAGACAGCGCAGCTTTTATGGTGTCACCAATCCGTTCGTGCTGCCGGACCATTCGGGCGTTCGCGATTACGACAACACCGCCCTGGACGGTGGGCACCTGCTGGTGATGCTGAACAACGCTGAGTGGATTTCTCAAAAACAGATCTTCAGCGCGGTTCACGCCGACAAAGACCGCAGAACTCTTGAGTTTTCAAATCCGCAGGACCGCTGGTATCCGCCGATTTCACCGCCCGCTTTCGTGACGATTGTCAGCCAGAAAAGCCGGCCGACAAATCAGGAAATGATTGCCGCCATTCACGCACAATCTGAGTGCGTACTGAAGCGCAAAGCCAGCGTTGAAGAGTTGGATCGTTACCTGCCTCTCCTGCAGTCGTCGATTGAACTGGGAGGAAATACTGAAGGCCTGCGTCAGATGCTGGTCAGCGTCCTGCTGGAGTCCGAGTTTCTATACCGCCAGGAGTTCGGGGCAGGCGAGCCGGATGCGTACGGCAGAAAGAAGCTGTCGCCTGTCGAGGCAGCTCAAGCCATCGCGTACGCGCTGGGCGATCCGGGGCCGGACGAGGAACTGCAGCAGGCTGCATTCGACGGACGGCTCATCGCGAAAGATGACTACCGGCGCGAGGTGCAGCGTTTGCTTGCGAATGAAACACACTTCAACGGGCCAGTCGATCCTGGAATCAGCGGCAAGAACATGCAGTCGCATGTGAGCACGCATCCGAAGCTCGTGCGGTTCTTTCGAGAATTCTTCGGCTATACCGGTGCTCTGAAAGTGTTCAAGGATGTGACACGCAGCGACGGCTATTACCAGAACCCGGCACGCGGCACCGCCGGGACGCCTGGATTCCTGGTGAAAGAAGCCGACCGGGTTGTCGACTGGTATCTGCAGCGTGATGAGGACGTCTTCAGAAACCTGTTGACCACCGAAGACTTCTTTGTCTACCACAATAAGGACAACGAAACCGGCCAGAAGATTATCGCCGAGTGGAAGGAAGCGTACGCCAGGCTTAAAGATACGGACTGGAAAACGGATCCCGAGCGAGTCATCGCCGAGAATCTGGAGTTCATCCAATCGAAGAAGTCGCTAAACATTCTGGGGGGCAAGCAGAAGCGGGAGTTTCTCCGGCATATGTATTTCTTTGGTGAGACGATCGGAAAAGGGCGAACACCATTTACCACCGTGTCGTTCGCGCATGGCTACACCTACAACCATTCGCCGTTTTACAATCTTCCGCCGACGCCGAACCCGTTTCGTTACGGCGACGTTGAACAGAAGAATTTCAAAGGTCTGGACGACACCGAGTTCTGGGATTATCCAGTCGAACAGCCATTCAGAATTACCAACCGCAAGGGGCTTCTCACTCATCCCGCGTGGCTGATCGCGCACTCGGGTAATTTTCAGACTGACCCGATTCGACGAGGACGCTGGATTCGCGAAAAGCTGCTGGCGGGACGAGTTCCTGACGTGCCGATCACGGTGGATGCACAGGTGCCGGACGATCCGCATAAGACGTTTCGTGAACGTGTTGAATCAGTGACCAGCAAGGCCGAGTGCTGGAAGTGTCATCAGCACATGAACCCGCTGGGGCTTCCGTTTGAAGTGTTCGACGATTTCGGGCGCTACCGCCTGGAAGAACCGCTTGAGTCTCCGGAGAACCTGATCTCGCGCACAAAAACGAAGTATGGCTCCGACACTTACAGGACCCGGTCTGTCAGCACTCTCGGAGAACTGCTTGGTACTGAGGACTCGGATCTGGACGGTGTGGTGACGGACCCGTTTGACCTGATTGATCGGCTGTCTCAATCCGAACGCGTTCGGCAGTCCATCATTCGTCACGCATTTCGTTTCTTTATGGGCCGCAACGAGATGCTTTCCGATTCGCAGACGTTGATCGACGCCGATGAGGCCTATACTGAAAATGGTGGAAGCTTTAAGGCAGTGGTCGTTTCGCTGCTCAGTTCGGATTCGTTCATGTACCGCAAAGATGTTAATTGAAACGTGATGCGTGCAATCCCGCCTGCCCCACTCATGAGGTAATAATGATAAGTAATCGAAGAGAGTTTCTGACTCAAAGCATTCTTGGAGCCGGCGCGTTGAGCCTCTCTTCAGCGAAGCTCTTTGCGGATTCATCGGTGAGCAAGCCGCCGACTCGGTTCATCTTCATCCATAAAGGCAATGGCCTGCCTCCGCATTCTCTGGTTCCACCCAGTTTCAGTGAGGAGCAAATGGAGGCGGAGAAGCGGAAGGACTCCTTCGCCGTCGATCTCGATGACCACGACCTGCCGGAATGGATGAGTCCCATCGCCGGACATAAGAACAACCTGACGATCCTGCAGGGGCTCTCGGGCAAGATGTGTACCACGGGGCATCACACGTGGTGCTCTTCGCTTGGCGTGTTCAAGGCCAACGAGCGACTCAGTTCCATCAAGTGGGCGACGGTCGATTTTGAACTGGCGCAGATGTTTCCGTCGCCTTTTGGTCACATCGAGTTTGCCTGCTTCCCGGCTGGCGGCGGCAACTCGCGCGGCAACATCAACGGTATCGAGAAGGGGTTCTCAGCCCGAGGGCCACAACAGCCTAACTATGCGTTCGGCTCGCCGAAGGTGGCGATGCAGGAACTGTTCAAGTCCGTGGCCACTGATCAGCAGGCTCAATCTCAGTACCAACTGCAACGAAAAGTTCTTGAGTTTGTAGCCACGCGCGAAGCGGGTCTCGCAGAACGTCTTACCGGAACAGAACGGCCGAAGGTCGCGAACTACGCCGACGCGGTGCAGGATATTCGCAAACGCAACGCTCGTGTCGAAGCGATGGGTGACGTGCTTCGGCAGCATCTTCCGGAGCTGAATGGGAAATACCTTGCTGATGACATCTCGACCGTTGATCGGCAGGTCGGATTCACAGAGGTCCTGCTTTCAACATTGATCTCGGGGATGACCAACGTGGTCACGTTTACCGTGGACGAACTCGGCACGAACTACACCGGCCTGCCGGGAATCGAAGGCGAAAACGTCAATCAGCATGACGTCGGACACGGAAAGCCTGTCCGGAATTTCGAAGCGACCGAAGTTCGGAAAAAGATTCGACACCAGCACATGACGGTGATCGACACGATCGTCAGCCGACTGAAGAGTGTCCCTGAAGCGGGTGGCACGATGTTCGACAATACGATGCTGTTCTACTTCCCCGACAACGGCGAGACTCACCACAGCAATGGAAGCGAATGGCCCTTCCTTGTCCTCGCCGGGGATAATACCAGGCTGGACATCGGCCGCCGGTACATCCGCCTGCCAGGTTACGGCAAACCGGGCCACAAGACTCTCGGCAACTGGTACACGACGATCCTCAACGCCTACGGCAATCCGATCAACCACTACGGAAGCCTGGACGTCGGACTGAACATTGACCAGGCCGGTCCGATCGAACGATTTTCCGCATAGCTTCATTCGTCACCTCGGGCACCGCTCAGGTCTACGACTGAACTGTGCGATCACCGACATCGGTCTCTATCGAAGGTGAATCTTGCCCGGCTACGTCGTTTCCATCGGCGTTCACGCTGCCGACCTGCGTGAAACTGTTCCCGACAACTGCAAGAATCCGATCGCGTCACGGTGGTTGTGAAAACGTGCGACATGTCAGGCACCACAGGATTCCGTGAGCGATGTGATTGAGTGCTCAAACTCGACCGCAACGTGCGGTGACCAGGTAACAAAGTCCGGAGTCCGGTTATGAATCGTCTCAAGCGTCATTTAATCCTGCTGTGTTTCGCGGTCTCCCTGTTGTCTGCTCATGCGATGGCGCAAGAGCACCCGGATCGAGTCGTCCACGACGGCGTGCCTCAGGGAAAGGTCACATCAGGACAGTTCACCGACAGCCAGATGTTTCCGGGAACGCGACGCGACTTCAGCGTCTACGTGCCGGCTCAGTACAAAGCTGATAAGCCGGCCGGACTGATGGTGTTCATGGACGGCAGTGGCTACGCGAATCCGAAGGGCTCTTTTCGAGTCCCCGTTGTGTTCGACAATCTGATTCACAAGAAGGCGATGCCGGTCACCATTGCCGTGTTCGTGAATCCAGGCACGATTCCCGCGACAGCGCCGGGAGCTAGAGATCGCAGCAATCGCTCGTTCGAGTACGACTCGCTGGATGATCGCTACGCGACATTTCTGGTCAATGAATTCCTGCCTGTCGCGCTGCAGGATCTGAATGTTTCGACGGATCCTGCTCAGCGAGCTGTCTGCGGAATTTCGTCCAGCGGAATCTGTGCCTTCACCGTCGCCTGGGAGAAGCCAGACCAGTTCGGCAAGGTGCTCAGCCACATCGGCAGCTTTACTAATATCCGAGGCGGCTGGGAAATTCCCGGACTGGTTCGCAAGTCGAAGCCCGAGCCGAAAGCCATCAAAGTCTACCTGCAGGACGGTCGAGACGACCTCAACAACCTGCATGGGAACTGGCCGCTGGGCAATCAGGATCTGGCAGCCGCTCTGCAGTTTGCCGGCTACACCTACAAACTCGAAATGACCGACGGCGGCCATAGCGGCAAGTGGGGCGGTGAAGCATTGCCCGAGGCTCTGAAATGGTTGTGGGGTAACAATGCTGAATCCACCAATATCCCTATCGTTAACACCAAACCCGAATGGAAGCCGCATCCGGATGCGGTCGTCGTCGAAGACGTTCCCAGGGGCACGGTCGAAAAAATGGAGCCGTGGGAATCGACGATTTTTCCTGGCACGATTCGCGACTGGTCCATCTACGTGCCCGCTCAATACAAGGCCGAACAGCCTGCCGCACTGATGGTGTTTCAGGACGGCGAAGGGATGCGGAACCTCAACGGTCGCTGGCGCATTCCCACAGTGTTCGACAACCTGATCGCTCGCGGAGATATGCCGCACACGATCGCCGTCTTCATCAATCCGGGCCACGACAAATCGAAACCGCGACAGAACGGCAAGCACTCCAATCGAGGTTTTGAATACGACAGTCTGGGCGATCGTTATGTCCGCTTCCTGCTGGAAGAAATCATCCCGGAAGTGAAGAAGAATTACACGATCTCTGACGATCCCGAGATGCACGCCATTGGCGGTTCCAGCTCCGGAGCAATCTGCGCCTTCACGGCGGCGTGGGAGCGGACGGGCTTCTTCCGCAAGGTGTATTCCAGCGTCGGCAGCTTCACGAATCTTCGAGGTGGCAACATCTACCCGGCTCTGGTTCGCAAGACCGAACCAAAACCCATTCGCGTCTACATGGCCGACACCAGCGGCGACGTCGATAACGCTTTCGGAAGCTGGCCGTGGGCCAATCAACGCATGGCGTCAGCTCTGTCCTACATGGGCTACGACACGCGCTTCGACTGGGCTGAAGGCTACGCGCACAACGCCGACTTCGGCGGCTCACGTTTTCCCGACGCGATGAAGTGGCTGTGGCGCAAGGAAACGCACACTCCGATGCTCAACACCAGCGGAGATCTCGGCGGCGACCTGACGCTGCTGAACTTGTTGATTCACGGCGAGAACTGGGAACTCGTCGCTGAGGATCTGGGTTTTGCCGACGCTCTGTGTGCTGACAAAGACGGCAATCTTTACTTCTGCGACATGAAGGCTCCCGCTGTGATCCGCATCAGCGCGGCCGATGGCACGCGAACCGAGATCACCAAAGAATCTGTCAGCGGTCTGGAATTCAGTCCGGACGGTTCACTGTTGTACGCGTGCCAGGGATCAAAGAACCGCGTCATCTCGATTAACCCGACCACCGGCGAAGTGAAGACCGTGGCCGAAGGCGTGAAACCCAATGATCTGGCTGTCACCAAAGACGGCTTCATCCTGATCACTGAAACCGGAGCCCAACAGGTCACTCGGATCAACCCGCAGACTGGCGAAGTCACCCCGGTCGACACAGGCATCACCAAACCCAACGGTATCGCGTTGTCCAACGACGGCGGCACTCTGGCTGTTTCCGATTACGGCGGGACGCACACGTGGACATTCCGAGTCAACGCCAGCGGGGACCTGGACGCAAAAATGCCAACCATGGCGATGCGACTGCGCATCGACCCGAAAGGCGAGTTCCGCTTCAACGAGCCGCCGCCATACGTGCTTGTCGCCAAAGGCGATGGCATGGCCGTCGACAAAGCCGGCCGCTACTACGTGACCAGCGATCTGGGAGTCCAAGTCTTCGACCCCACCGGCCGCCCCTGTGGAGTGCTCCCCAAAGTCGACGACGACCAGCCACTCACAACGTGCATGCTCGCGGGCCCCGACCACAGCACTCTCTACATCGCCCACGGCAAGAGGATCTACCGCCGTAAGCTGACCGTCGGGAAACCCAAGCGGTGAGGATGATTGAGTGCTGTCGTTCTTCTACATCCACAACGGTCGTTTCATGCCCCTTCACCAGAGGGAATTGAAGAGCGGTGAATCAAGGGCTGGCAGGAGAAGACGGTGGCACCTGGCGTGTCTGGGGCTGGGCATTGCGGCCTGGGGACAGTCTGCGATCTGGGGAACTCGTGACATTCAGGAGTTTTGGAAAGCAGAATCTCTTGATGGCGTCACGAAAGAAGTGGTTATCGTTGACGACGCGCGTACAGCCAGAGAAATGGCGAAACGCGGAATTGATGCTCCGCACTGGCTGTACGTCGGAAACCCTGGTTCACCATTTCCGATGGTCGTCAGTGTTGATACCGACTTCACACGCAGTGACATCTGGTGGTCGCCACGACGGCTTTACTTTTTCTGGTGTTGCGGACTGCACTCGAAGGAGCCGATCTGTTCGCGAGTACTCGACGAAGATTTGTAAGGAACAGTAGGCCGGATCAAGCGAAGCGAAGCTCCGGCAACATTGAGCGTGGACTACCGGAACGTCGTCGCTGCGCTCCCTGGTCCGGCCCACTTCACTGTCGAGGAACCGAAGCGGTAATCTGTAGGACCGGCTCCTACCGGTCGACACATTGGCAGACGTCGATTCGACCGGTGGAGGCTGGCCCTGCTCGGCTGGCAGATCGTGGAATGTGTCGTGGATTACATTTGCGCTGCTGGCCAAGCCAGCAGCGACAGCTCACGCTCGCAACAACTCAGAAAATAGTTCCCGCTGTCTTTACTGCTTTACGGACTCATCGACGGCTGTCAGAATTATTTCCATTCATATATGGAGACTGAGCCGAAGAGACTGTCTCGCTATGATTAGAGTTTGTTGCGTCCTGTTGGGAGTTCTTCCGTGCTGACTAATCTGTCGATCAAAGGCTTTCGCTGCTTCCGTGAACTGGAAGTTCCTCTAAAGCCACTCACGGTGCTGATTGGACCAAACGACACTGGGAAGTCATCGTTTCTGGAAGCCTTGAAGCTACTCGGCCCTTTTAATCCGAAGGTGATTTCAGAAATCGATTTTTTCCGGTCGAGTACAAAGTTTGACATCACAGCAGAAACTGGATCATCACAACAAATTGAACTCAGTGCGGAGCGTTCGAATAATTCACAGTTTCCCTTTAAGCAGACAAAGGCACTTCAGCCGCATCAAATTCAGCAGTTTCAACTGCCAAACGCTGGCGTGGCTACTCGATGTGCAGGCTTTGGAACCAATGAGCGGAGTTTCCTTGACCTGAAGACCGACGGCAGCCGTGTCGCAGCGCTTCTGGATCACATCCTTCGAAGTGATCTGAGCCGATACCTGCAGTTTCGTGATGCTCTGAAAGAACTGGTTCCCGGTCTGGAAGACATCGCCATAGAAACTCCCGATCCGCAATCAAGAGAGATTTATCTAATTCTTGATCGTGGGTTCCGGATCCCTGCCGACCGGGCATCTGCCGGAGTTCGACTGCTGTTGTTCTTCCTCGCGTTGACCTTTCACCCAACACCGCCGGACATCGTGTTACTGGAAGAACCGGAAACCGGGATGCATCCACGGCGGCTGGCAGAGGTGATGGAACTTCTGCGGAAGCTGACACAGGGCGAACTGGGCGGGCATCCAGCTCAGGTGATTCTGACAACACACTCACCCTACCTGCTGGACCTGGTCGATCTCGAAACCGATCAGGTACTCGTGTTTCAGCGGGAAGCAGACGGCAACCGGACGGCGACACCAGCAAACGCAGAACGCATCCGCGAATTCTTCGACGGGTTCCTGCTCGGCGAAGTCTGGTTTAATGAGCAGGAAATCGGACTGCTGGGTGAGGCGGTGTAATGAAACTGCTCTTTGTCGCCGACGGGCCTCGCGACGCCGCATCACTGCCGGGTCTGGTCCGAAGCATTCTGGAAAGAGAAATACAAGCTGAGTTTACGCAGTGGGCTCATCTCCGTACTGGTGGACGCGGATACGAACGAAAGCTGAAATTCGCGGCGGCTCAAACTCGCAGCCGTGGCCTGAACGGTTTGATCGCCGTTGTTGACCAGGACCGCGATCGGCGCAATGAACGACGCAAGTCACTTACCAACGCGAGACAGGAACTAGCGGATAGTGGAAAGTTCGTTGCCATTGCCGTGGGAGTCGCCATTCCGCATGTTGATGCTTGGCTGCTTGACGATGTGGCGGCAGTCCGGACAGGACTCCACTTACCGGTTGAGACTGTGATTCCGAGTGCCGGAAAGGCGAAGTACCCGAAAGACGACCTCGACCAGCTCATTCAACAGAGCGACTTCAAAGAGGTCAGCAAAGCTCTCGAATCGATCTCTGCGCAGGTGCAGGAAGGTCGCTGCCAGAACGCCGATAAGACCGGCTTTCGTGACTTCGCCACAGACTGTCGACGTGAGCTTAAGTAGCAGGCAACGGTGACGACTTGTGGCCTGTTGCTGAAGGTTCAGGATATTTCATTAACAGCTCGCAATGAATCAGTCACGACATCCTTCATCTGTAAGTGAATGATGGAACGCCCTGTCCCTCCGTGACTTGGTCTGAATGTCTGGGCCATCTGCGTGCGGTTCGCTGATGGAGCAACGCAGAGTCTGCCGCATGCCTCGCAGGTGGCTGATCTTCACTGGCAGGTCGTGGATTCGGTCGTCATCTTCATTCGTATTGTTGAGCAGGCCAGCCACGCCAACTTGCCGGTACGATTGAATTCAGGGGCATGCTATGACGAAACCGAAGCCGGAACCGATTGCTATAGAACAACTGCCGGAACTCGCGGCGGCTGTTATCCGGGATGACCATTTCCCGTACCTCGCGACGATCGACGGCGAGCAACTGCGGTTGTGACTGGTGTCGCCTGTGCGGACGGATGGATTCACCGTGTACGTCGCCAATCTGCGGAGTTATCACAAGACCGCCGAACTGCAGGCCAATCCGCGTTGTGAATTGTGCTACCTAGCGAGCAATCACGATCAGGTCCGCATCACCGGGCTTGCCGAATTCGTGACGGAGCGTGACGTGCTGCAGGAGATCTGGGACGCGAATCCTCTGATGCGGCAGTATCTCGGGTCGATCGATAATCCCGAGTTGATTCTCTATCGCATCGTGCCGAACGGCGTACGGTTCATGCGCGAGTGGGCACTCGAATATCACAACGTGCCAATGCAGTGACGCAGGTCCGATTCGTGTGAAGTGTCGAGCGTGTTCGAAAGTACTGGCGGTCAAACACAGCGCCGCCGGAAAGACGCTCAAGTGTTCTGAGTGCGGCCGCGTACCGTGACGCTGTCTTTGAGAAGGCGATCAAACAGATCGATTCGCGTCAGTTCCCGTATTACATCCCGTCCGCGTCGGGTCAGCAGTCACTGCCAGGCCTGACGGTTTACTAATGCGCGGATGTCGGTACTCGGTAAGTAGCTGGCGCTACTTGCTGCTCGTTCTTTAAGTATGGTGAGCGTTTGCCTCATCCGTGGCTTGCTCGTCATGCGGGATGTAAAGCATGCTCAGCTGGTCGAGGGTTTCCCGCAGAGCATCCGCGTAACCGTCGTGGTACTTCCGGTCACACTCGCTCTCGAAGATGTTGCGGCCGCGATCGACTTCCTGGCCAAAAGCGGTCGATTCGGACTCGTGAACTTTCACCAGAGCCGAGAGTCGTTCAACAAGCTGTGCAAGTTCCATGGGATTCTCCTGGTTGTTAATTCGGCAACGAGAATCAGGACGAGCAGACACAGCTCGCTGCGATTCATGTGCTGCGCATCGACTTTGTTGTGGACGGTTCGAGATTGTTGAGTTCTTCCTCCGTTGCCTGCCGAATCTGTTCGATAATCTCTTCGGAGGAGATGATCTTCGGCGTACCCTGACCCCACGCTGGCGGAACCGAAAGTTCGCCATTGTCGATCAGCATATGCACGGCAGTCCGAACGAAATCGCTGAATGACTGTTCGCCACGAACGAGGTCCACCCGCTCGACCCAGTCTCGAGGCCAGCGAATCAGCTTCGGTACAAGGTCCGTGTCCTTTGTCTCTGTCACTACGTCCTGCTTCTGGCTTCCTGCCATGACTGCTCCTTTTCGATTCGCGAGTGAGATATCTCTTAGATCGGCAACTCTCCGCCGAAAGAGTTATCTCTTTCGAGAGCTATCTCTCATTTTCTCCGAAATCGTGATCCGACGCGGCGGTTCCTCGGAATGCCAGCCTGCGTTTGCAGCCCCGCTTGCAATGCCCGGAATCTGCACGAAACAATGCAGGCTAATCTCAGCAAGTGCTGAACCATGCTGTGAGCAGGTCGTTGCAGGATCCTGTCACGACCGTTCCCTGTGTTTGAGGCTTTCTGATGAGCAAACAATTACTCTTTCTGTCCCTGTTGATGGCTTCGTTGGGATTATTTCCGACCGGTCGTTCGTACGCTCAGGAAGTATCGACGGACGAAGCTTCGACAGAGGCGGCGATTGCCCCCGAGGAAACGAAACCGAAACCTGACACGACTTCCGCCGGCCCGCTCGCCAGATACATCACCGTGACGAATCCCGCTGGCGAAGTGGTTTTCAGTCGCATCAGAAATTCGCTGGTCGAGCTGCAGCGTCAGGCCGAACTGGATGATCGCGACTCCATTCTGATTCTGGAAATCGAACGTGGCTCCAGCTCGTTCGGCCAGGTGAGCGACCTGGCGAAAGAACTGACGTCCGCCCGGTATTCGCGAGTTCGCACGATCGCCTGGATCCCCAGGCACGAAGACGGCAGGCCACTGACTGGTTACGCGGCGATCATCGCTCTGGCGTGTCGCGAGATCGTGATGCACCCGGATGCTGAAATGGGCGACATCGGACGCGGCACGGCGATTGATCAGGACGAGCAACTCTCAATCATCAATCTTGTCGAGAAGCGCTACAACACAAAGGTCAACGGTGCTCTCGCTGCAGGCTTCGTCGAACCGGCAAGGGCCGTGCTTAAGATCAAAGTGATCTCAGGCGAAGGTAAAGACCGCGTCACCGAAACTCGGGTAGTGACCAACGAGGAAATGCTGCGTCTGCAGGAATCGGACGTTGCCATTCCCGATGTTATCACGATCAAAGAGCAGGGTGACGTCCTGCTGCTGTCGGGAAGTCGAGCCAGGCAACTCGACGTTCTGGTGATGCAGACGGCTGAAGACCGAGTCGATCTCGCAGACCTGTACGGTTTCGATCGGCAGTATCTTCGAGAAGACATTACAGGCGGCGAGCCTCCACGAGCTCGGATCATTCGGATCGAAGGCGTGATCGATCCGTTCGTGCATGAGTATGTTGAGCGGGAAATCCGGCGAGCCGTGGCCGAGAATGCCAACCTGATCATCTTCGAGATCGAATCGCCCGGTGGATACCTGCTGGACAGCGAACAGATCGCCGATCGGATTTCATTGCTCGACGGCAAGAATCATCGCACCGTGGCCTACATCCCGAAATTTGCACTCAGTGGCGCGGCAATCATTTCGATGGGCTGTGACGAGATCTATCTGCATCCCGACGCAAAGATTGGTGACGCAGGACCGATCGAAGTACGACCGGGAGAAGCCTTTGAGCGAGCCCCCGAGAAGATCCTGAGTGAACTTCGTGAGACCATGAAAGTTCTGGCGGAACGCAAAGGCCGCCCACCGGCTCTACTTGAAGCAATGGCCGATAAAGATCTTCGCGTTTTCGAAGTCACTCACAGCAAGACAGGCAGAAAGTCATTCGCGTCTGAACAGGAAGTTGAGGTGGCGGCGGGCGAATGGATTAAAGGTCCGCTCGTTCCTGAATCCCGCGAAGATAATCTACTGACCGTTACCGGTCGACGGGCCCACGAACTGAAACTCGCCAAAGAGCCCGTTCATGACATGACCGAGCTTAAGCGTCGGCTCGGCATTCCAGACACTACCGTGGTACCGGCCTCCGAGCAGACCTGGGTCGACACACTTGTTGTCGTCCTGAAGTCGCCAGGAGCAACGTTTCTGCTGTTCATGGTCGGACTGATCTGCATCTATCTTGAGGTCTATACCGTGAGCGGATTCTTCGGTATCGGGGCCGCCCTGTGCTTTGCAATCTTCTTCTGGAGTCGGTTCCTCGGCGGCACCGCTGGCTGGCTGGAAGTGATCCTGTTTATTTTTGGCGTGGCACTGATCGCTCTTGAACTGTTTGTTATTCCGGGCTTCGGAGTGTTTGGAATTTCGGGCGGGTTGGCGGTGATCTTCTCACTTATTCTTGCCAGTCAGACGTTTGTCATCCCGAGCACGAGTGCCGAGTTTGATCAGTTCAGCTGGACACTGGGGACGCTGAGCAGTTCGATCGTTGCGGTCGTCCTGGTCGGGGCAATGTTGAGTCACTTCATGCCGCGAATTCCCGGACTTCGAGGTTTCATTCTGACAGTACCCGGCACCGATGCTTCCGGGCCGTCGCTGAATCCAGCGGTGACCGGTGACCCATCGCTGTCGTTACAGATTCACGAGGATATCAGTCTGCTCAGCCAGACCGGCACCGCTTTTTCGACACTGCGTCCATCAGGAAAGGCGCACATCAACGGTAAGCTGGTCGACGTCGTCAGTGCCGGCGACTTCATCGACTCAGGAACTCCGGTGCAGGTTATCGAGGTCTCCGGAAATCGAGTCGTCGTCCGAGCCACTGCCTGACGCGATACACCAGAATTTGAGCCCTGACTACCGCGTGACTGATGAAAGGCAAACTATTTAATGAACTGTTTACTGTGGACCGTTCTACGGTTTTCCCTGTGTGCGTGGGTCGGCGCTGCGACGCTGTTTGTGGTGACGGGCGTTCGCGAGGTCACGCTGACCGACTTTGATGCGGCGACTAAGAACCTGCTGGCCGCGACACGCTTTCCGGCTTATTACGCGTTCGGCTTTACGCTGGTTGTCGTCTCTGCCATCGCGGGATTTGCTCTCATCCTGCTGGAGCGACAATCACGACGTCGCAACACAGCAATTCTGTCGCTGATCGTTCTGGCTCTCATCGTCATGTACTTGGACCATCGATTTATCTATGAACCACTGGAAGCCATGATGCTTGAACCAGAAGGACGCCTGAGACCGGAATTCTGGACGTACCATCAATGGTCAAAGTACATCAACTGCGTATCGGTCGGAGCGAGCATGGTTGCCGCATTCATCTCCGTCTGGCCGAGACGTGCGCCGACGCTTACTGATTCCCTGGAACAGTCGTAACTCAAGGCTTTGAAATGGCAACTTCGCTCGCAACGTTTGGTTCCGGCTGTTTCTGGTGTACTGAAGCGGTGTTTCAGTACGTGCGGGGGGTAAGCAAGGTTGTCTCCGGCTACTCCGGCGGAGACATGCCCTCGCCCGACTACAAGGCTGTCTGCACAGGAACGACTGGCCATGCCGAATGCGTGCAGATCACGTTTGATCCTGAGGTTGTGTCGTACGTCAAGTTGCTCAATGCATTCTTCAAAACACACGACCCGACGACACTCAATCAGCAGGGAGCCGACCGGGGCACTCAGTATCGGTCTGTCATTTATTTCCACGATGCCGGACAACGCCGACTCGCCGAGTCATACCGCGACGCGCTGAACGATGCCAAAGTGTTTGCTCGTCCGATCGTCACTGAAATCAGTCCGGCTGTGGAGTTCTTTCCGGCCGAGAATTACCACCAGAGCTACTTCATGCTGAATTCCGGGCAGGCTTATTGCCAGGCTGTCATTACTCCGAAGCTGCAGAAATTCCAGAAGGAGTTGGCCGAACTGCTCAAGAGCTGATTGTTCGGCTGAGTGGCGGCGAAAGCATCCGACCACTCAGTGTCATCGTTCGCGCCATAAGGTCGAATCGGGAATTCCCAGGCGATGCTGCACCTCTGCAATGTCCTTACGAAACCGCTTTGCATCGGCAGGGTAGCCCTTCGTTGGTTTCAGATCCGGCAGGTGCTGTTGCCAGAACGCGTTGAACAGTTCCATCGATAGCTCCCGCACGTACTTGCAGACCATCGATGCCACAGCGACTGGGAAATGCTCTTCGGCTTTCGTCTGAAAATGTATTTCCGACTCCCCGATACGGTAACTGCTTCTCTGCCGACCTTCCTGCATGCGAAAGATCATTTGTCCGTCGAGTTGCTCATCAAGCAGTTCGTCATAGCGACTGCGTCCGCCATGTTTGTCGCCGATGATCATCGTCGGCTCGTCGGACGCTGGATCCCAGACGCTTCGCAGCAAACTCAGTGTAAAACGAGACAGTGCCGCGCCCTTGCTGTTGTAGTACGCCGAGACCGAATTAAACCGCTCTGTCAAAACGATGTCGCTGCAGATTCGTACCAGCTCGATTTCCGCATCGCCGCAGACTGACGCCAGGCGATTTCGTAGTCCTGCAAGTTCGGCGTAATCAGACTTCACTGGCAATGCCAGGTCGCGTGCAGAGAACCACGGCTCGACATCGAGCACGGAAGGAACCATTCGCGAGTCAGCAGCGGATCCGTACACCGGAGAATCCACTGATCGCATCGCGACTGGCCGTTTCAGTTGTTCAGGAAACTCCCCGAAGCTTCCGTGAGTTTCGGAAGACACGAGCCAGCCGCAAAGGCTCCGGAAGGAACCACTATCGTGTGGAGTGAGCCCGTAGAGCGTCTGGATCGATCGTTCCAGAGGCTGCAGCCCTCGCGACGGCGAATACACCTGCTTTGAATCAGCAACGTGGATCCTGTCAGGGTGTTTCGTGGATGTCTGGCTGACGACGGCTTCCAGTAAGTTCCAGAAATCGATCCGCCGCGGATCGCCGGGAACTCGCCACACAGTCGCGGAAATGACCAGCGGCCCAAGGTTCGGGCCGTAGCCAGCTTCGTCCATTCCAATGACGAGTCCCACTTGACTGCCTTTCCAGATACACGGCAGTCATCAGAAGTCGCCGAGTTCGTTTCCGTCGTCGCGGTTAGCGAGGTTTGTCAGAAGAGTGTAGTCAATGGACTCTCCGACGAACCGGACACTGCCATCGGCCAGCACGACGTTCGCACCACCTGGATGGATCGACTGGATCGGGCGGTTTGCTCCATCCTGCGGACCGAGTCCGGATGCGCCGCCCGCCATCGCTGCTGTCGCGTCCAGCGAGTTCACTGGATACCGCACGGTCGTAATATTCCACGTCTGGTAGTTGGTGCAGAACCAGTTGCCACCACCGGGTGTGCCACTGCCCGTCGAGCCAACCCAGGCACCATGAGAATTGCCGCTTCGCAGGTCCAGCTTGCCTCCGGATGCGGTCGTCGCGTAGGCCGACTGCTCGCCGATCATCATCGTGTTCGTCGTTCCGTCAGAAATGTCCGCAAAGTTGACCGACCTGTTTGGGACAAGAATTCCAGAGCTGGCCATCACTCCTTTGTAGGTTGGCTCAGAATCCGGATTCGGAATACCTCCCTTCGTGGCGGCTCCGGAAATGCCGACATAAGTCGGCATCATCACGCCCTCCGGGGCACTCGCCAGAGGAGCTGTCATTTGAGGCAGGGGCGAAGAAGGACAACTCAGGACCGAAAATCGTTGTCCGTCGAACACAACTCCGTTCACGTTGGTGGGGATATCGACGTTGCCGATGCCACCGGTGGCAGCAACATTCAATTCGTTGAACAGGTTGCTCTGATCGAGAAACGGGAGCAGCGCGACAAAGAATGAGGAACCGCGATCGAGCGTGTACGCTAAACCAGGCGTCTGACTGTGCTGAGCTCCAATCGGAAATGTTTTCCACTGGTCGTGATAGTTGTGCATCGCCAGCCCGAGCTGTTTCAGATTGTTGACACACTGAGTTCGTCGTGCGGCTTCCCTCGCCTGCTGAACGGCGGGCAGCAGCAGAGCTGCCAGAACCGAAATGATTGCGATCACAACGAGCATTTCGACGAGTGTGAAGCCTCGGCGATTTGTCAGACTAAGCGTCGTCATCGATTTTCTCCCTGTCATTGGTCCCGGAAAACCAGCCTGCTGAAAATATCCGACTAAGCGCTTTGCATTCGACTGAAATACTCTCACGCTTCGACTACGCGTACGAGGACAAGTTACTCGGACACAAACACGACTCCGAACACGCAAACTTGTAACAGATTTCGCATGTGGAAATCGATGGTCCTCCGGAACTCGACAGTGTAGTCATTCGTCGAGTTCATCTGTCACGCCTGAGCTATGTTCCATTCGGCGTGAAACTGCGTGAGAAATGCTTCCAGAACTTCGTGACGCTGAACTGCAAGCTGCCGGCCGGTGGTTGTGTTCATGCGGTCTTTGAGCAGCAACAGCTTCTCGTAGAAGTGATTGATCGAGGGGCCGGATTTCTTCTTGTAGTCCTCGAACGAGTCGTGCAATTCCGGCGGATCCTCTGGATCGTGCATCAGTCGACCTCTTGCTCCTCCAAAGGCAAAGCATCGAGCGATACCAATTGCCCCGATGGCTTCGAGTCGATCGGCATCCTGTACGATCATTCCTTCGAGAGTCTGCATCGGCGTTTCCACACCTGCTCCCTTGAACGATACCGTCGCGACAATCTCACAAACGTGATTGATGACGGTGTCATCGACGTTCTGGTCCGTCAGCCACGCTCTGGCAGCCCCTGGTCCAACCGACTCGTCACCGTCATGAAACTTCCAGTCCGCGATGTCGTGCAGCAGCGCGGCGAGTTCCGTCACAAAGCGATCCGCGTTTTCATGACGCGAGATGAACAACGAATTCTGCCAGACTCGCCAGACATGCCACCAGTCATGTCCGGACGAGTCGCCGGCCATCTGGTTTCTAACAAATTCAGCAGTGCGATCGATGATTTCCTGCTGAGCTTCACACCGTTCCGACATCATCGCTCCCGCAGGTCCGGCCCCGCCGTTCATGGTCTTTATCGTTCTGCTCGTGCTATTTCTTCCGCACGTGCAGAATCACCGGCCACGACGTTTGACCGCCCTCTTCACGGCTCTTCAGATGGAATACGCGAGTCTGCTCCGGCACCCACTCGGCAGCCGTCAGATAAAACTGTCGCTGAGTGTTTCCCTCGACAATCAACAGTCCGCTCAGGCCGACGTTATCAACAATGATTCCATGAGGCAGATTGTGAGCGATGGCTTCAAAACCAACTCGACCGTCGTACTTGTTTCGTTCAACGTGAACTCTTGCCGTGATCGTCTCACCCGGTGCAATGGTCAGTTCGAGTGGACTCGGTTTTCCGAAAGCCGGAACATCCGAGCTTTCGTTGTTTCCATGATCCGGCCCGATTGCGACCAGGATTTTCGGAGCTTCGGCCAGCTTGATCTCAGCGAACCCGCCGATGTCTTTTGACACTTGCTGCCCATTGATTGTGGCGGTCGCCGTGATCTTTACTTTGGCGACGTCTTCAGGAGTCGGCTGCGTGGCATCGGGAGCAGCGTTGATGGTTCCATAGGTGATGTACTGCCCCGCCTCGATGACAAGTGGTTGCGACACTTCGAATCCGGTCGGCAAATCAGCGATCGTGATTTGCAACTCTCCTTCGAAACCGTCAAGTCGATTTGTAACCAGCGAAAACTCTTTTCCGCTGCCGGCATTGATTGATGGTTTGTTGCCGTCGAGTCGAAGATCAAAGTCAGGCTTTGCCGGACGGGCTGTTAGTTCATATCGAAACTCCGAACCGCTGAGGCCTCGCACGTCAGAGACTCGAACGAAATAGTCTCCCGTCGCCGGAGCCGTGAAAGTGAGTCGCGAGTCGCTGCCAAGTTCGCGTTTGGCATCGTCGTCGTTCTCGTAGTAAATCGGAAACACTGGCAAACCATTGGAGATCAGCTTCGTCCCTGGCGGATGCGGCTCGACGATGTAGCAGGGCTCCTGCAGAGCGTGTGACATGGCCGTCGTGTCGAACAAGGCCGTTCGATTTCCTGTCTGCGGGTAAAACTGAAACCCCGAGTCCGGGCCTCGCGGCCACAACCACAGTTGAACGACTTCGCCATTCAGATACAGCAACTGGTTGACGTCCATTTCTTCCCAGTTGTGAAGACGACAGTCACGAGTGTTTGAATCAATTCCGCGGAAAGTAATGTACGAATCACGGACGGCCTGCAGCCGGACTCGTTCAATCCGGTTCCCGTCGGCATCGAGTATTTCAATCTTCGAATCCAGTGGCGACTTGTTCCGCGCGGCGTTCACTTCAAAGACCCACGACTCCCCGGCCAGCGCCGAAAACCGGAACATATCGACATCGACAACTGAAACCGTTGCCGAGTCTCCGATTGCCGGATTGATCGCACCTTTCAGTTTTGCCGGAAGCGTGACCAACGCGGCTTGAGCCGAAATGTCGTTTGGCTCGGACTCGTCGAGTGTCTGGACCGGCCGATCACTCGACGGGAATATCGTGACGAGTTCGGAATGAGTCGCCTCCGTGTCGCTGCCTGATGCGCGGCCGAGTTCGTACTTCTGCAACGTGCCGTCAGCGCGTCCGACAATGAATGACTTTCCGTTCGGAGCAACCGCGAGCGCTGGCGACTCTGCCGGTTGAGCATCAAATGCGACGAGTTGCGTGTACTCGGCGGTTTCCCACAACTTCATCGTCTGGTCGTCGGCGATCGAGATCAGTTTTGATCCATCCGGACTGAAGCCAAGCTGAATGACAGATCCCTCGTGAGCGATTCGTGCGTAAACCAGCGGGTTGATCTGAGGCTTACTCTTAGAGACGACCTTCCAGACTCGAATGCGGTTATCAAGACCACCTGCGATCACATGCTGGCCGTCGGGAGAAAAGCGAACGACGTACTGATCTTTCAATGGTTGACTGAGCGTGTCGAGTCGAACTCCCGTCGACACCTGCCACAACTTGACGGTCTGGTCAGCGCTCGCGCTGGCGATGATTGACCCGTCAGGACTGAAGTCGAGATCAAAGACCGCTCCGTTGTGACCGAGCAGCGTGCGAAGCTCTTTCCCGGTCGCGACGTCCCAGAGAATGATTTTCCTGTCGTAGCTGGCGGTTGCGAGAACAGACTGATCGCGACTGAGCGTGGCGTCGTACATGGCATCACGATGGCCTTCGAACGTACCCGCATTTTTGCCGTCGGCGATCGTCCAGATACTGGCCTGACCATACAGACCGCCGATACCGGAACCGGCAATGATCTGTGAACCGTCGATGGAAAACTCGACCGAATTCACCTTTCCGGGAAAGTCCGTCAGGCGCCGCAGCACTTTCATGGATGACGCATCGCGGATCTCGACCGACGCAAACTTCGCCACAGCCAGTAGGCTTCCATCCGGAGAAATCGCAACCGCAGCAATCGGGTCCGCGACACCGGCGGCACTGGTGATCTTTGGCACGATGAGTGTTCGACGCGTCGGCTCTTTACCATCCGGCCCTGTGGCTCCGGTTTCGACCCAAAGGGTAAGCAGTGCGATCTCGTCAGGTGTCAACCGCTCTTCGTCTTTGGGCGGCATGATCGGCTTTGCTTGACCGGTGACCAGTTGCAGCAAACGGCTCGAAGCCAGATCACCCGGCTGGACTGCCGGACCGTGCTTGCCTCCTTTCTGCAGATCAGCGTAGGAATCGAGCGACAGTTTCCCTTCGGTGTCGTCAGCGTTGTGACAACTGACACAATGTTTCTGGAAAATCGGAGCGATCTGCTTCGAGTAATCCGGTGCCGGCTTGTCGGCAGCACTCGACAGCACGCTACTTAAAAAGAGTGCCTGCGCCAGTGCGATCACAAAGATCACGTACCGTTGTCTCGTGTGAGAGCTGAGTTGCTGGTAACGCATGTGGTAACTCATCTGTTTGAGATGTCAAAAGTCCCTGAAGAGCGGTGCCAAGGATAATCCGACTTCACTCGGAAACACAGTTTCGCAGCGATCCTGCAGGCGTCATCATTTCAACTTGTCAGGTCGAGCCTGACGACGACTTTCGACTCTCGCTGTACTTTCCGGAGCAGACCTCGATGGCAATTCGACGTGCGAACTCCGTTCGTTTCACTGAGATACTTCTGCTGGCAGGTCTGACTGTATTCCTTGCAGCGGAATGGGCTCGCGGTGACGAATCTGCGGAACTCAGCCAGGCAACGGAACATCTGCAGAAAGGTCGGTACGACGAAGCAGAGGAGTCGTTCACGCTCATTCTGGCCAGTGACGTTGAAACAGAGAAAACTCGCGCGACGATCGGGCTCAGTCGAGCATTGGAAGCTCAGGGCGAATACCCAGCAGCGATTCAACGTCTGGCAAAACTGAGTCAGCCGTCCGCTTACGTACTGGCTCGAACGGCGCAGCTTCAGTTCCTGATCGGTCGCCTGGAAGAATCCGCCGCTTCCTGTGAAGCCGCCCTGAAGGCGGATGCCGATCAGCCTTTGGCGCACATGATCCTCGCCCGACTGTATGCCGACGCGGGTGAGCTGAAACAGGCAGGCGACGAGTTTCG
Source organism: Planctomycetota bacterium (assembly GCA_027624335.1). Lineage (GTDB taxonomy): Bacteria > Planctomycetota > Planctomycetia > Planctomycetales > Planctomycetaceae > JABMPE01. Next base: position 35,421 of record JAQBWV010000017.1, read on the forward strand.
CTGGTTCGTGCGTTTCTACAATCGCAAACAGCCGAAAGATGCCGAGACGCTGCTGCTCGTTGCCGAAGGTGCTGGCGAATACGCTCGCTGGAACAGTGTTTCGAGCATCTTCAACTTCATCATCAACACGCTTTGCGTCGACGCGTTGAAAGACGACCCGTCGTCCTGGCAGACGCATTTCGCTTCGGGATCTCTGTTGCTGGAAAAGTACAACTCGGCCCAGGCGCTGCCAGACCTGAAGAAAGCTCTGGAGATTAACCCGCGTGCCGTCAGCGTAATCGTGGCGCTCGGAGAAGCCTCGCTGCAAAAGCACGATCTCGATTCGACAGAGATGTTCACTGGGCAGGCCCTCAAGGTTCAAAGTAACTTCGCTCCCGCGCTGCGACTGCAGGCCGATCTGGCACTGACAAGAGACCAGCCGCTGGTTGCTCTGAAGGCTTTGCAGAAGGCCACTCAAACGAACCCGGTTGACCCGAAAACGCTGGGACGCCTCGCCGCAACGTATTACCTGCTGGACACTCAGGCCGACGACGGCGACGACGACCGACTCAACCTGTTGCTGGCGAATCTCGACGCGATCCAGGAAGTGACTCCGGAACAGCCCACGCGGCTGGAACAACTGGTGATTCAGGTCGCTGAGCGGAATTCCAGACCAGGTTCGTTTCTGAACGCCTTCGCGAACGGACTCGAAACCAGACGCAAATACCCGATGGCCGAGAAGCTGTATCAGCACGCGATTCGAGTCATGCCACAGCTATCGGAGCCAAAGACTTCACTCGGCATGCTCTACATGCAGACCGGTCGTTCGGACCAGGCGAAACCGCTGCTCGACGAAGCCTTTCAGGCAGACCCGTACCATGTTCGAGTCAGCAATATGCGGAAAGTGCTCGGCGTGCTCAGCACTTACGAAACCATCACGACCGAGCATTTCGTCATTCGAGTCGACTCGCAGGCTGACAGAATTCTCGGGGAATACATGGCCGAGTATCTGGAAGAAGTGTACGACGAGTTAGTCGACCTTTACGGCTATGAGCCGCCGCAGAGGAGTTCCTTTGAGATCTACAACAACGCGAAAGGACTTTCGGCACATCAATGGTTCAGTGCCAGAATGGTCGGCCTGCCGTGGATTCAAACGATAGGCGCGTCGACGGGGATGATGGTCGCGCTGGCGTCTCCGACGGCGTCGCCTCAGCCTTATAACTGGGCACGCGTGGTGAAACACGAATTTGTCCACGTACTCACATTGCAGCAGACGCGTTTCAATATTCCGCACTGGTTCACTGAAGCGCTGGCCGTCACCAGTGAAGATATCTCGCGTCCGGCCGAGTGGAACAGAATGCTGCTCGATCGAGTTCCGCGCGGGGAACTGTGGAGTCTCGACGAACTGACCGCCGTGTTCGTGCGCCCGGAAACGCCGGCAGACTGGCAGTTCGCGTACTGTCAGAGTCGCCTCTACGCTCAATATATGATCGAAAACTTCGGCAGGGACAGGATCGGCAAAATGCTGGAACTGTACCGCAGGAATGTCCGCACGAACGAAGCGATTCCTCAGGTCTTCGAGATGTCTGTGGAAGAGTTCGACTCAGGCTATCGTGACTTCCTGAAACGGATCGTGCAGGACGAACTCAGTGGTTCAGTCGTTGTTGCTCCGAAGTCAATCGCCGATCTCGAAAGAGACTTCAACGCTGATCCCGAGAACCCGACGACCATGGCGGCATTTGCCGACGCACTGATCACCGCCAAACGCCGTCGTCAGGCCCGGGAACTGGCGGAAAGGGCTCTCGAAAAGAACCCTCGCGAGCCACTGGCTGCCGTCGTTCTGGCGGAACTGGATCTGCTGGCCAGCGACCTGGACGGCGCTGCCGCTTTTCTCGAAGCGGCGTTTGACGGGCAGCAGCCGAACGCTCGCCTGCTGGGACTGCTCGCCCGAATTCGACTGATGCAGGCTCAGCCCAAAGAGGCAGCGAGGCTGTACGAAATCGGTCGGACGAAATTCAGGATCGATCAGTCCTACTTTCCGCAATCGGGCGAGTGGCTCAAAGGTCTGGCCGCGGCCTATGTTCAGCTTGGTGAAAACGGCAAGTTGAAACACGTGCTGGAAGCGATCGCACGTCTGGATGGCGATAATCCCGTCGTGCGACGAAAGCTGGCACAGCTGGCAGCAGACAAAGGTGACGTTGTCGAAGCTGGTCGCTGGGCAACGGAAGCTTTACACATCGACGTGACCGATCCGGAAACGCATCAGATTCTGGCGAAATTCCATGACCACGAGGGGCGTTCTAAAAAAGCGGCGAGAGAACGCGAAATCGCCAGCGAATTGGAAGCAGCCCCCACTGAGTAATCAAACTCGTTTCCGGAATTTCGCCTGTTGTCTGGCTCAGGCACGATCGATATGAAAGAGTAGTTGAGGAAAACCAGCCGATATTGCGTCGCACTGTGTCAACAATGGATTCGGCTAACGTATCCGAATTCGGTTAGGGTCACTGAAGAACTTGCGTCGCTCCCCACGACTACTGCAGATTGATTGGAAACCCGGCCATGCTCAGTGTTGGCGATTTCAGCAGACCTTTCGGCAGACGCGAGTTTCTTCGCATTGGCGGGCTCGGGCTTGGCGGACTCTCGCTGGCTGATCTCATCGGAACCGGCTCGCTCGCCGCAGGCGGCAACCCCTTGACAACCGGTCGTTCGGTCGTGTTCCTGTTCATGCATGGCGGACCTAGCCAGATCGAGACGTTCGATCCAAAAATGGAAGCCCCGACCGAGATCCGCAGCGCGACTGGTGAACTTTCCACCGTGATTCCTGGAATCACGTTCGGCGGGACCATGCCGCAACTGGCAAAGCGTGCCGATAAATTTTCCATCGTCCGCTCGTTCCAGACGGGAGACAGTCGACACGACATTAAACCAATCGTCGGCAAGGACTCCTTCGACGCGAACATCGGAACGATTTATTCGCGGATCGCCGGAACCAATCGCGTTGACACTGGCATGCCGACAAACGTCGCTTTGTTTCCGAAAGCGGTGGACGACTCGACGATGACTCGAATTTCAAACTTCGGGAAGTTCGAATCCGTCGGCAACTTCGGCAGCGTCTACGCTCCGTTCATTCCGGGTTCTGATGGGCAGGCTCAAGACAACCTCAAGTTGCATCTACCACTTGAACGGTTGGGTGATCGCCGAACTCTGTTGTCGGGTCTTGACGAAGCCAAATGGTCGTTTGAGAACGCTGGTCAGACGGGCGGGATTGAGAAAGTTCGCGAACAGGCATTCTCAACAATCCTTGGCGGTGTGGCTGATGCCTTCGATCTGTCGAAAGAAGACCCCGCGACCGTTGCCCGTTACGACACGGCACCACTGATGCGACCATCGGCCATCAGCCGACACTGGAAGAATTACGAACGATACGTCGACAACGGCAAGTCACTCGGCAAGCTGATGCTGCTGGCTCGCCGGTTGTGCGAAGCGGGGACCGGCTTCGTTACCGTCACCACGAATTTCGTCTGGGATATGCACTCCGACGTGAACAACGCCGGAGTTGAAGAAGGCATGCGTTATATGGGCACGCCTTTTGATCATGCCGTATCAGCGTTTCTGGACGACGTCGAAGCTCGCGGCCTGAGCGACAAGATCCTGCTGGTCTGTTGCGGAGAGATGGGGCGCACACCTCGCATCAACGCTCGCGGCGGACGAGACCACTGGGGAAATCTATCGCCGCTGTTGCTGGCTGGAGCTGGTCTGCAAACAGGACAGGTGATCGGCCAGTCGACTCGCGATGCTGGCGAACCGCTGACAACGCCGATCCGCAACCCGAACCTGATCGCAACGATCATGCACACACTGTTTGACGTTGCAGAACTGCGCATCGCTCAGGGAGTCCCGCCGGAAGTCGCGCGAGTCTCCAGCGACTGGGAACCAATTCCCGGTCTGCTGTAGATCATGGTCCGCCTGACGAAGTCACCAGTCACGAACTGACGGTTTCTTCCATCTTACCGCTGTACTATCGCCACTTCCGTCGAGCACATTGATGTCAGCGTCCGATCTCCCTGCGATCCTCGGCGGTATACCCCTTCGCCTCGCAGGCCCTCCCGCCTGGCCTGACGACTGGCCTGAGGTCACAGCAGCTCTGGACGCGTGCCTGCGTGATGGCTCCTGGGGAAAGTATCACGGTCCGAATTGCGCAGCGCTGGTCGACCAGCTCAACTCCTTTCACGGCACAGCGGAAACAATTCTGTGTGCCAGTGGGACAGTCGCTGTTGAACTGGCGCTGCGAGGCGTTCGAGTCGAACCCGGCGACGAAGTCATCCTCGCGGCTTACGACTTCAAAGCCAATTTTCAGAACGTGCTGACGATCGGTGCCACGCCAGTGCTGGTCGACATCGACCCGCAAACCTGGCAGCTTGACGTCCGGCAACTCGAAGCTGCCGTCTCTGGCAAGACGAAGGCTATCATCGTCTCGCATCTGCACGGCGGCTGGGTGCCGATGCAGCCAGTAATGGAGATCGCTGATCGTCTCGGTCTGTTGGTAATCGAGGACGCGTGCCAGGCAACAGGTGCGATCCTGGACGGTCGTCGCGCAGGCACGGCAGGCCATGTGGGGGTGCTGAGTTTCGGCGGCAGCAAGCTCCTGACTTCCGGACGCGGAGGTGCTGTGATGACCAGCGTCCCGGAGGTCGCTCAGCGAGTCCGGCTGTTTACTCAGCGAGGCAACGAAGCGTATCCGCTGTCCGAGATGCAGGCGGCAGTCCTGCGACCGCAGCTTGACCGGCTCGATGAACGAAACATCGTTCGCTGGGAAAATGTCAGACAGTTAATGAGCGAACTGTCACGACGAAGTTCAAGTGCAGGCGGCTCCGTACTCCGACCAATCATCGAAGGATGCCTGACGACCGACGTCGACCGACCGGCATTCTTCAAACTCGGCCTGCAGTATGACATCGTGAATTCAGTCGGCTTGAGCCGCGAGACTTTTGCGGCAGCGATGCGTGCAGAAGGTATCGCGATCGATCTCGGATTCCGAAGTCTGCACCGAATCCACAGCAGGCGGCGATTCCGAGCCGTTGGCGATCTGCCGAACGCCGATCATTGCGACAATCACGTTCTGGTGCTTCACCACCCGGTTCTGCTGAACGACCCGGATTCGCTACGACAGATCAGTGACGCCGTCGACCGTGTCTACCATCACGCAGAGGCGATCAACAAGGCGTCAGGTACGTGATGCAACCTGCGCCGCGGGTGTGCCACTCCGACTTCGGTACGTTTCGTTCCGTTTCGCACACATGGCGACGTCGTTAACAACACTTTGCCTTCGGACTGCGGGAGGCTGCTGGAAAATCGGGGGGCGATCTGCGAGAACTCGCAGACTCCGCTGATCTGGCGGTTTTTACCAACTCGCAAGACTCCTTCTGACTGTTCAGGTTGCCATGAGCGATTCATTTCCGAGGCGTGCACTCGTCAGCGTCAGTGATAAAACCGGTATTGAGCCCTTTATCAAGGGGCTCGTCGAGCTTGGTTTTCAGATCATTTCCACCGGCGGAACTCGCAAGGCGATCGAAGCTGCCGGAATCCCTGTACAGGACATCTCAAGCTACACAAATTTCCCCGAGATCATGGACGGTCGCGTCAAGACGCTGCATCCGAAGGTGCATGGAGCGATTCTCGGGCGACCGGATCTGGCCGACGACGCGGCTGCCATCGCGGAACACGGCATCATCCCGTTCGAACTGGTCGTGGTGAACCTGTACCCGTTCGAGCAGACGATCGCCAGGCCCGACGTCACCGTCGCGGAAGCGATTGAGAATATCGACATCGGCGGCCCGAGCATGGTGCGTTCGGCGGCGAAGAATCACGCGTATGTCGGCATTGTCAGTTCACCGTCGCAATATGGGCGGGTGCTGGAATCGCTGCAGGGTGCCGGGAAACTCGACGACGCGTTTCGCCGTGAGCTGACGGCGGCGGCGTTTGAAATGACCGCTCGTTACGACCGGGCCATCGCCGACTACATGCACAATCTGGTCGCCCGCGAAGCGGCGTCAACTGATGAGAATGACTCGCCAGAGAATCTGGTCGATTTCCCGCAGACGCTCGCTCTGACGTTCGAGAAAAGATCGCCGCTGCGATACGGCGAGAACCCCCATCAGCGCGCGGCGTTTTACGTCGAGCCCGCATTTGCGGAATCGTCTCTGGCGGCGGCAGAGCAGCTCAACGGCAAGGAATTGTCGTACAACAACCTGCTGGACCTCGACGCGGCTGTCGCGATCGTGCGTGATTTCGAAGAGCCGGCAGCGGCGGTACTCAAGCACAACAACCCGTGTGGATGTGCCATCGCCGCAACGCTCGCTGAAGCGTTTCAGAATGCTTACGAAGGTGACCCGGTCAGCGCTTTCGGATCGATCATCAGCTTCAATCGAGAAGTCGATCTGGCCACGGCCGAACTGCTTTGCGAACCGGGCCGGTTTGTCGAGGCGATCATCTGCCCTGGATATTCGGACGAAGCGTTCGAAGCGTTAACGACTCGCCCGAAATGGAAAAAGAACGTTCGCCTGTTGAAACTGCCGGGAATGTGCAGCTCGTCCGGCACAACTCAGGAGTTTCGACGCGTGTTCGGCGGACTGCTCATTCAGGATCGCGACGACCAGGCGGATCCCCAGGATGACTGGAACGTCGTCACCGAACGGAAGCCAACCGACGAGGAACTCCGCGATCTGAAATTCGGCTGGCAGGTTTGCCGACACGTGAAGTCCAACGCGATTCTCTACGCAAAGAATGGAATGGCCGTCGGAGTCGGAGCCGGTCAAATGAGCCGCCTTGATTCCGCTGAGATCGCCGCTCGCAAGTCGGGTGACCGCAGCCAGGGTGGAATCGTTGCATCAGACGCCTTCTTCCCGTTTCGAGACGGCATCGACGAAGCTACCAAAGCCGGCATCACCGCGGCGATTCAGCCGGGCGGCTCAGTCAAAGATGAAGAAGTCATTGCTGCGTGTAACGAGCACGGAATGGCGATGATCTTCACTGGACGCCGCCACTTCAAACACTAATGAGGCGGTGGGCGGAATCGCTTCTACCTGAGTTATCAAACTCCACCTGTTTCGGCGTGTAATCAGATCGTTCGAAATGACCTCAAGACTTCCTGTTCGTCCCATTCGTGCCGTTGCATTTGACCTTGACGGTTTGATTTTCAACACGGAACACGTTTTCGCAATCGCCGCCGCGCAGTTGTTCGAAAACCGCAATCTGGTGATGCCTGAAGATCTGATCCGACGCATGATGGGGCGTCGTCCGCCGGAAGGCATGTGGATCCTGAAGGAAGCACTCGGCACGGATGATTCCGTGGAGAACGTGCAGGAAGAATGCAGTGAGCGATTTCTGGGATTGCTGGATCTGCACCTGGAGCCGATGCCCGGCGTCTTCGAACTGTTCACCCAACTTGAAGAGCTTGGATTGCCGAAGGCTGTGGCGACGTCGTCACCGCTGCGGTTTCTCGACAATCTGATGGGGCGATTCGACGGTCTGTTCGAGCGGTTCCAGTTCGCACTGACGGCCGAGAATGTCGAACAGGGAAAACCGAATCCCGAGATCTATCTCAAGGCAGCTGCAAAGCTGAATGTGAATCCCGATGAGATGCTCGTCTTCGAAGACAGCGAAGCGGGTACGAACGCGGCTGCCGCAGCCGGAGCGTTCGTCGTATCGGTTCCTCATGAGCACAGTCGATATCACGACTTCTCCAACGCCTGTCGGATCGCGGACACTCTGCGTGACCCGTTGATCGCCGACGTCCTGCGAGTCGCCAGTCCTGCCTGATGTCGGGACGACGGAACTCAAACAACTTCCCGGAGTCGCCCGCCGATGTCCGACACTCTCGCCGACTCTTATGCGTGCTGTCAGAAGCTTGCACGCCGGACGGCGAAAAATTTTTATTACTCGTTCACCGGGTTGCCTCGTCAGCAGTTTCAATCCATGTGCGTTCTGTATTCGTACATGCGGCTGTGTGACGACATCGGCGATGACGAGTCCGTACCGCTGGACGTTCGAGCTGATCGACTTACCAGGTGGGAAGCCGCGACTCGATCGGCGCTGACCGGTCAGCAACTGCCGGATCACGACTTCGGCACTGGCCGTGATGAATTCCGATCGGTATTCCCCGCGCTGGTCGACATGACACAGCGATACCGCATTCCGACCGAATGTTTCCTGGACGTTATCAGCGGCGTGCGCATGGATCTGAATGCTGCCGCGGTGGGGCATTCTTCTGACAACACGACGGTCGCGAGTTCAACGGTCGCGAATTTGAACCTGACGTGCCAGTTCGAAACGTTCGACGAACTCGCGGACTACTGCTTCCATGTCGCAGGCGTTGTCGGCGTTTGCTGCATTCACATCTGGGGATTCAACGATCCGGCTGCGTTAAAATCAGCTGCTGACTGCGGGTTGGCTTTCCAGCTGACAAACATTCTGCGCGACCTGGGCGAGGACGCCGACAACGGACGTGTGTACCTGCCGGCTGAAGACCTCTCGCGGTTTGAGATGACTACGACCGACATTCGGAACCGAGTCATGGACGAGCGGTTTCACAATCTGATGACGTTTCAGGTCGGACGTGCGGAGACTTACTACGCCAGAGCTCACGACCTGTTCCAATGGCTTGAGCCACCCGGTCGACCGATTCTTAAGGCGATGCTCAAGATCTATGGCGGACTGCTCAAGGAAATTTCAAACCGCAAGTTCGACGTCTACAGCCGCCGAGTCAGCCTTCCCATCTGGCGAAAGCTGCTGATCTCTGCCGATGCGGCATTCAGCAGACGGTTCGGCAGGTAAAGCGCCGCATCATTACACACCGACCTGCATGCGCGACTTGTGTCGCAGCAGGGCGGCTTCGATGAAGCTGCGGAAGACGGGATGTGGTTCCAGTGGTTTGGACTTGAATTCCGGGTGGAACTGCACGGCCAGGAACCAGGGGTGGTCCGGAATTTCGACGATCTCGGCGAGCAGGCCGCTGGGGCTTGAGCCAGAGATCTGCATGCCGGCTTCGACGAACTGCTTCTTGTATTCCGGATTGAATTCGTAGCGGTGCCGGTGTCGTTCGCTGATCTCTGCTTCGGCATACACCGTGGCTGCCAATGAGTCTTCCTGCAGCACACAGGGCTGAGCGCCCAGTCGCATGGTGCCGCCTTTGTTGGTGACACCTTTCTGATCTTCCAGCAGGCAGATCACCGGGTGATCGGTCGAGTCGGCGAACTCCGTGCTTTGTGCCCCTTCGAGTCCGAGCACGTTGCGGGCAAACTCGACGACGGCACACTGCATGCCGAGGCAAATCCCAAAGAACGGAATCTCGCACTGCCGCGCGTATCGAATGGCTTCGATCTTGCCCTCGATGCCGCGCATGCCGAATCCACCTGGGACCAGAATCCCGTCGACACCAGCCAGCAGGGATTCCGGTCCCTGTTCGGCGAGGTCCTCGGCTTCGATCCGTTTCACAATGACTTTGGCCGAGTGCGAGAAGCCCGCATGGTCGAGCGATTCGTAAATCGACTTGTACGCATCGCGATGTTCGATGTACTTCCCAACGACGGCGATCGTGACTTCATGCTCGGGGTTTCGGATTCGTCGCAGCAGTTCGAACCAGTCGTCCATGTCGAGATGGCCGGCGTTCAATCCGAGTTTTTCGACGATCAGTTGATCAAGGCTGTGTTCCACCAGCCCCTGAGGGACCTCATAAATCGAAACAGTCTTGTCGACTTCTTCGATAACCGCTCGCTTCTCGACATTGCAGAACATCGCGATCTTTTCGAGGTTTTCCTGCCCCATCGGTCGTTCACAGCGGACGACCAGAACGTCCGGCTGAATGCCGATCTCGCGAAGCTGGCCGACACTGTGTTGAGTCGGCTTGGTTTTCATTTCCCGTGCGGCTCGCAGATACGGCACCAGCGTCAGGTGCATGAACAGGCAATTCTCTTTGCCGATGTCGAGCGGGATCTGTCGGATGGCTTCGAGAAATGGCAGGCTCTCGATGTCGCCGACCGTGCCGCCGAGTTCGGTGATGACGATGTCGACGTCCGGTCCGGCTTCTCGAAGCACGCAGGCTTTGATTTCGTTCGTGACGTGCGGGATGACCTGGACAGTCTTGCCGAGGTACTCGCCGCGACGTTCCTTTTCGATAACTCGCAGATAAATCTGGCCGGACGTGTAGTTGGAGCCGCGGTCCAGCACGCTGTTTGTGAAGCGTTCGTAATGGCCGAGGTCGAGGTCCGTCTCGGAGCCGTCGTCCAGCACGTAAACTTCGCCGTGCTGGTAAGGGCTCATCGTGCCGGGGTCGACGTTGAGGTACGGGTCGAGCTTCTGCATCTTGATTCGCAGGCCGCGTCGTTCCAGCAGCATGGCGACCGAAGCCGCCGTCAGCCCTTTGCCAAGCGAACTGACCACACCACCGGTTACGAAAATATGCTTCGACATGGACACCCTCAAACGGCGAAGACCCGGTCCCGAACGGGGTACCGGGTCTCCGGATACGTTAATATTTCTGCTATTTCCTGGGGATGTCGCGAGGGTTTTGAACTGCTCAGGCCACCTTTCTCCTCGCGACGAAGCGAGCATAATCTTCCCGAGTGTCGATGCCAACTGAACGATGCGGGACCTCGGCAATCAGGATGGTTGCGCCGAGTTCCAGAGCGCGAAGCTGCTCCAGCTTCTCCAGTTCTTCAAGCGGCGAAGGCGGCTGCTCGGCCAGATACAGCAGAAACTGCCGCCGGTATGCATAAATGCCCAGATGGAGCTTCCACGGCGAATCTTCGGACAGTCGCGAGTTTCTGTCTCCATCCCGCATGAACGGCACCGGGCAGCGGCTGAAGTAGAGGGCTCGGCCATCGGCGGCGCAGACGGCTTTCACGCAACCTGGATCGTTGAGAATCTCCGCGTCCGTGATCGGTGCGCAAAGCGTTGCCATGTCAGCCTGCGGATGATCGATCAGCAGCTGAGCGACTTTGTTGATCGATTCCGGATCGATGTCCGGCTCGTCGCCCTGAATATTCACGATAATGTCGGAGTTTGGAAGATGTTTCCGTACGACTTCGGCGATCCGATCGGTACCACAGGGGTGCTCGCCGGTCATTTTGACTCGGCCACCGAAACCGGACACCGTCGCGGCAATCTGCAGGCTGTCCGTAGCGATGAGCAGATTCGGCTCGCTGCCATCATTCAATGCGAAAACGGAAGCGCAGCTGGCCGACTCCCAGGTGTGTTGGATCAGCGGCTTGCCGGTTTCAGCGAGTAGCAGCTTTCCCGGCAGACGAGATGACTGCAGGCGCGCGGGAATAATTCCTGTGACTTTCATAATGACCTCCCTGTCATGTTTGTCGGGCGGAATTCTGACGGATTTCAGGCCGGTGTGTCAGCGTCAATCTGCCTGCGGAAATCCGTATTGCCAGGGCACCGTCGCTCCTGCGTCTCGATGCTGTGAAAAGTTTGAGGCGGGG
>JAQBWV010000263.1 GCA_027624335.1 Planctomycetota bacterium
ACTCGACCCAGGCAATGACCGAAACACTATTCACGTTCCTCGTAGCGTTGCTGTTGGTAATTGCACTCCGTACCGGTCATATCGATCGCGAGAATCAAAACAGCGTACTGCTGGGCACTGTCTTTGGCCTGACTGCACTGTGTCGACCTACGATCTGGGCATTTGGAGGGCTGGCGGCTCTTGGCTGGGGATTTCAGCAGATCCAGCACCGTCTAAAGAATCGACGTTCGTTGGAACCAGATAGATTAACGCCATTCTTCAGAGCCGGACTTTGCGTGGTCGCTACTGTACTCGTGGTCTTGCCATGGGTTCTGCGTAACGCTCGGCAGTTCAACCACCCAATCGTGATGACAACCCACGGCGGTTACACACTGCTGCTCGGAAATAATGAGACGTTCTTTCAGCAGGTTGTCGCGGGCAAATCTGGGGCAACATGGACGGAAGCCAGCCTGGAAACATGGAAGGCTGAAAACAAGAGAAAACTCGCCAGCATGGGAATTGCCCCGAGCGATGAAGTGTCCGAGGATGCAGCTCAAGTGAAACTGGCAAAAACCTGGATCATTGCTAACCCAACAAAGTTCCTGAGAGCATGCCGCCTGCGAATTCGGCGATTCTGGGCGTGTCGACCGTCAGTGGCTCCTGGAGTTCCGCCAGTGCTGGTTCAGTTGGTTGGCTACTATTATTCGAGTGTTTTCGTGCTGGCCATCGTGGGAGCTCTCCGCTGGTGGAAACTCTGGCTTAAGTACTGGCCTTTGCCCGCCTTCGTCCTTGCTCTAACTATCGTTCATTCTGTCTATTGGTCCAACGCTCGGATGCGGTCCGCCGCAGTGCCCGTGATTACTCTTGCAGCAGCTGCCGCATTTCAGCGTACATTTCACTCGGCGGGAGCGGATCAAGCGTTCTTGCAGGAATGAGTACAGCATTTTACAGTTGCCTGCGGAGTTGAATGTCCCACATGACCCGATCGACCGACTGACTGCGAAGCAGACCTGCAGAACCAACCATGTGTGAACTGAATCAGAACAACTTTGCCGGAAATTCGAAAATCTATCGAAGGTCACCCCCGTTCGGATGTTATATCCTCGTAAGTCGCAAAAAGTGAACGTGATGCGGTCCAGCTGCTGGACTTTCAACTCTGCGGATGTCGTTATTCCCCAAGGGATTCTGCTGGACGACATTTCAGCAATGGCATATGTATTTACAGTACTCCCACGTTTTGATTACTCGATCTGGTCCAAGAACTATCATGATGGCTCAATCTTATAGTGTCTTCGCAATTGAAATGGTTGACAAGAATCTAGTCGTTACGCCTCAGGGTGACTCGTCTGGATTCCGTTATGTAGACATTCAAAGCGAAACGAATTCAGTGATCGCCGCGATTGACCGCAAGAACGCGCAGAATCTGGTCGTTAATTTCAACAGCACCGAAATCGTCGGTTCGATCATGATCAGTGCGATCATCAAGCTGGCCCGAAAGATCACTTCCAGAAAAGGCCAGGCAGCCTTCTGTTGCGCGTCTGACACGATGCAGGAAGTGATGCAATCAATGAATCTGACGCGATTGTGGCCGTACTTCGATACTCAGGAAAATGCCATCAAATCGTTCGAATCTGACATCTGATCCAACCAGCAGGGCAGGGCAACCGACTTCGCACTTGCCGGCAAAATTCAATACCGCCGGGGACGATACTGATCGTCTCTGGCGGTTTTTGTTTGGTAACAGTCGGAAGTTCATTCACCGACGAGCGAACCCTGATGACTTCAAACCGAACTTGCCTGACTTCTTGCCGCTCAGTTTGCGTAGAGTTCTGAGAGGTAGCGGCGGACCGAGTCCGACCACAAAAACCGCGCATGGAATGCTGCTGATCTGATCTTCTGAAACTCGACGTCGGATCGGCGCTTAAGTTCCACGGCTCGTCGAGTCGCCTCGACGAAGCCGTTGCCGAGTTCGCCCTGCGAAGAACCTGTGAATGCGAACCCGGTCTCCCCATCTCGAACGGTGTCTTTCAAACCGCCGATCGAATGTACGACACATGGCTGGCCGTCACGCATCGCAAGCATTTGAGAGATCCCGCACGGTTCAAAGGCACTCGGCATCAGAAACAGGTCGCCCGTCGCGTAAAGCAAGTCTGCCCCAGGTTGACTGTAGCCATTCAGGAAAACGAAGTTCGAATGTCGACGCGCAAGATCATGAAGAAAGTTTTCGTAGCCAGCATCGCCGTTGCCAGCGAGCAGGTAAACCACGTCATCCGATGACTCTTCGAGAATCCGATCAAGCGGCGGCGAGTCTTCAGGTGTCCGCATCAGGCGAACCTTCTGGTCAACCACCCGAGTCACGCTCGTCATGACAACCATCGGTCGAGGACGATCGGAATCAAGCCAGTCCGTGAGGCGACGTATTGTCAGCCAATGTGGAAATGTCTGTGATCGCTGGTACCACTGACTTACCTCGACAATCAGTCCTCTCAACAGATTCTGCCATGAATCCTGATCACGAGCCGGAAGCGACGGCAACGCTGTCGCGTACTCACAGCCGTTGAGAATCCCGATAAGGCGACCTTCGTTCTTCGCATTCTGCAGATCACTTTCGAGACCTTCTCCGCCAAAGAAGATGCAGTGTGGGTCATTTCGTTGCGGCCTGCTCGGCTGGCAGACTTCCGAAACGTAGCCCGGTGACACGACATGAACCTTGTCAGCAAGACGCACTCCAATCGCCATCGGATTCAGGCAGTCGCGGTACTCCGGGTCGCAAACGATTGCTGGATCGTAAGCCAGTGTCGGGAACCACGATTCAAGTGATGAGTCGTGTCCTTGCAGTGGTCTAATCCCCTGCAGCGCCAGATTGTGAATTGTAAAGACAGTCCGTTTGCTGCGCAGGTCGCTCAGTGAAGGATCAAACTCGCGAAGAAGTAAGTAGAAACCGGCGTGCCAGTCGTGAAGGTGGACGACGTCAACCTGGCCGAAGAGTCCCCGCAGGATCCCTTGAGCGACTGCTGCATTGAAACACGCAAACTTTGTGGCATCGTTTTCGAACGGAGTGTCGGCAGCATCATCGACGTAAATGAGTTTTCGACCGGACGCTGCATCAACGGTCTCAAACGCATCCTGGTGCAGCACCAGTTGCCGAACTCCGGTATTAGGTCGTTTCCCCGGCACCTCAAACAGTTCAGCCGTCAGCTGCTCACCGGCGAATGAAAACTCAACGACACCCAGACTCGCTGTCGCAGCTTTGTGCAGGTATCCGTAAGAAGGGCAAACGACAGAGACCGCCCCCTGGTATTCGGGCAATTCCACCAGAGCGTACGGAACATCTCGAACGACGTCACCAACGCCGCCCACCTTTGCGCCAACGAGTGCATCGTTTTCAGCTGCCACCATAAGAATATTAAGGGACTCTACCACGAACTTTCCTCACGGGTGATCGTCATGTCGTAATCCGGGACTGCCTGTCAGCAAGCCCGCTGGCTTCTCGCTCAATTCCGCCAGGATCACACAGGATGATCGAGCACTCGAAATTACGTGGAAACGGCTACAGCCCGACCGCGAAACCGTCGGGCTGTCCGTTAGAGAGGTCTAGTTTTCAGAATTCCTTGGCGGCGACGGAATCCAGCTGTTCTGATCAATCGTCGGATTCGCGAAGTTTCGCCAGAACGCTCAGGTCTTCGAGTGTCGTTGTGTCACCAGCAGATTCCCGTCCGGCTGCGATATCCCGCAGCAGACGCCTCATGATCTTGCCGCTGCGGGTCTTCGGCAGAGCATTGGTGAACCGAATCTCATCCGGAGTCGCGATGGCACCGATTTGCTTTCGGACGTGAGCGGTCAGCTCTTTCTTCAGGTCTTCATCACCGGACGACGCCTTCAGCGTTACGAAGCAGAAAATGCCTTCGCCCTTCAGATCATGAGGAAACCCGACGACAGCAGCTTCAGCAACTGCACTATGAGACACGAGCGCTGATTCCACTTCCATTGTGCTGAGCCGATGTCCCGAAACATTCAAGACGTCGTCGACTCGACCCATGATCCAGTAGTAACCATCCTCGTCACGTCGTGCGCCGTCGCCTGCAAAGTAACGACCTTTAATCTTGCTGAAGTAGACATCAACGTACCGCTGATGATCGCCGTAAAGAGTCCGCAGCATGTGAGGCCACGGTTGCGTCAGAACCAGTAGTCCTCCCTGGTTCGCACCAAGGCTCTCGCCCGTTTCGGATTGAATATCGGGCACAACTCCGGGCAACGGCTTTGTGCAGCTGCCCGGTTTTGTTGCCGTCACCCCTGGCAACGGACTGAGCATGATGCCTCCAGTTTCCGTCTGCCACCAGGTATCGACGATCGGGCATCGTTCTCCGCCAATTGTCCGGTGATACCACATCCACGCTTCCGGATTGATCGGCTCACCGACTGTTCCGAGGAGACGCAGGCTCGACAGATCGTATTTGTTCGGCCATTCATCGCCCCACTTGATGAAGGCTCGAATCGCTGTCGGGGCGGTGTAGAAGATGTTGACTCGATACTTTTCGACCATCTGCCAGAAGCGGCCTTCGTCCGGCCAGTTTGGTCCGCCTTCGTACATCACCGTCGTGGCCCCGTTCGACAGGGGTCCATAGACGATGTAGCTGTGACCGGTAACCCAGCCAATGTCGGCAGTACACCAGTAAGTATCTTCGTCCTTGAGATCGAACACCCAGCGCGACGTCATCGTTGTGCCGAGCAGATACCCGGCCGTCGTGTGCAGAACGCCCTTTGGTTTTCCGGTGGAACCTGACGTGTAAAGAATGAACAGCGGATGCTCTGAGTCGAGTTCTTCAGCTTCACACTCAGCCGAGGCATCGTCCATCAGATCATGCCACCAGTAGTCCCGATCAGGCACCATCGTGACATCGCCACCGGTTCTGCGGACAACGACAACTTTCTCGACGGATGGCGACTTCTCCAGACTGTCGTCCACGGCCACTTTGAGCGGCACTTCCTTTCCGCGACGCCAGCCGCCGTCGGCAGTGACGACAAGTTTCGCCTGCGCATCGTTGTTTCGGTCTGCGACGGCGTCAGCACTGAAACCACCGAAGATAATCGAGTGCGTCGCTCCGATTCTGGCGCAGGCCAGCATGGCAATGGCGAGCTCCGGAATCATCGGCATGTACAGCGTGACCCGATCGCCGGTTTCGACTCCGAGTTGTTTCAGGCAGTTCGCAAACTTCGAGACTTCGCGATGCAGATCCTGATAAGTCAGAACTCGCTGATCTCCGGGTTCCCCTTCCCAGATAATCGCCGCCTTGTTCTTTCGCCACGTGGTCAGGTGACGATCAACACAGTTGTAGCAGGCGTTGGTCCTGCCTCCGACAAACCACTTCGTATCCGGCATGTCGCCTTCGAGAGTCTTGTCGAAGTCCTGAAACCAGTCGAGATTCTCGCGAGCCAGATCGCCCCAGAAACCGGCAGGGTCGTCCTTCGCCCGGTTCCACATTTCCTGATACTGCTCTTCCGAGCTGATGTGGGCGGCGGCGGAAAACTCCGGTGACGGCGGAAACGTGCGATTTTCCTGCAGAACACTCTCGATGGCTTCACTCATGTTGCTACTCCTTACGTGCGCCGATTTATCTATACGTCATGTGGTCGCGAACGGACCTTTGCCAAGCCGAGCCTTACGGAAAGCGGTATCGGCAACAAACGACTCACTCATCACCTCGGCCAGTATCTCTAAAGACTCATGTGTCACGATTCAGAGGGCTGAGGACTCGCAAAGGCACAGGCGAGACGTCGAGGTGACCGCTGCGTTGAATCCTTCTTCAAGACTTCGATTTACGAGCGGGCCATGCTACGGGTGGCTGACCGCAATTTCAACGAGCCTCGGCACGTAGCCAACGATCCAGCCGGGAATCCTGCTATCCGGTTGCGTGGGCCACCTTGCCGAGCTGATGATTGTTCCCTATCGTCTCGGTTTTCACTCAGAATCAAGGGACATTTCAGTCGGAAGTTCTACAATCCCGACGAAATTGCCGCTCCATCTAACCACCACTGACTGGATGCTGTTTCCTCACAAGTGCCTTGTGAAGCGACGAGAGCCGGGCACCCGAAAACTCTGACAACTGCCAACGATACTGCTCAACGGACGGAACAGAAAACCTCTACAGGAGACGACCATGTCGACCGCACCAGCTGAAGCCATTGCCTACAAAGTTAAAGACATCAACCTCGCCGTATTCGGTCGAAAAGAAATCGAACTGGCCGAAAAGGAAATGCCCGGTCTGATGTCCCTTCGAGAAAAGTACGGCGACAGCCAGCCCCTCAAGGGCGCGAGAATCGCCGGCTGTCTCCACATGACCATTCAGACTGCCGTTCTGATCGAAACGTTGACGGCGCTGGGTGCAGAGGTGCGCTGGTCGAGCTGCAACATTTTCTCGACGCAGGACCATGCAGCCGCAGCGATCGCCGCCACGGGTGTCGCCGTCTTCGCGTGGAAGGGCGAAAGTGCCGAAGAGTTTGACTGGTGCATCGAACAGACGCTGTTCTGGCCGGACGGACAGCCACTCAACATGATTCTGGACGACGGCGGCGATCTGACCGGAATGATCATCAACAGGTTCCCCGAACTGGCAGACGGTATCAGGGGCATCTCGGAAGAAACGACAACCGGAGTGCTGCGACTCGTCCAGCTTCACGAAGAAGGCAAGCTGCCAATCCCCGCGATCAACGTCAACGATTCCGTGACAAAAAGCAAATTCGACAACCTGTACGGCTGCCGCGAGTCACTCGCCGACGGCATCAAACGAGCGACCGATATCATGGTCGCCGGGAAGGTTGTCGTTGTCTGTGGCTACGGTGATGTCGGTAAAGGCTGTGCCGCAGCGATGAAAGGCCTGGGAGCCCGAGTCATCATCACGGAAATCGATCCGATCAACGCTCTGCAGGCGGCGATGGAAGGTTTTCAGGTGACGACTCTCGAAGACGTCGCGAATCTGGGAGACATCTTCGTCACAACAACCGGCAACACAGACATTATTCGGGGAGAACACCTCGACGAGATGAAAAACAACGCCATTGTCTGCAACATCGGCCACTTCGATGACGAGATCAATGTTGCCTACCTGAATGATCGCGCCGACATCGAAAAGGTCATGATCAAGACCGACAACATGGAAGGTGGACCGGTCGACAAGTTTGTCTACCCGGACGGCAAAGCGATCATCGTTCTTGCCGAAGGCCGCCTGGTGAACCTCGGCTGTGCGACAGGCCACCCGTCGTTCGTGATGAGCAACAGTTTCACGAACCAGACCATTGCTCAGATGGCGCTGTGGAATCCGGCTTCGCTGGGCTTCTCAGAAGACCACTTCACCATCGCCGTCCACATGTTGCCGAAACGGCTCGACGAAGAAGTCGCCCGGCTGCACCTGGAAAAACTCGGCGTCAAACTGACCAGACTGACCGCCAAACAGGCGAAGTACATCGGAGTCCCGGTTGATGGCCCGTACAAGCCAGAACACTACCGCTACTAAACTCCCGGTGTGATTGCGCGATTGCAAATTCCTCCGTCGTGCTGCAACTCGCGAGTTCAGCGGCACGACGGGCTTTTGATGCGCTGTCATCAACCTGTCGCGACACCGACCTACAGCGCTCGCAGGAAACTGATAAGCACGTCACGTTCGGAATCAGTTAGTTCCGTTTCGCCAGGATGTTTGAACCGAATCAGCACTTCTTCCAGCGATCCGGCCCGGCCATCATGGAAGAAACGGTCGCGTTGACTGACTCCGCTTAACGATGGTGGATTGAAGTTGAAATTCCCCTGCACGTCGCGCAGACCAACGTCAAAACTGTCGTTCGTTGTGTAGCTCGTAAATCCATTGTGACAGACCGAACATCCTGCGGACTCGAAAACTTCCCTGGCTTTGTAGCCAACTGACGGATGAGGTTCCTCGTCTCGGGCAACGATGACCGACGGAACTCGCTCAAGCTTTGACACGTAGGTGGTCAGATCGGTGACCAGGGCGTCAGCGACGACTCCGTGGTGCATGGTTGAAGACAGAGAATTCTGAATCTGACCATGCAACTGGTGTTGAGAACCGTTCCATCCCCACGGTCCGGTCGACCAGACTCCGCGTAAAGTCGGTACTCGTTTCGCCGCACCGAAGTCACCATCTCCAAGCGTGTCCGCCAACCCGTTGTTGGTATGCCCGTCTGTGTGGCAACTCTGACAGCTCATCCAGCCTTCGAGTGACAACTTCGCATTGAAGAAGGCAAGTTCGCCCCGTTCGACAGGCCCGGTCTCGGGAACAGGTCCCAGACTGATCGACTTGTTCTTCGGATTGCTCGACAGATCAATCACTGACACCGAATCGGACAGCGAATTCACGACGAACACCCGATTCGACATCGGATCGCGAGTCATCGCCACAGGTCTACTTCCGCTCGGAATTCGAGTCTCTCGCACTCCGACACGGTCGATGACCGCCAGTTCGTCCGTGCCGGCCAGCGTTACGAGCAGTCGGTCGGGAGTGACCAGCACCGCCTCCGGATCCCCAGCACCATTGCCGGGTCCACCAAGTGCGATGCGTTCCACATTCGCGGCAAGCTGACCATTGGCGGCAAGTACTGATCTGACAGGAACAGCAAGAATTTCATTCTCGATAAGAATCCCCCAATGGATGTCCTCGCTGCTGGTATAGCCTTTTGGATTAAGTCGCTGACAGGTGACATACAGACGGCCATCGCCGCCGACCGTCATGTCTCGAATGTTGTGTACTGGCAATTCATGAGACGCAGTGATCAATCCAGTTGCACAGTCGACGACGGCGAATCGTCCACCAAACGAATCCGCCACCACGACACGCGACGCATCCACGAACACAGAAGCCCGGGGAGCAAAT
>JAQBWV010000264.1 GCA_027624335.1 Planctomycetota bacterium
ATGTTCTACACCCGTCAAAAATGCGTTCTGTCGCGCTGGGACAAAAACTACGTTCGCTCGCAAGGCTGGTAAACCAAGACAATTCTATGACCGCACAGTTCAACATCCCCGCCATCATTATCACCGGTGCCAGCGCCTCCAAAGAACTCGTACCGCAGCTAACCCGACTGGGAACGCGGCGCGTGCTGCTGGTCACCGATGACTTTATGGTCTCCTCTGGTCTGGCCGCCCGCTTCCAGTCGGAGATGCTCGCTGCCGAGCTACATGTCGCAACTTTCAGCGGGGTGCAGGCTGACCCTACGGATGTTAACGTCCGAGATGGCGCGCGGATTTTCGCGGAAGAGAAGTGCGAGACCATCGTGGCACTGGGCGGCGGTAGTCCGATGGATGCCGCCAAGTCCATTGCGATTCTCGCCACAAATGGCGAGCCGCTAAGTCGCTTCCAAGGCTACCACCGCGTCGAACGTCCAGGCGTGCCGCTAATCGTGATTCCCACGACGGCTGGCACGGGAAGCGAAGTTACCAAAGTCGCCGTCATTACCGATACCATGCGTGATGTCAAGATGATGATGCTCGACCGGTATCTGCTGCCAACTGTGGCTCTCGTGGATTACGAGTTAACATTCTCCATGCCTCCCGCGCTCACGGCGTACGTTGGGGTGGACACGCTCACTCATGGCATCGAGGCCTACGTTTCGCGCAAAGCGACTCCACTCACCGACCCGCTCGCGCTTCAGTGCATCCGGCTGGTCACCGAACATCTTGAAAAGGCTTGGCATGAGCCGCACAACCCTGCCGCACGTGAGGGGATGATGCTAGCAGCTACCCTCGGCGGCATGGCTTTCGCCAATAGCAGCGTCGCCCTCGTGCATGGGATGAGCCGGCCGATCGGCGCGATGTTTCATGTCCCGCACGGGCTTTCCAATGCCGTCCTGTTGCCTGCTGTCACACGTTTCTCTCTACTGGGCGGGCTGGACCGCTACGCCAAGGTCGCCCGCGTCATGCAGTTCGCGACTAACGCAGATAGCAATGCCATAGCTGGGGAAAAGCTAGTCGCCGGATTGGCCGAGTTGAATGCCCGTCTCGAAGTCCCGCGATTGGGGGACTGCCCTGGTGTCCTGCGGGTGAAGTTTGAGGCCGTCAAAAGCAAAATGGCAGTCGACGCCTTAGCATCCGGCAGCCCGCAAAATAACCCCGTCGTCCCCACGCTACAGCAGGTAGTCGCACTTTACGACGAGGCGTTTTGAGATTTGCGAAACGGCCGGTAGACTGACGTACAAGGGGTCAGCGACTATTTTTCAGAACTCAATTTTTTCCTGAAAAAACTGTCGCCTTTTCTTTGCTACCAGAGCCTGACCTCATTCTACTTTCGGCTCACCAAATCTCAATTTGTCAGCAGATGGGATTCGGAAAGTGCGCTACAAATCGCCTGATGGGCCGCATCGGCTGCCAGAGTATTTCCGTCACGATTGACGTGAACGATATCGTTGGGCACGTACGTTCCCACGGACCAGGAACGGTTTTCCTGAAACAGTTTGACAACATCCGCTACGTGCAGTCCACGATCGATTGCGATTTGGTCGATGACTTCCTGATAGGCAATCCGAGGACTCCAAAGACCGGCGGCCTGTGGCTGATCTGGCCATTTCATCATAATTAGGGGCACTCGACGCGCGGCGCACAGATCCACCATCTGACTGAGATTTTCACGAAACGACTCTAGGGGAACTCGGCGAGTCCACTCGTTCACGGGATCAAAATAACTGAATGTCGCGGCCTTAGCCCAGTGTTGATTGGGAGAAGCCGTCTGATTCGTATCGTGAGCAGTACGACGCAAACGAATCAGCGCGAGGTCCATCAACTGAGCCACGCGACTCGTCCGCAACAGCGACGCAAGGCCCGTTTCAGAAAAATCGGCGGCGTGCTGAGCATCTGTCTGCTGATCCCAATGCCAGAAGTCGTTGTTGGCGTAGGACGCCATGACCAAATCAGGCTGAAGGCGATCCAGTTCCTGACGCATGTGCTGCAATCCCTGATACGACGTGTATCCAGGCACTCCTGCATTGATGACTTCGAAACGCTGCTCCTGTCGATCGAATTCCAGAGGTGTCGCTTGGTCGAGCATGTTCTGCAACACAGACGGCCAGGTGTCCTCCATAGGTGCGCCGATTCCGAACGTACTGCTGTCGCCGAAACAAACGATACGCAGCACGCCTTGGGACTTAGGAATCGCAAATTCCGGACAGCGAAATCCGCGCGAATTGGAAACCGTTCCCTGCCAGAACGTGTTTTCAGCATCATGAATTTCGATGTTGGGCTTCAGCTTCCAGAACCTCTGCGAGTCGAAGTTCAGCATCAGATCGTCCTGCTTCGTCCCCAGAAAGACGACAATTTGATTGATCTGCTGGAAACGCTGATTGCCTTGATCGGAGAGAAAGCATCGGGCGACAAGTTCCATAGTCCCCAGAGCAATCATAAATATACAGCTAGAGGCTACGAGCCGAAAACGCAACGAAAAGGCACGTGATTTTCTTGAGACTGTGTTGCCCATGAGTAAATTTTCCGTCGAAACTCCGGGAATTCTAATGGCATACGCGTTCGTCTATACTAGGGTCAGTCAAGTGCGTCAAGATCACTCCGGCAAGCTCCGAGATGTGCGGTGCAGACACTTTCAGGGATAGGTGATTCTCTTGTTTCTTGCGGACGTTAAGTTTTTTTTGAATTGAGCCGGAGTTCGGTATCCGATGGCGGAGTGTCTGCGATCGAAGTTGCAGTAATGGTTGAATTCCGGGATATCTTTGCGAGCAGAGCACGGGGTCACAGCATTCCGTTGAGGGAACTGGGGCACAGGCACCATCCATTTGATCAACGATGCAAGATTCTGATGCCATGCACCTGATATGGTCGTGCAGCCCGGAGAGTTGGCTAGATCTCTTAAGGAACTGCCGCAAAAGCTTTCGCACCGAGATCGAACTTCCGACGACCCTGAAGTCCGTTTCCATCTTCCCGCCGCCGCTCCCATCGCACCACCGTTCCGGGGTGAAGTGAAACCCGAAAGACTGGCCGAGGAATCGGTTTCCGCATTTCGCCTCCTTTCACAGGTGTATGCCGCCGTGCAATTCGCGGCACCGTGCAATTTTCCGAGCGGAACACACGGTTAGTCTCAATTGCGGACCGCGCAGCATAGCAGGTCAATTGCACCTGACGCCGGTTGACAACGGCGAGTGCAATCTTGTGTTCATGCCGCAGTTTGACGAGCAACGATTCGAAGTCGCCAGTCGCCTCCATGACCACGATGGTATGACTGGTTTCCTTGAGGGATTTGATCCATCGACAGATCTCATTTTTGTTATTGCCGATTGTTTTCGTGGCCGTCCCCTTGAATTCATCGATATCGATTTTTTCTTTGGAAACATCGATACCAATGCACGTTGAAAAGGGGTCTTCCGAAGTAGTGATTTTTCCTCCTTCCGAATATTCGAGCTCGCAGAAACTGCGGCTCATGCGACGGTTCGGGTTTGAAATGAAACGGCTTGCGATCTCGCTGACCCACGGTCTCAAAGACCAAGGAACCATCGATCTGCAAGCCGCTGCTGCACCGGGACGGCTATCCCGGTGCAGCGTTATTCTTGAAAGAAGATGCTCAGGTCACTGACCTGTCAAGCATCGCCGCTGGTGATATCAGGAACCGTTTCCCATGCTCAGCAGATCATCGAAGAGATCTGGCTGGGCAAACGCCTGCAGCAATTGATCGTCTTTCGTGTCAGTCACGAAAAAGCCCTCAAATTGCAGAAGCGAATGTTGAAGCATCAGCACGAGTGGCGTGTCTTTCTGGATCATCCTCGTGTGCCTCCCACGAACAACATGGCCGAGCGTGCGCAGCGGCGGCTGGTGGTTGTTCGCAAGATTACGTTCGGTCATCGCAGCGAAGCGGGAGCCATTCGAATGGCTTGCCTGATGACTGTAGCCGAGACCGCGAAACGTCACGGTCACCGTCCGAACGACATCGATTATCGCCTCTTCACTAAGCCCTAGGTCGAGTTCTGAGGCAACTCGTACGATGACAGTTGAACAACGAAAACGGACGAACGAGTGATCCGCCTACGCCCATGATCCTACGGCCTCGTTCGATGTCGGTGCCGCGATTCACCGCGTCCGAGATTGTACGGTCGCCCCTGCTCCCGCTCCAAAGCCCATTCCCTCGCATCACCAGCGAGCCCTCGCCATGCTCCGCTGCGATTCGCCGCTGCGCGACACACCAGCAGACCACGATGCCCACTCCGACAGAAAAGATCGAATCCCTATGCCTGTAGGGTTCGCTGACTGCCCAAAGACCCCGCCCACAGGCGTGACACTAAACTGTTACCAGCTGCTCAGCTCATTCTTAAAAATCACTTTCGGAACGATTTCTTGAATGCCATAACGTCTGAGTCCAAAGTGCAGATTTGCCACTTCCGATGCGTGAAAAAGATCACGGTAGATTTTTCTGTTGCCATGCCCGCATCTTTTGCGTGATGCTGTTGAGGGCCGTGCGATTATTCGGTGCGGCGGGATCATATTCTGTCAATGGATCACTCAGGATGGCCTGCAGGAAGTACTTAGCGCACTCGCGTCCAAAGACCGGCCCCGTGTTCCGTAACGCGGTCTGCAGTTCTGAAAGCTGCTGCTGAGTCGGACTCTGATCAGTGCTGGCAGCGAGGAACCATGCTTTCAGAATCTCCTGCTGATCGATTTCAAAGCCAATCGGCTGAAGCAGCGAATCTGATAATTGCGGATCGCGACCCCGGTCGTGCTTCAGTTTCAGCAACATCCAGTACACCAAAAAATGACGCACCGATTCCACTGATGAATATGCAGCGGCACGAATGGCTTCCGCCGAGACAGGAAGTTCGACAGTTCCCGAACATTGCAATAACACCTGAGTCGCATGGAAGGCGATCATCGGGTTAGTGTCCGCCGTCAGATCAGCCACCGCCATAACGGCTGAGTCTGATTTATTTACAGACATGGCAACACTTCGAGTTAATTTATTTTTCGTGCCTCGTTTCCGAGTCCAATCTGCATCATCCGGAATGTCACGGAACTCCGTCAGCCCGCGTACAGAATCCGCCCGTGCCCAGGTGCGTCGCGTCAGCCGATGTTCGTCGATTGTTGCCTCACCGCGAAATACGGCGAACACTGGAAACTCGCCAGTCCAGTCGATCCCGATGCTTGTGTTTTCATCCGTGGCTACCATTGAGTATGCGACGTCCGCAATGCGAATGGCGAGGCTCTTACCCGAGAGAAGTTGGTTGAAAACGACACGTCCATAGTTCAATTGTACAAGCTCTCCGGATTCTGCTGACGTCGGCAACTTTGAATCGTTCGCATCGGTCGCAGGTGCCATAACGCGGTCCGCCGCGAGAATCTCGACGCTGGATTCTCCGTCCAGAATGATTTGCCCCGCTCCGACTACGCTGAGTTCCGCGCGACTGTTTTGCAGAGTCATCACCGTTGCCGTACCGGATGTTGTGCGAATTGCTTCTGCGGCTGCACTTCTGACGCCGCACCAGATTCCTGTGGATGGCGACCGCACCACGACGATGCCACTTTCGTCGTTCCATGTTTCTATCAGTTCGGCCAACGCTGACGGAATTCGCTGCGGACTGTCGGGATCGGGAACCATGATCGGCTGCGGGGGATCAACTGGCGTGATCCCGGGATTCGCATCCGGCACATTCACCATTTTCTCTCCGGAATTTCCGGGATCAGGCGGAACCAGCGGGTCGTTCGGGGCGAAGAGATCAGGGCCTTTCGGTGTTCGGTTGTTTAATCCCGGATCTGCCGCATCCCGAACGATCGATTCCCGATCCGGATTGAGACCCGGCAAATTATTGTCTGACGGATCAGACACAAGATCGTCTGGATTCGGCAGTCGTTCCCGCAGCATGATGGCCGCAAAAGCAATGATTGCCAGCACGGCTGCCGTCGCCACAGCGGCGCGGCCAGAGACTCTTCGGGACTGTTTCAAAAGCCGGCCAGTGACGCGTAAAAGTGGTTGTGATTCAGGCAGCGAGAATTCGCTCCGTTCTTCGGCAGCGTCCGTATGCCTTACCGAGGCCAGCGCGAGCTGCAGCATCCGATTCTCGGTGATGGCTGTGGCGGCATCTTCAGAAACCACGCCTGTCGAGTTCCAGTTAGCAAAAACTTCCCGCAGCAGGGATTCTTGCAGCCAGCACTGCTCTTCGAATTCAACTTCTTCGCTCTCTGACAAAGTGCCGTCAACAAACGCTGCGACATCATCGGTTGAAATATCGTCAAAATGAGCGAATACGACCGCTCCCGTGGTCGCGTTCTGGGTCACGTTCATCAGTTTCGCAAAACGACGCGCGGAGGTCAGGTCGGCGGCCAGTTGTTCACGCACTGCCATCCCCTGCTGCGGCGTCAGTTCTCCGCGCAGCAGCCGAAGCAGTGTTCGTAGTCGTGGTTGAGGTATAGTTGACATGGTTCAGAACATCAAAAGAATTGAGTTGAGTGACAAGCGAAGGGCAGAGGTCATGAATCCGATGCCGATTCCAGAATTCTCTGCAGCCGCTTGCGAGCCCGATCCAGCTTAGGCCCAACGGCGTTGACGCTGATCTGAAAGGCGGACGCGATCTGTTCGTAGGATTGCTGATTTTCGTAAAACATTGTTAGAAGATTACGGTCGTCCGGTGACAATTGTCGCATTCCGTCTCGAATTCGATCCTGCGAACTTCCCAGCGACGCTGCGGCCGATCCGTCGGATTGAGGAATCATATCAAGCTCCCCTGTGTCTGGCTGAGGAGGCCGCCGCCGGGCTTGAGTCAGAGCCCGCAATGCCGTGCGTCGCACGATGACAGACAACCATGTCGACAGCCGACTGCGTCCGGAAAACTGGCGGAGGGATTCCATCTCCCGCGACACCAGCATTGTAAAGACGTCCGCGCAGATTTCTTCGACGCTGTCATCAGACGGAATTCCGCAGCTCAGTTCCGATGCCGCAGCGTGGATGCGACTGATCAGCAGCCCTCGATACTGCGACACAAACTCACGCCACGCGGATTCATCGCGCGCAAGCAGACGCCGCACCAGCAGACTGTCGCGTTCAGCGTCAGTCCGTTGGTGCGGCGAATGAACTGTCGCTGAGTGCTCAGTCAGGTCGTCGCGGAGCAACCGAATTCTGGTGTGCTCACCAGTTTCCATTCGCAAACCTTTGGAATCGGAACCTTCTCGAAGTCACGGTGTACTGACCGCATTCTACACCGGTCAGCAGTTCAAAGCTTCCTGAATCGCGTTTTCCACTCGCTGCTGGATCGTTTCCAGCTGGTCGACCGCTGCTCGGCAATGGGAACGGACACGAGCAGCCAGTTCTTCGGCTCCAAACTGCAGGAGATAGTCAACGCACCGCGTGCAGATTTCGCGAACTTCGCCAATGCAAATCCGAGTTCGTCGGCGGGAACTGGAAACACACTCGCGAGCCACCTGAATCGCAGTCTCGTACTGTCCGTCGGCTTTCAGACGTCGAATCTCATGCACGCATTGCTGCGTCTCTTCCGAGGCGGCGTTTTCGCAGCGATTCACCAGATGTTCAACGCGTTCCATACAGCGTGCAGCGGCCTCGACCGGGTTTTCGTGAGCCTGCACGGACGCCGATGTCAAACACAGCGAAACAACCGTCAGGCAAGTGAAGAAAGCAGTGCGAATCATGGTAATCCTCATTCCTAAAGAACGTGAAAGGTCCACCCTGTGAATTCCGCAACGCTGCGGACTCCCGGTGGGCTCTACCTGATCTGTGGCGATGTTCCGGGAATCCGTGCAGGGAATTTTCAAAGTTTTCCGGGCCGACGGGCAAGTTGATCCGGAACGCCGCGATGATTAATCCCGGAGAGCTTCAATGACCGGGATCGAAACATAAAAGTCACCCATCTGAATCACGAAGTCCGGACGCTCTTTCTGCATCTCTTTGACAAAGACCGTCAGCCGCTCGTCCGCGTCGTGCATGACATCCTTGTGCACGTCGGACACCACGCCAAACCGGACCGGTTTCTGTGCGGCTGCCGCGGCAGATGCAGCGCGGCCACGCCAAGAAAGCGTCACCGCACCGATGCCGGCGGCTGAGGTGCCGAGGAACTGACGACGGGACAAACCATGTGGCTGGACGAGCATCGAACTTCTCCTACGCTGTGGTCCCTCGCTCATAGAGAATGATAGCAGAGACGCCCGGCAGTCTACCATCAGGTTCCATGAGGGAATGTTTTAATGATCTCAACTTCTCTTCGTCTCGCTGTCCGAACGACTGCTGCCACTGGTCGGCGGCGCTCGGTCTGCGGCGGAACGCCAGAGACCACTGACCATCGCTGCGCTCTGGTGCCCGTGCAGGATGTTCTCGATGACGTCCACTCGAGGTGATCGAGAACATCCTAAAACACTGTGGTCGGCGGGAGGCGTCTTCCGCGCATTTTGCTCCCGCCGGCAGCGTCGCCTCGCCTTTCGGGCACTCAGGGGAATGCATTGTTCACGTCACCCGCACGTCGTTGCCGGGCCATCGGCCCGTGAATCAGGGCCTGACGCCGTAAGATAACTCGTGGACGGCCAATAGTTTTACCGTTCCATTCCATCACCGATTTTTGCGAACTGTCGTACTGCTATTCGATCAAATTGATCCGCCAGGACCAATCTCACTTGCAAACCGTTTCCACTTTTCTCAATCTGCGCCAAAAAAATGGACTCAACGAGGACCAGCGGGAATTGCTGGCAAATCTGTTACGAGGACCTCGTGACAAAGGCTTCCAGCCTGTGATTAGCATCAGGACATGTACAATTTGAAAATGGACGCC
>JAQBWV010000265.1 GCA_027624335.1 Planctomycetota bacterium
TCGGGCCATTTTTTGTTTGATGGCTGCCTGGCTGCGATTGATTACCGGCTGTCGCGCTATGCTCCAGATGACGTCGTCAGGATTCTCTCGCAGAAGATTGCCGTGCTCAGCAACTCATTGTCAGTGTGGCGCTGTCCCGCGAGCTGGATGGCCAGAGGCAGTCCGGCATCTGACAAAGCGATGGGCAGAGAAACGGTCGGAAGTCCGGTGTAGCTCCACGGAGCGTTCATCGACGGATTGCCGGTCGTCGTTGAGTCCGGGGCGGGGCCGATGGTTGCTGGAGTGAGCAGTGCGTCGAGATGACCTGCGAACAGAGCTACCATTCGCTCAGTCATCAGTTGCTGATGATTCCGAGCCTGGATGAAGTCGGTTGCGGATACGGCAAGCCCTTCCTCGATGAGAGATGCAACGCAGGGCGAGTAGTCGTCACGATGTTCGGCGAAACGCTTCTGATGCCATGCAGCGGCGCCGGCAGCCATGATCAGTCGGTGACTGGCGAGCAAATCTCCAAAGCCCGCCGGGACATCAATGTCGTAAACAAGAACTCCGGCAGTCATCAACGTGTCGAGTGTCCGATCAATGGCTGATTTGAAACCGGGATCGACGAGGTCTTCAAAGAATCCTCGCAGGCGACCAACGCGTGGCGGTACGTGATCGAAGCGCGTCGATTCAACTTTGCGATTCGGCTCACGCTGCAGAACCGACAGAACAACAGCCAGATCCTCGACGCTTCTGGCGATCGGCCCCGGGTGGTCGAGTGACCTGGCGATTGGAACCACACCATCCACCGACACGGTGCCAAACGTTGGTTTGCAACCAAACACTCCGCAAAACGCAGCAGGCCGAGTGATGGATCCTCCCGTCTGGGACCCGATTGCTGCGGGGCACATTCCAGCCGCAACAGCTGCCGCCGAGCCGCTCGATGACCCTCCAGGCGTGTGCGCGACATTCCATGGATTGCGAGTTGGCGGTGGATCGAAACAGGCAAACTGAGTCGTCACTGTTTTTCCGAGAATGACTGCCCCGCTGTCGCGCAGAAGTGCAACCAGTTCGGCGTCGCGGTCGGCTGGCGGCTGCTGTGACATCAGCCGCGATCCCGCGCCGGTGACCATCCCGGCGACGTCGATGATGTCCTTGATGCCGATAGGAATTCCGTGCAGCGGCCCTCGGATCTTTCCAGCCGTTCGTTCTCGGTCCCGATCGGCAGAGACCGTCATCGCATCCGAGCGGTCGACGCTGACCCATGCGTGCAGTTCCGCTTCCTGCTCGTCGATTCGCGACAGGCACCTTTCCACAAGCTCGATACTTGTCGTCGAGCCTGCCTGCATTGCTGCAGTCATGCCGACAACGGTTTCACTGTGATCTGGATATAGTTTCATGGTCAGGGCTCCGATTGGTCAGGCCACTTTTCTGGCAGTAGTCGCCGGGCACATGAAGCGAAGCGGAACGCACCTGCCATGGTTGCAGCGATCTGATGATGGTGCGTTCCGCTTCGCTTCACACACCCTACAACAAGGTGGGGCCGGTTCCCACCGGCCACGAAGTCTGCTGATGTTTCGCTTTGAACGGGCTTCGCCAAAGCGTTGCTGGTATGCTCGCGCGTTCGCGGTCGCCGTGCATAATTCTGCGATAACGATGCCACATCTGGACAACCACATGACCAATTCCGATTCCGAGCGGCCGTCCGAAGATGATTCCAGTTCGGACAGTGAACTCTCACCGGTGATTCGACCGTACGACGCCGATCTGAAATCATCCGACCCGACCGGAAGTCCTGCTTCTGCAACTGACGGCGGATACTCGTTGCTCGATCCGCCGCAAAACTGGGAGACCGCTGGTCCCGAGTGGCATCGTGTCGAGAAAATCGATCCGGCTCGACCGAAGATTTCAGCACTGCAGCGTAAGAAACCTGTCGGGCTGCTTGGACCGATCGGCTGCAACGCGATCGTGTTTGTGTCCAGTGTCTGCGTGATGGTGCTGGAGCTGACGGCCTCGCGACTGATCGCGAAACATGTGGGCAGTTCGCTTTACACCTGGACGTCAGTTATTGGAGTCGTCCTGGCAGGCATCACTGTTGGGAACTTCATCGGCGGCTGGATCGCCGACCGGTTTGATCGCGAGAAAATCCTCGGTCGTCTGTTTCTGCTCGCCAGCGTGGCCAGTCTGAGCGTGTTGTGGCTGGATTATCTGGCCTCTGGCAGAACTCGACCGGAAGACGTCGGCTGGCCGGCGTGGGTGTTCCTGACCGTTGCGGAAATGTTCTTTCTCCCCGCTCTGGCACTGGGAACTATCTCTCCCGTCGTGGCCAGCATCGCTCTGGACCGAAGCGAGTACACCGGCAGCACCGTTGGAAATGTTTATGCCTGGGGAGCGCTGGGTTCGATCGTCGGGACTTTTCTGACGGGCTTCTGGCTGATCGACGTCTTCGGCACGCGCATGATTATTGGCGGCACGGCCGGACTGCTGGCTCTGCTGGGCGTTGCGGTTTCCTCGAAACAGCTGCTGTTCCGCACGGCAGTGTGTTGCGGCTGGCTGCAGTTTCTCGTCGTGACTACGGCGGCTGCTTCGGTGACTTCCGGGATGATTGGACAGGTCGGAGAAACGATCGGTCGCTGGAACGCGGATCGCGACAGCACGATCGTCGGGCTGGCCGACTGGTACGAAGGCGAGTGGAGCGAGCAGCTTGATAAGCACACACAGCAGAAGCTGCTGGAACGGACCAGCTCTGGAACGTTTGCGTCACTCGACGAACAGGCGACAGAGAAGTTCAGGAACTGGTTGCGGAACGGATCGCGAAAGCGTCTTGACGACGAACTGCGAACGTCGATCGAAGCCGTGATTGATGAACTATCGATCGATCGGGAAAAGGTGGATCGATGGAAAGAGCACGGAGAACAGGTGGGATACCATCTGCACTCGCTGGGTCGTTACCTGTTTCTGCGAGGAGACGAACCCGGCGAGTACCACGACGAGAGTAACTACTCCTACATCAATGTCAGTGACACGCTGGAAGACGACGAGGTCGTGCGTCAGCTGCAACTCGACAAACTGGTACACAGTTATTTCAACCCGCAGCAGCCAACGAAACTGTACTACGAGTATGAGCAGATTTACGCCGAAGTGACCGAACGGGTTGCCACCAGCTGGTCGCGTCGAACTTCAGTTCCGATTGAGCCGTTCGATGGACTCAGCGACATCGTCGGCAAGCTGCCGAGCTGGGCTGAAGTTGATCTCGAAGCCGGACGACTGAGTATCAGCGGCGTGATGACGCTTGAGCGGCGGGAGCAGCTCATCAATGCCGCTCCTTATGGATCATTCTGGATGGCCATCGAAGAACTGGCGGCAGACACTCGCGATACGTTGTGGGGTGGACTCAGTTCTGTGTCCATGGAATCGCTGCCTCCCGGTTCAGAAGGCGATCAGTTTCTCAACGATCGCCTGACGTTCGAGCCGAGTTTCAAAACGCTCAACGCATTTCGAGTTCTGTCTGACGATGACGTCTCGCAACTTTGCTCGGTCGGCGAAGCCGGCAAGAGTATTGCTTGGCGAACCGTCGTCGAGTTGCTGATGAAAGAGTCGCGGCAGGTCAGTACGTTCTTCATTGGTGGTGGCGGGTTCGTCTTTCCTCGCTGGATCGAAAGCGAGTTTTCATCAAAGTCACGTATTGACGTGGCCGAGCTGGATCCGGCAGTCAAGATCGCGGTTCAGCGGGAAATGGGACTGGCTCCGGACGGCGAGACGGCTGTTCGAACGCTCGTTGGTGACGCTCGAAACGCTGTCGATGATCGGCTGCGGGAAAACGAACGCCGAACAGCAAACGGCGAATCACCGATCTACTACGACTTCGTGTACGGCGACGCGTTCAACGATTTCAGCGTGCCCTGGCATTTGACGACTCTTGAATTCGACGAGAAGGTCAAGGCACTGTTGAGTCCGAAATCGGGCGTTTATCTGATTAACGTGATCGATGCCTGGCCGCTGACTGGCATCGGCCAGTACGCGTCAGAATCCGGCAGCAGTAACAACGCCGGTTCATCTTCTGCAGATAATGAAGAAGCTGTCGGTGAAGTGTTTTCAACGGGTATCCCGCCATTGCTTATGCTGCAACCGGGACTCGCACTGGAGTGGCAGTTTGCGTCAGAGCAGTACGGTGGAATCGAAGTCCTGCCGTATCCGGATGGCCGATACCGGTTCGCCGTTCGCGGAGTCATGCCTGGCGAACTCCGCGATCGACTGATCGCAGATGCCTCGGGCGAGGGGAGTCAGAAGTTCACAGACGCGGTTCTGGCATCGCGTGAACAATCGCAGCGGACTCGCGTCGGTCGATTTCTCAGTAGTTGCACGGCAACGCTGGGCGAAGTGTTCCCGAACATTTACGTGTTCAGCACCGCACACGGGACACCGTCCGAAGTGCGTGACACGTTTGTCATCGTGGCCGCGATGAGCCCGATCGACGTGCTGCGTCTCGCGTCAAACGGTCGCTTCTGGGACACGCCACCGTTCGCGACGCTACATGCGAACTCAGAAGGAAAACGCACGACGACCGGACAGATGGACTCGCTGCTGGCGACGTCACGAGGCCTCATCCTGACCGACGATTACGCACCGGTCGATAATCTGCTGCGACCCGTGTTCGAAGATCAGGACTGAGATACCGTCAGTCGGGGTGTCAGCCAAGTGATCCAAGAACATCCGTCGCCGCGGCGATTGTTCGCGCGATGTCCTCTTCAGAATGTGCCGCCGAAACGAAATTCGCTTCGAATTGGCTGCATGGCAGATAGACCCCGCGATCCATCATGCCCCAGAAGTATTTCGCGAATCGAGCGGTGTCGTTCTTTGCCGACTGTGTAAAACTCACGACGCGTTCCGGATTGAAGAACAGTGTGAACATGCTGCCGACCTGGCCAATCGAATGCTCGATGCCGGCTGCCTGAGCCGCTCGGCTGAGCGCGTCGCACAGGTGCATCGTGGTCACTTCCAGTCGAGCATATGGACTTTCGTCGCGCAGCAGTTGCAGGGTCGCCAGCCCGCACGCCATCGCCAGAGGATTGCCTGACAATGTCCCCGCCTGATAAACCGGCCCGACTGGCGAAACCGTATCCATGATGTCGGCTCGTCCGCCGTACGCGCCGACGGGCATGCCACCACCGACGATCTTGCCAAGCGTCGTCATGTCAGGCGTGACTCCAAAGCGTTCCTGAGCACCGCCATAAGCGACGCGGAAGCCGGTCATCACTTCGTCAAAGATGAGCACAACTCCGTGCTTCGTGCAGATTTCTCGACAGGCTTCCAGGAAACCCGGTTCCGGAGCGACGCAACCCATGTTGCCGACGACGGGCTCCAGAATGATGGCCGCGACTTCGCTGCCGATCTGATCGAGCGTGTCGCTGATCAATTGCGGATTGTTGTATTCGAGTACGGTCGTGTCGGCGGTGCAGCCTTTGGGGACTCCCGGACTTGAGGGGACTCCCAGCGTCAGCGCACCACTGCCTGCCTGCACGAGCAGACTGTCAGCATGTCCGTGATAACAACCCGCAAACTTGATGATTCGATCCCGACCAGTGAATCCGCGAGCGACTCGAATGGCACTCATGGTTGCTTCAGTCCCCGAGCTGACCATGCGAACTTTCTCGATCGACGGCACAGCATCGACGACAACCTGAGCCAGTTCCGTTTCAATTTCGGTCGGTGCGCCGAAGCTCGTGCCCTTCTTCAGAGATTTCTCGACAGCAGCAATCACTGTCGGATGTGCATGACCGAGAATGTGAGGTCCCCACGAACCGACAAAGTCAATCAACTGATTTCCATCAACATCGAACAGGTAAGCACCTTCGCCGCGATCAATGAAGAGCGGATTTCCTCCAACGCCCCCGTAGGCCCTGGCAGGACTGTTCACTCCGCCAGGAATCAATTTCTGAGCGGCTTCGAATTGCCTCAGACTTTTCTCTCGCGATATCGCAGCCATATTTTCAGTATTCCAGTCCAGTAGTAGGTCAGGCTGTGCCTGACAAAGTCATTCAAGAATGAAGCGGAGACGATTCGCATGGAAACCGCAGTCACAAACTAAATCGATGGTGTTAGTTGGACAGCGTCACTTTCGGCTGGATGGTAACCCGAAGCGCCAGCGAGGGAAGGGGTTATGAGAAATCCCTTGCTGACGCGTCGGGTTACCATGTTATGGGCCACATCTCATTGGCAGGAAATGAATTAACAGTGTTTTTATCGCCCAATGTGGCGCTGTCCAGTTAGGTGCGTGAAGCAAAAGCGTAACGCGCAGGTCACTGCTGCTAAGGAACGTGTCCGAAATAACTTCTCGATTTCGAACGACGGCATTCCCGCGCAGGCGGGAAACCAGTCGTTTTTTCACCACGCTGCCAAACTCACTGGGTTCCCGCCTGCGCGGGAATGACTAAAACGACTCAAGCCGTCGTTGAAATCGGGAAGTTATTTCGGACACGTTCTTTAGTGGTGATCAGTGCCGCTTGCGTTCTCGCTCTAAAGCAGAACTCCCGCAATGCACGCCGTCATGAAACACGCCAGCGTTCCACCCAGCATGGCTTTAATCGCAATCCTTGCAATGTCCTGTTGACGCTCGGGAACCAGGCTTCCGATCCCGCCAATCTGAATTCCAACGGACGCGAAATTCGCGAAGCCAGCCAGTGCGTAGGTCAGAATAATCTGAGTTCGCTCAGTGAGATGTATGCTGGACCCCGCTGCCTGCCATTCGCTCATCCGACTGTAAGCGACAAACTCGTTGGCGACCATTTTCAGGCCGAGCAATTCGCCGGCACGAAAAATGTCGACACTCGGAATTCCCATCGCCCACGCCAGCGGCGAGAACACGTAACCGAGTAACGATCCCAAAGACCAGCTTTGCCCGCACATCAAACCTGCCCAGCCGATGATCGCGTCAAACGCCGCGACGAGGGCGGTAAACGCGATGAGCATCGCGGCGACGTTGAGTGCCAGTTTCAGCCCGTCAGTCGCTCCCAGAGTAGCAGCTTCGACGACGTTCGCTCCCGTGCGTTCGATCTGAGGAATTGCTCCTCCCGCTGTTTCCGGAGCACCGAGTTCCGGCACCATGATCTTGGCAATCAACAGAGCTGCGGGTGCTGAAATGACGGACGCGGTCATGAGATGCCCGGCATTGATTCCCATCCCCACGTAAACGGCGAGGACTCCACCAGCGATGGTTGCAAAGCCGCCAATCATCAACGCCATCAGCTCTGACTCGGTCATCTTTGAGAGATACGGCTTGATGACCAGCGGCGCTTCAGTCTGCCCGACGAAGATGTTGGACGCTGCCGAGAGAGTTTCTGCGCCGGACGTTCCCAGTGTCGTCTGCATCACTTTCGCGATCGCTCTTACGACCACCTGGACGATGCCGAGGTAATACAAAATCGACATCATAGACGAGAAGAAAATGATCGTTGGCAGAATCCCGAACGTGATCGTTCGAATGAGTGTGTCGTGGGGTGGATAACCGATTTCAGCAGGCCCGGTATTCACACCAAAGACCAGCCTGGTGCCTTCGTCGGTGAAGGCCTGCATGTTCTTGAACATGCCGCCCAGCCATTCGAAGAAACTTCGGCCCGGTCCGGTCTTGAGCACGAGCAGTGCCATCCCGAACTGTAAAGCCAGCCCGCCAACGACGATGCGGGCGTTGATTTGTCGCCGATTATTGCTCATCAACCAGGCGAGGCCCATCATCAGGAACAGCCCGCCGAAGCTCACAACGCGTTCCATCCGGATGTTCCCGTTCGTTGTGAGATTGTGAGGAAGTGGAATGTCAGCGACGAGTTGATGGTTCGTCTGTCACTCGATGACAAACACCGCGTGACCATGCAAGAAATACGGAACGAAAATCAAACAGTGCAGTGACGAATCTGGCTACACAGGTAGTCCGCGTTCCGCGCGGATGCGATTCACTTCGTTCATGACCTGCTCGACGATTTCGCCGTTTGCTTCGATTGATCGAAATTCGAAAACGCTGACGGCGACGTTGACGACAACCGTCAGCACGGCGATCGTGAGGTGGACCGTCGATGGAGTAAAGCCAAACCAGCCATGAAACCCGACTGCCGAAGCTGGATCAGCTGCGCCGCCGAATGCTCCGGTAAGCACCAGCATCAGGATACAGGCCGTGATGCCCGGCATCAGTTGATACTTGATCTTCTGATTTTTCGTGTGGAACTCCGCCGGAAGCTGATAGGCTCGCGAGGTCTCTTCGACCCACCGACCGGTCCCCATGAAATACGTCAAGACAATGGCGTGAACGAGTGCGGCGAAGATCAACCCCCCAATCCCCAGCAGCATGTGTCGCGAGATCCCCTGCTGAACTGTCGGATCTCTGACGGTTGGATCGTCGATGCCAAGTCCAAGAAAAAACGCGATAGCCACCAGCGAGGTGCCGGCCACGCAGAGCGATAGAAAAATCCGGGACACGCGGGGCTCAGTTCAGTGGTTGCAGAGGGAA
This sequence comes from Planctomycetota bacterium, assembly GCA_027624335.1. Taxonomy (GTDB): domain Bacteria; phylum Planctomycetota; class Planctomycetia; order Planctomycetales; family Planctomycetaceae; genus JABMPE01. The sequence continues at coordinate 8,477 of JAQBWV010000265.1, forward strand.
GAGTCAGAAGGTGATGCGGCGGGGAAGTCGGCATCTTAGGCCCTCGAAGTCGCGGGTCCAAACCAGCGACAGCAGTTTGTTTCAGTGCAACCTGAGACTCGGCTTGTTGCTTCGGATTCACTTGTTGATCGGCCTTGGTCATTCCCGCGCAGGCGGGAAACCAGTGAATGCAAGCAGCGTTGACTGCTGGAACTGGGTGCCCGCCTGCGCGGGCATGACGAATTCAGGGAGTCGTCCAGTTATGACGAATCAGCGACTTCGTCAGGCGGAGACTGACCTATGGAGTGTTCAGTGATGCCCAGTCGGCCGCGGTCTTTGACAGGAAGGCGGTCATTCCCAGTTCTGGCTCACCGG
>JAQBWV010000266.1 GCA_027624335.1 Planctomycetota bacterium
CCTCGCTTTCGAGAAACCGCAAATCTCGACTGGTCAGAATGCCACGAAGTCGACCGTCTACTTCAGTGATCGGGACGCCGCCGATATTCCGCTCGGCCATGATTTTGCGAGCTTCTCCGACAGTCGCCTCCGGTCGCAGCGTCAGTGGATCGGCGATGACGCCGTTCTCGCTGCGCTTAACGCGGTCGACTTCCCGCGTCTGCTGCTCGATCGACATATTCTTATGAATGATGCCGATACCACCTTCCTGGGCCAGACCGATTGCCATGTCACTTTCCGTGACCGTGTCCATCGGGCTGCTGACGACGGGCACATTGAGCGAGATACGCCGTGTGAACTGCGTGCTGAGATTGCAGTCGGACGGAAGGATTTCGCTGAATGCCGGTTCCAGCAAGACGTCGTCAAAGGTGATTCCGCTGCAGACGATGCGATCCTGCATGGTCAAATTCCTGTAAGCGTGGTGCGTTTACGGAGTCGAGCAAGACTTCGGCGAACCAGTGAAACAGCCGGCTGAGTGGAACTGGCTCTTCAGGTTTCGAACGATTTGCCCGCAGTTTTAGAAAAATGACCAATGACCGGACGCAAAGCCACATTGAAGAGGCCCGCATCGTCAGGACATTGGTCATTCAGGCGGCAGGATAGCGTTTTTGAGCGAATTCGACAGGGAAACAAGCTGGGCAACTTCCAGTTCCTCCGCCCGCGTTTCCGGGATCAGACCTTCTGCAACAAAGCAGGCGTCGATCGTCGCTTTGGGAGTCTGCTTGCGATACATGCCGCACACGACGCTCCGCAGATGCTTGCGTCGATGCTGAAATGCTCGGCGAACAAAATCATGATAGAAGGCTCGATCGACGATCTTCTCACGTTTTTCCGGCTGAGGAGTGATCTTCACGACAGCGGAATCAACCTTCGGTCGCGGCCAGAAAATCGTCGGCGGCATTCGCTTGATCAACTTGACCTTGCCCTGAGCCTGCAGCCATGCGGCGAGAGCACCGTATTTCGAAGTGCCGGGCCCGGACACCATTCGCTCGGCCAGTTCGAGCTGGATCGTGGCGACCATTCTGGCCCACGGCAGCTCGGTCGCCACAAGGTTTGAAATAATCGGCGTCGCGATGTTGTACGGCAGGTTGGCGACCAGCTTCAGCTTGCGACCGGGTTTCGCATCGAGTTGCTTCTGAACTTCGGCAATGACTTCGGGAGCCAGCTGATTCTTATTCTTCAGAGCGTCCATATTCATCAGCGTGATGTTGTCGAAGTTCGCCGTCTGAGCTTTCGCCAGCCCGTACATGTTGTTGTCATACTCGACCGAAACCACATGCCCGGCCGCGACGCCCATGAACGTCGTCATGCCGCCCGTGCCGGCTCCGACTTCCAGCACAACATCGTCAGCCGTCAGCTCGGCCTCTTCGACGATGAATTCGATAATGTTGATATCGATCAGAAAATTCTGACCAAGATCCCCACGAGGATTGAAACCATGTTCGTTGAACAGGTCCATCAGATGAGAACGGGTTTGTCGAACGGCTTCGCGCATGGGAAGAGGTGTTTCAGGTTCTTAAGATTTTGAGAACCACGAAAGACACTAAAAACACGAAACATCATGTCTCAGCTCTTCGTGTTTTTAGTGTCTTTCGTGGTTAGAGAATTCAGCATCACGACCGGCTGGCCAACAGCTTCTCGACGTATTTCCCGAGGATGTCCGTCTCGATGTTAACAACCTCTCCCTCAGTCCGAATGCCCAGCGTCGTGACTTCCAGCGTGTGAGGAATCAATGCGACGCTGAATCGGTCGTGCTTGACATCGACCACCGTCAGGCTGATCCCATCGACCGTGACCGATCCTTTCGGGACCATCAGTCGAGCGAGTTCAACCGGCACCTTAAACCACATCGTGACCCAGTCACCGTCGCGGTCGACAGAGACAACTTCTCCGACACCATCAACGTGCCCCTGGACAAAGTGACCACCCAGCCGACCATCAACCGGCAGTGAACGTTCAAGATTCACCGGATGGCCGTCAGCAAGTCGCCCCAGATTCGTCTTTGAAAGCGTCTCCGTCCCTGCCTGAAACGACGCAGTCTCGCCAATCAGCTCGATCACTGTCAGACAGCAACCGCTAATACAGACACTGTCGCCAATCCCAAGTCCGTTCCGAATTCCAGCGGGCACTGAAATATCCAGCCGCACGGCGTCACCCTCAGGAACTATCCCTGAAACTTTACCTTGTCCTTCAACGAGTCCGGTAAACATGAAATGACGAGCCTCAATCTATTTTGCAACTTAGCCGATTCGTAATCTCGTCATTCCCGCAAAGACGGGAACTCAGAGCCACAGGTTTCCCGCCTTCGTGGGGGTGACGGCGTTGATGGCAAGAGACACCGTCAGACAGAATTCAGACGATCGGTGCTTACCGTTGTCTGACTGTTTCCTGGGAAGACTGCTCTTGTGACTTCGGCACCATCATACTTTTCCAGAGTGCCCGGCATGGCGAGGCGAAGGCGAAGTAGCAGAAGATCAATGGCACCGCCATCTCCCGGACGCTGAAGATCACCGCACCGGTAAAGACAACCTGAATCACGTGGGCGCGGCTGCGTTTTCCACTGAATAGCTGGTTAAACACGTGCGAGTAGCGGATCCGCGATACCATCAAACACGCAACCGCCAGTGTGATCAGTGGCAGTACCTCGAGGAATGCCGGCTCCAGCCATGTTGCGATTTGACGAGCGAAAACGGAAACGTTTTCGCTCGGCACCGTCAGTTTTCCAAGCCCGTACATAGCAACCGGAAACGACGCAACGGCGCCAGCGGCAGCTGGTGATGGAAGTCCGCTGAAGAAGTCGTGCGAATCCTCTTCGTCCGTTTCGATCGTGAATCTCGCCAGACGGAGAATCGCGCACGCCACGTACAGGCCGGCAATGACCCAAAGGATCCGAGGATGCAGCACACTCTGCAGCGAGAATTGCCGCATCAGAAACGCCGGCGCGACACCGAACGTCACAACGTCGCACAGACTGTCGAGCTGAGCGCCAAACTCGCTGCTCTGATTCGCCCACCGAGCGGCTCGCCCGTCGAGAGCGTCAAACACCATCCCTGCGAAGATACACATTGATGCGTACAGCAGGTGTGAATCTCCGGCCTGCACGTCCTCGATGCCAAGGCGGGCGGCGTAGGTAATCGCTGCAAACCCACACAGCGCGTTGCCGAGTGTCAGCAGCGTTGGCAGCACAGCGAAAGCTCGTTCGCGTTTACTCATGAGCAAAGACCAGAACGGGACCGTTTATCCCGGACGTCGGTATCGACGCAGACTTCACATCGAAAACCGTCCGGAATCATGCGTTCTACGATTGCTCGAGTCGCTATGCAACGGTCGCGATTGCTCAAGGCCGAATTCCGGACGAATCCTGACGATAGATCCCGGAAAGTCAGACGGATCAACGCCGCTGTGACGTTCGCGCCGAATACTCCGTCTGCCGCAAGCCTCGCTGTTTTGCAGTGAGAGTCGGTCCTTAAGTGGTCATGGGGCTGTCGATCTACGGTGGTCAGCAGGAATGCGGGTGGGCGGAGGCTGAATTCTCTGCCTCTATGACCGCATACATTAGAACGTCGTCAAGACTTCTTTTACCACGAGCGGGTTTTCAAGATATGCCTTCCCTGCCAGCTACGACCTGCAGCTCAACAACTGACAGTTGGTCGCGTGGGTTGTAAATCGACAGTTCTCTCTGTCAGCGGGTGAATGATGAGCTCTGGAGAACGGGCTCCCAGGCAGATTCTCACAACGAAAGGTATTTGGCATGAGCGGTTCCAGATTCTCGGTTCAGGGCAAGGTCGTGTTGGTTTCTGGTGGCAGTCGTGGCATTGGGCGAGCGCTCGCCGCAGGCTTCCACCAGGAGGGAGCTCAGGTCGTCATCACTGGTCGAGACGGCGAGTCTCTGAAGCAGGCAGCAACTGCGATTTCGACAGACGGTCGCGCTGTCGAAACTTTTATCTGTGATGTTTCGGACGTTACCGCGATTCGAGACATGGTCGGCGACGTTCACAGTCATTTCGGGCGAATCGATGTTCTGCTCAACGTCGCGGGAGTCAACATTCGTCAGCCTGCGTTACAGTTCTCAGAAGAACAGTACGACTTCGTCACGAACATCAACTTGAAGGGCTCGTTCTTCGTGGCCCAGCAGGTGGGGCGATTGATGGCGGAGCAGGGTGTCGGGAGCATTATCAATATCGACTCGCTCAACACCTACGCACCTCTCAAGAACGTGCTGCCCTATGCCATGAGTAAGGCGGGCGTGGTGATGATGACTCGAGGGCTGGCAGTTGAACTGGGCTCACAGGGAGTTCGTGTGAATACGATTGCACCGGGATTCATTCTGACCGACCTGACGAACAAGCTTTGGTCGGATCCGACGATGCGTGCGTGGGGAGAAACCAACACGCCACTGAACCGTCTGGGAGAAGTCGAGGATCTTGTGGGAGCGGCAGTGTTTCTGGCGTCGGACGCAGCAGCGTTCCTGACGGGCCAGGTCGTGCGTGTTGATGGCGGATTCACCGCAGGGCTCAACTGGCCGATTCCCGATGGCGGCGGCCAGTAATCGAACATCGAACATCACAAGAAAAAGTCCGGGCCGCCGCGAATTCCCGCAATCCGCGACAGCCCGGCACCCCTGAAATAGTCTGCCGATTTCAATCAAGCGGAATTCCCAGCAGTTCCTGTTCTTCTTCGTGAATCACGATTCGCGGCGTCACCATCAGCATGATGCTGGATGTTTCTCGACCGACACCCGAGTTCTTGAACAGTCGACTGATGTAGGGGATTTTGTTGAGGATCGGCACACCAGCCATGTTGCGACCTTCCCGCAATCGCTTGATGCCGCCGAGCAGAACCGTACCGCCATCGGGAACACTGACTGATGTCTGGACAGAGATCGTGGCAATGATCGGCTGCTGTACCGTCGCGGTGGTGTTGCCACCTTGCTGGCCGCCACCCTGCTGACCGCCACCCTGCTGTCCACCACCCTGACCGCCACCACCACCCTGACCGCCACCGATTCCACCAACTCCGAACACTCCACCGGTTGGTAGCTGTGATAAGTCACGTAGCGGCATGCCGAAGCGTCCCAGTCCACCGGGCGACGTTGCCGGTGAGCGAGGCCCGCCACCAATCCCGCCCTGGCCGAATTGACCACCACCCTGTCCACCACCGAACTGGCCGCCACCACCGCCCTGCTGACCACCACCCTGCTGGCCACCACCTTGCTGGCCACCACCCTGCTGACCGCCGCCTTGTCCCCCAAGGAACGAGAATGTCTGGAGGTCGATCAGGTTGTTGAAGAACGGTGCCAGAGCCAGTCTGACGAATCGACGGTCGGCCGAGATGACCGCAGTAACCGTCAGCGTGATACCGTCAGGGATAAATCCAATCTGAGGTGTAAAGCCGACGGAGAATGCTCCGACTGTGGGTGACAGACTCATCACAAACGGTCGGATTGTCTGGTCGAAGATCGTCGCGGTATCTCCGTTGAACAGAGTGACCTTGGGAGCGAACAGCAGGTTGGAACGTTCGTCGCCCTGAGCGGCCTGGATGAAGAAGAAGGTTTCGATATCGCTGAGGATGGCAAGGCCAACCTGCAGCCCCGCGTTTGGCTGGAAGTTACCGAAGTCAGGCACTCCGATGTCGAACGAACCCTGCTGGAAGGCGATGTCGAGGTCTGATGTGAAGGCACCGGGCGCGGCGAGACCGAGGATGGTATTGCGTGGGTAGCTGTCTCGATCGGTGAATTCTCTACCGGGCCCCTGAGTGAAGAACTGTTGTGTGGCTCCGGCTTGGCCCTGCTGGCCCTGCTGCCCACCCTGCTGACCCTGCTGACCCTGCTGCTGCTGCTGTCCGCCACCAATCACGGTGCCGAAAGGAGGCAGCGGGACACCTGGTCCAGAGCCCTGCTGGCCCTGTTGTCCACCACCACCGCCACCACCGCCCTGTTGACCACCACCGTCAAAGTCCGGCCCACCGATGCCATCCTGAATGTCAAAGTCGAAGTCGACTCCGATTCGCTCGAAGAAGTTGTCGCTGACGTTGACCAGTCGTACTTCGATTGTGACCTGCAGGTCCTGCAGTCGTCGCAGCTGGTCCAGCAAATCCGAGATTTCACGGTGGACTTCCTGAGTCTGACGGATGACCAGTGACAGAGTTGTTTCGTTCGAACGGATCGTTCCCATTCCGCCGACTTCCTGCCACGAATCCGGCTCAACGACCGAGGTCAGCAGGTCAACGAGTGTGTCGAACTCGAATTGTTCCTGGCCCTTGCCACTCAGTTCGGAATTCATACCGGAACCACTGGGCATCATGAATGGCGACTGATTCGGCAAACCCGAGCCCACCTGGAACATGCCCGTGTTCTGGACTCCGCCGCTCGAAGAGACTGACATCTGTCCGTTAGGGTTGAACATGTTGTTCGTAAAGACGTTGGCCGGTTCACGAGACTTGCTTCGCATCGGCACTACCAGGTCGGCGACCGGATAGGCAGCTGCAACCATCCGACCCTGTTGTCGAAGTTTGCTCGTAATCTTCAGTGCCTCGTTTTCGATGCTGTAGCCCAGATTCATCGGCTCCAGCAGAAGGTTCAGGGCACTCTGCACCATGATCCCGTCCACATCGATCGTGACTGGGGTGGTTGTAAAGACGCCTTCTTCTTCGATCGCCGGCTGGTCCACTACCACGTTGGTGCCGGTCGCCGTGCGGATGTATCGGATGACCTCGATCAGAGGAGTGTCTTCGAAGTGCAGCGAGACTTTGTTGCTTAGACTCTTCTCGATTCGCTTCTCTTCATCGCTGCGTTTCCGCATGTCATTGCCGTACTTGTCGAGACGACGCTTTGAAATGTCACTCCAGTCATCACCGAAGACCATTGGATGATCGTCACCGACGCGGACAATTACGCCCTGCTCGACATCGTCCAGCTGCTCCCAGAAGCTCTTTTCTTTGTCTTCCCGGAGTTTGTCATTGCTCTGGTTCCGCCTGGCGAACATGGCCTTCAAATCCATGTTCACCGCTGTTGGGTTCTCCGGGTCAAGTTCCAGAGCCTGTTTTGCCTTCACGCGAGCTTCGGCGTAGCGACGTTGCTTGTACAGTTGGTTGTATTCGTCGACCAGCGATGCGAATTCCTGCTCAATGCGGACCTTCGTATCGCGTTCGGTCCTGACCCGTGCTGTGACTTCCTCATTCCGTCGCTGGAGTTCGACGATCGGGGCACGCTGCGCGATGTACCCATCGATCGATGTCCGAGTCCGGCGAAGCTGCGAAACCATCGGTGCTACCTGTTCGGCGTCGAAGCCGGAGTTCTCCAGTTCGGCCATCATGCGATCGAGGATTTCAACAGCCTCGTCGGGACGCTTTTCTTTAAGTGTGTCCGCTCGCAACACAGAGTTCTGAACTTCAGTACGCAGACGGCTGAACTGCAACTGCTGTCGCTGAGCAGCCACATCGATTGGTCGTGCAGAGTCAAAGCTGGACGAGCCAGGCTCGTCGCTGATTTCTGCGCCGGTAAGTTGAATCGTTTGCTGGTGTCGCGGAGCCAGTTCACGCAGGTAGTCCTGAAGCTGCTGCGACTTGTAAGGATCAAGCTTCTGTCCGGACTGCCATGCCTCCAGGAATGCCTGGTAAGCACCCTGCTGATCTCCCTTGCGAAGCTGACTGAGACCTTTGTTATACAAAGACTGTGCGGAAACTCCTGACGGATGAATCGTCGTAATGTTGTCGTAAGGATCATTGTCACCAGCAAAGGAACCTACGGTCGGGCTGTAGTCAGCAACACTCGGTGATTCAGGAGTCGCGTCGTAAGGATTGAGTTTCTGAACGCGACCGAAGTTCGGCATGGCTGGATCTGTCAAACGTTGAGGTGAGTTATCCGCGACCACCTCGGGATAATACTCTGAAGGTGGTGCAGCAACCGGTTCAGCCGGTCGACTGGTGCCCTGCATCGGAGTGAGATTCGCGTTCGGGTTCGTGAGATTTGGTGCTGGTGCCCGCGTCGCGATGTTGACTCGCTGCAACGCACGAGCCTCGGCGATGTCGGCCAGCAGCAGTTCAGGTCGGTCGTCGAACGCGGCGAATGTGAGGTCCATGTTCCTGATGTATTCGGCCTTACTCTGCGCTTCTTCAAACTGTCCGGCGGCAAGATCTCTGCGAGCAAGCTTCAACAGGTCGCTTGCTTTCTGGCGTTCGGTGCGTAGAGATTCCAAAGGATCCGCGATTCGCGGCGCTGGCGATGCCTGCTCGGGATTTGTTCGGGCGACAACGGGTTCCGAAATGATTGACGTCGTCGGTCGTAGTTCCGTTTCGAACGGACCAACAGCAGGGAGTAATTCCGCAGCCGGTGCAACTGGTCGTGTGCTGGCACGATCGACAATCGGCATCGCCGACGGACCACTGAATTCAACGTCGGCTGGTCTGGTAGCTGGAATTCTTTGAACCTGATCGATGACTGCGTAAACGTCCTCGGGACGATCGGCGAACAGTTCGTAAATGACATCAAGATCTTCCGCCTGTTTCGCGAGCCGTCGAGCTTCGTCGGGCCGTCCAGCCTTGATCAGCTGACGTGCATCTCTGAGAAGCTGTGCCGCCACCGCAGCATTCTTTCCGGAAATCGAAGCAACCGCTGTAGGTCGAGACTGAGGTTCCGGCATGAACTCAGCCGGTTCACGTGTCTGTGTTGCTGAAGTCACCGAGTTGGCCTGGGTGACTCGTGGCTTCGTGTTATCAA
>JAQBWV010000018.1 GCA_027624335.1 Planctomycetota bacterium
ACGGACCTGATGGGGCTGCTGCTGCTGGTCTCTCCGCCGGGTTACGGTAAGACCACGCTGATGGAGTACATCGCGAACCGTCTGGGGCTGATCTTCATGAAGATCAACGGGCCAGCGCTGGGACACAACGTGACCTCGCTGGATCCGACGGAAACGACGAACGCTGGTGCTCGCGAAGAAGTCGAGAAGCTGAATCTGGCGCTCGAAATGGGCGACAACGTGATGATCTATCTCGACGATATTCAGCACACGAATCCTGAGTTCCTGCAGAAGTTCATTTCGCTGTGCGACGCTCAGCGAAAAATCGAAGGCGTCTACAAAGGCCGTTCGAGAACTTACGATCTGCGAGGCCGCAAAGTCTGCGTCGTCATGGCCGGAAACCCGTATACGGAAAGCGGCGAGAAGTTTCAGATTCCCGACATGCTTTCCAACCGGGCCGACATCTACAACCTGGGCGAAATTATCGGTGATACCAGCGACGCGTTTGAGATGAGTTACCTGGAAAACTCGCTGACGTCGAACCCGGTGCTCAGCAAACTCGCCAGCCGCAGCCAGAAGGATGTCTACGCGATCATCGCCATGGCGAACAACGAACCGCGAGACGGGATCGAACTTGAAGGCAATTATTCGCTGGAAGAGATCAACGAACTCGTCAGCACCATGCAGAAGCTGATGCGGGTTCGCGATGTGATTCTATCGGTCAATAAGGAATACATCCGCTCGGCCGCTCAGTCGGATGATTACCGCACGGAGCCTTCGTTCAAGTTGCAGGGTTCGTACCGAAACATGAACCGCATCGCCGAGAAGGTCGTCTCCGTGATGAATGACGACGAACTGACGACGCTGATCGTCTCAAATTATGAAAACGATGCTCAGACACTGACGTCCGGCACCGAAGCGAATCTTCTGAAGTTCAAAGAGCTGACGGGGCTCATGACGGATGCAGAAAAAGAACGTTGGGACGACATAAAACGAACGTTCCGTCAGAACGTGAAGATGCGCGGCATTTCTTCAGATGACAAAACGGGGCAGGTCATCGCGCAACTGGGAGTCCTGTCAGACGGCCTTGATTCGATTCGCCGTGCAATGTCGACTGGCGTCGATCGATTGACCGAACAACGTGCGACGCAGGCTGAGGTTGACCCCGCCATTCAGGATGCACCGTTCAATATTGATGCGTTGGTTGAAGCTCTGTCGAGTCAGCTCGACGGCTTGCAGAAAGGAATGGCGGCAATCAGCAAATCACTGGATGCCGGCTTGACCAGAGTCGGAGACATGGGCAGTCAGTTCGGTGATCTGACTCAGCTGTTGTCGTCCTCTGCCGCCTCTCCTGCCGCCGCATCAACAAGTGCTCCTGCACCGGCAACCACGGCTGACGGAGAGCCGATTGAGAACCGAATCACCGTGGTGAATCGCCTGCCAAAATCGTTCACCGACGTGCTGCGTCAGCAATTCGAACTGATGCGAGCGTGGCTTGAGCCAATTCATCGAGCGACCAGCGCTCAAAGTGCCGATATGCGTAATCTTCAGAAACGTCTGGAAGGTTCCATGAAGGCCTACGAAGCGTTGATCGGCCGCATCGACACTGATTCCGATGAGCCTCCGAGCCGCAGCAAACGACTGTAAGGAATGTGTTCGACGTAACTTTTCGAATTCGATGGAAGCGGCGATTTCCGTCATTCCCACACAGGATGGCCGCTTGGGGTACAGTCAATCAACAAACTCGTTGCCGACTTTTCGAGCACGCTCTGGCTTGTCGAGGTCAATGCTCAGCGCGACGCCCACTTCGACCAGCACATTCCAGCCAGCGGCGATCTGCACGAACTCGCTCAAGTCACCCGCATCCGGAATTTGAATGGTCGGGAAGGAAGTCTGACGGGACGAGATTGCGATGATCTCAAGACCGACGCCCTGGCAGAGCACGTCGCGGAATTTGGATTCGGACTCCTCGTACGGTTCCACCCACAGCACGACGTCGGCGGCATCCATAACTTCTTCGATTCCGTGAACGGCGTAGGTGCCTTCCAGATAGTCGGACTTCTTCCGAGTGATCTCGTTAGTCTTAAGAGTCAGCTCTTCGGTGACTCCGTCGTTGCGGCCAGCCCAGTAAATTGTTCCGGCACTGGCGATGCGGTCGACGAGTTTTGCGTCGATCTGCGTTGTCAGTGCTGTTTCCATCATCGCCGCCAGTTCTGCCTGACGACTTGAGATGGTCGACTCACCGGCGGCGTGCTCCAGCACAGCTCGATAGAAGAGAGCCTGCTCGACAACGCTCTTGGTCGCGGCGACGGCATTCTCTTTGCCGCAACTGAGCACGAATCCTTCATTGGCGAGTTGTTCCAGAGGGGAACCGGGTGTCGCGCTCAGACTGTACCGATGCTGGTGGCCGGATTTCTGGAGCGATTTGAACAGCCGAATGACTTCCGCCGTTTTACCGGAATTCGACAATGCAAACACGGCGGTGTTCGACAGGTCGTACTCAGCAGCCTGTCGACCGGCTTCAGTCTGCAGCGCGAGCGGCCAGCCTTTTCGTGACGCGTGGGCGATGGCACCCTTTGCGGGAAAAAGCCGACTGGATCCTTCACCCGTCATCAAAAGTCGACCTGCCGCACCAATCTTCCGTCCGAGATCCGCCAGGGCCGCGGAATCGAAACTCGACACGATCTGCGGGGTTTCAAGCATCTCGCGTACAAGGCTATAGCTGCTGTATCGTTCTTCCGTGCCGTTCATAAGACTTCATCCACGTCTGTTTCTGAGAGTCGCTTCCAGGGAAAACCCCGACCTGATCGGTTCAGACGGCCAGAATAGCCTTAGCGGCAACTCGCCTGCCACTATCCATGGATTCGCTCGTTTAGTTATGGTGGTGGGCTCTCGTTCTGACGACTGAGCGGGAACATCATGCCAACAGGAAGAATGACGATGACGATCCAAACTGTATTTCGACTTACTGTTCTGATTTCGACCGTTCTGACCGGAGTGTTCGTTGGGTTGCAGGCAGAGGAGCAGCCTTCGGAAACCGGTGATCAACCGGTGGGCTCGCAGAGCTCTCGAAAAGAGATCCAGGAAGCTCTGTCGCCACTGAATTCACTGATCGGCGGCTGGCGAGGTTCCGGGCAGGTGAAGCGAGGTTCGACTCGCGGAGCATGGCAGGAAACAGGCACTTTCGTCTGGAAGTTCGGCGGCGGAAAAGTCGGAATCGAATATCAGGTCAAGGATGCCGAGCATGTTAAAGTCGGCCTCGTTTCGTGGGACGCTGCAAAGAAACAGTTCACTATGGACGCCGCAATGGAGGACGGTTCCAGGCGAGCCTACCGAGGCGAGTTTGATAAGAATGTTCTCACGCTGGTGTCCGATCCAGACGCGGATGGCCTCGTTTCACGTGTCACCATGCGGCAACTCAACGAGAAACGCATGCTGGTTCTCTACGAACAACGACGAGCGGGTCAGAGCTTCTACGCCCGCGTTGGCGAAGTCGGTTACACCCGAGAAGGAACCCGACTGGCATTATCAGACAATTCCGGTCCGGTATGTGTGGTGACCGGCGGCGAGGGCACGATCAAGGTGATGCATGATGGCAAGACGTACTACGTCTGCTGCACCGGTTGTCGCGACGCTTTCAACGACGATCCCGTGGGGATTCTCGCTGACTACCGCGCGAACCTGGCAAAGAAACTGTCGAAGCCTCAGTAGTGCAACTGGTCGAGTCCGTAATCAGCGACCTGGCACTCACTTTTGCCTCGTCACGTTCAGCGTTTGGTGCGTTTCGATCCGCTTCACGCACCCGACCACCTGAAAGACATAGACACAGTTGATCGGCAACCGATTCAACCGGCTGACATTACATTTTCAAATATGGTGCAGGAAATGCCGCAGCTACTCATTCAAGGTGGAACAGTTTACGACCCGAAGAACGGCATCGACGGCGAGATCCGCGATTTGTGGATTCAGGATGGTCGCATCATCGACGCTCCATCGGATCTGTCGACAAAGGCTGACAAGACAATCGATGCGACTGGCTATGTCATCATGCCGGGTGGCGTCGACATGCACTGTCACATCGCCGGGCCGAAGGTCAACACCGCTCGCAAGATGATGCCCGACGACAAACGTCTGGCGCCGATGGTTCACCGGACTCGCTATACACGCTCCGGAACAACAGGAGCCGTGCCGAGTACCTGGGCGACAGGTTACCTCTATGCCGGACTCGGCTACACGACCGCGTTCGACGCCGCTGTTCCGCCGCTCGCTGCACGGCACACGCACGAGGAGCTTGAAGACACTCCCATCATCGACAAAGGCTTCTACGTCATGATGGGCAACAATCATTATGTCATGAAGCAGCTGAAGGAAAAGGATCCCGAGAAGCTCAAAGCGTGCGTCGCGTGGTTGTTGAATTCGACCAAAGGCTATGGTGCGAAGCTGGTCAATCCCGGCGGAGTCGAAGCCTGGAAAAGCGGACAGCACAATATCGATACGCTCGACGAATCGGTCGATGGCTTCGACATCACACCTCGCAACATCATTCAGGGCGTCGCCCGAGCCGTCGATGAACTGGGACTGCCGCACCCGGTCCATGTTCACTGCAACAATCTCGGACTGCCAGGAAATCATGTAACGACTCACGAGACGATGAAGTCTCTGGAAGGCTATCGCGGACATTTGACTCACATTCAGTTTCACAGTTACGGGGGAGATCCCAACGACCAGGCGACATTCAAGTCGGAAGTCCCTCGACTGGCCGAGTATGTGAATGCGAATTCCAACCTGACTGTCGACGTCGGGCAGGTCATGTTCAACAAGACGACGTCGATGACCGGCGATGGCCCACTGGGCTACTTTCTGCACAGGTTAATGGGTCGAAAATGGTTCAGCGGCGACACCGAGATGGAAGCTGGCTGCGGCATCGTCCCTATCGAATACCGCAACAAAAGTATGGTCCACACACTGCAGTGGGCGATCGGTCTGGAGTGGTACCTGCTGGTTGATGATCCCTGGCGAATCGGCATGAGCACTGACCATCCGAACGGCGGCTCGTTCATGGCGTATCCGGAAATTATCGCCCTCCTGATGGATCGAACACGTCGCCAGGAAGTGCTCGACAAAGCTCCTGCCGGAGTCGCCGAGCGATGTGTGCTTGGGGAATTGACCCGCGAGTACACGCTCTACGAAATCGCCATCATCACCCGAGCCGCTCCCGCCAGAATCCTTGGCCTGCAAAACAAGGGGCATCTGGGAACCGGCGCGGACGCGGACGTCACGATCTACAGCCGCGATGACGACATTCAGCGAATGTTCGAACTGCCGCGTTACGTCGTCCATCACGGCGAGATCGTGGTCGACGGTGGCGAAGTGCGGTCGAGCATGGAGGGGAAGCTGCTGCACGTCGCTCCAGAATTCGATCAGGACATGGTTCCGGACATTCAGGAGTGGTTCGAGAAGCACTACACCATCCAGTTCCGCAACTACCCGGTTGATCAGGATTACCTGAAGAATCCGGAGCAGGTGCCGACCAACCCCGTTTGATACGCCGCGTGTCAAAGTCCCGGCGGCTCGACTCACCAGCCGTATTGAAAATACGGTCCACGGAGTTCACGAAATCGCACGGAGACAATTCTGCCATGTCATTGCGTGCATTCATCTCTGAATACGTCGGCATTCTTCTGAACTCATGACGAAACCTGAAGATCGCCAGGGGCATCGCATGATTCTGGTTTTGTTTTCCAAATTAGCCGAAACCCCCGACGCGTTTCCCGGTTCATTCTCCTGCCGGTCGCGTTGACACTTTCTTATGAGTTCGAATCTCGATTCGACAACGCCACGGTTTCGAACCTGCGATCGACGGTGCTCTCCAGAAAGTCGACGCCCATCATCGCCGAGATTATGTAAAGGGACAGAAATGCGTTTCTCTGCATGCTGTGTGACAACTCTGCTGGTCGGGCTGGCGTCGACGGCTTCAGCGGTCGAATTCTCAGGTAGAGGCTCGTCAGTCGAAGTGGCGGCCGAGGTCGATCGGCTGGTGCTTGCCGAGCTGAAAACCAACGGCGTCGAGCCTGCAGGCCTTTCGGCGGATGAGGACTTCCTGCGCCGAGTGACGCTCGACATTTCGGGAACGCTGCCGTCGTCTCGCGATGTCACACTGTTTGGACTCGATCCGAATCAGTCGAAGCGTAATGCTGTCATCGAGCGGTTGCTTGAATCTGACGAGTACGCCGAGGCGTGGGCTCGCTACTGGCGAGACGTCATCTTTCTTCGCGCAACGAATATGCGAGCCGGCCTGTCCAGCGGCGTGTTTGTTGATTGGATGACTGAAAATCTGAAAGACAATCGCGGCTGGGACGACATCGCCACTGACCTGCTGACAGCCACCGGCGACGTCCGAGAAAACGGCAGCACGGCACTGATCTTCGCTCAAGAGGGCCTGCCGGAAGACGTTGCTGGCGAAGTCTCTCGAGTTTTCCTCGGCATCCAGATGCAGTGTGCCAACTGCCACGATCACCCGTGGGACAAGTGGAAACGTGAGCAGTTTCACGAACTGGCGGCGTTCTTTCCGCGTATCTCCGTCCGCCCGGTGCGGGAAGGCAACATGCTAAGGAGTTACGAAATCGTCTCCGTCGATCAGTCCGTCAATCCGCAGGACCGATTCCTGGCGATGAAGGAAAACGCCGACCGGATCTTCCGATTCTCGGACAGGAATCGTGATGGCAAGCTCGTGAAGTCCGAGGTTGAAAATAACCCGCTGGGACGCGCGTTCGACGCCCTGTTGGAACGAGGCGACACGAACAAAGATGGTGGACTTTCTCTGACGGAATTGAAGGCCGTCGAATTTCCAATGCCCATGCAGACGGGACGGGGTTCGACGGAACACTTCATGGCGGACCTCAACAACCCGTCATCGCCCGGTCAGAAGATCGAGCCAAAGTTTTTCCTTACCGGCTACAGCCCGAAGAGCGGCCTGAGCGATCAGGAACGTCGCACCACTTTCTCCAAATCCCTGACGTCGTCCCGCAGTGAATGGTTCAGCAGAGCGTTCGTGAATCGGATGTGGGCCGAGATGACCGGCGAGGGCTTCTACATGCCCATCGACGATATGGGGCCAGACCGAACGGCATCGTTGCCGGAAGTTCTCGACCTGCTGGCAGTTCAATTCAGCAGCAACGGATATGACATCCGCTGGCTGATGAAGACGATTGCTCTGACACAGACATATCAAAGAGCAGTCCGGTCAGTCGATCCAGGCAGCGAGTCGGTGCCGTTCGCCTCAGCAACTCCGACGCGACTCCGAGGCGACCAGCTTTACAGTTCGATCATGACGGTGCTGGGCAGCGACAATGCACAAACGCGTGGACGAGGCCAGCAGATGGGTGCCGGAGGGGGCATGTATCGAGGCCCGCGTAGCCCGCGAGACCAGTTCAGCGTTCTATTCGGTTTTGACCCGTCGACACCGCAGGCCGACATCACCGGCAACGTACCGCAGGCACTGTTCATGATGAATTCGCCGTTGCTGGCCGGTCAGATCAACGCCCGAGGCTTCACAAAGCTGACGGGCCTGTTGAGAACATTTCCGGAAAACGAAGACGCCATCAACGAACTTTACGTGCTGGTGCTCGCTCGCGAATCATCAGACCGGGAACTCAAAATCGCTACCGAATACATCGCCGAAGTCGGCAACCGCGAAGAAGCCTTTGAAGATCTCATGTGGAGCCTGCTGAACTCCAGCGAATTCCTTTCGAAGCGGTAATTCACCTGGCACATCCACACCATCGACAGGGTGGGCACTGCCCACCAATCACAAAACATCGTAAACACTTTGAACATGGAACCCGGAACATGGAACTCTTAACACCACAACGTCACGAGCTGGTTCGAGTTCGAAAACGCGGAGTCTCGCGCCGAGGCTTCCTGCATACGGTTTCGGCAGGAGCACTCGCAGCGGGCACTCTCAACCTGCGGGACGTCATGTCGCTGCAGGCAGCCGAACTTCGTAGGCAGGGCAAATCGATGATTCTGCTCTGGATGGGCGGAGGACCTTCTCAGTTTGAGACGTTCGATCCAAAACCGAATCACGCCAACGGTGGTGAGACAAAGGCCATTTCGACCAGCGTCTCAGGCATCCAGATCGCACAGGGCTGGGAGAAAACCGCAGCCGTGATGGACGAACTGGCAATCATTCGCTCAATGACGAACAAGGAAGGCAGCCATCCGCGAGCCACCTATCAGATGCACACCGGCTACATTCCGTCGGGAAGCGTGAAGCATCCGAGTCTCGCCGCGTCAATCGCGAAAGAAATCTCTGATCCGGACTTCGATCTGCCGGCTGTCGTGTCAGTCGGAGCCACTCAGGGCGCCGGCTTCCTGGGCGTTCGGTATGAACCGTTCATGGTTCAGAATGCAAGCACGATGCCGCAGAACGTGGCGACGACCGTTCCGACTAACCGCTTTGGCCGACGGCTGGGACTGCTCGACCGCCTGGAAGACGAGTTCGCGGATCGCGGCGGCGACGTCGTCGTGAAGAATCACCGGGACCTTTACAGCAAGACGTCGAAGATGGTGCTCAGTTCTGATCTGAAAGCGTTCGACATCTCGGAAGAACCGGAATCAGTCAAGAGCCAGTACGGAGATTCCGACTTCGGACGCGGCTGCCTGCTGGCTCGACGACTGGTCGAAGCCGGCACGACGTTCGTCGAGGTCTCATCGCGAGGGCAGGGCGGCAACTGGGATACTCACGACAATCTCTACGAACGGGTTGGAGACTTGAGTGCCGCCATCGATCCGGCCACCGCCGGCCTGATCACCGACCTGAAGGATCGTGGCCTGCTGGAAAACACACTGGTCGTGTGGATGGGCGAGTTCGGCCGCACGCCGAAGATCAATCCTCGCGGCGGACGCGATCATTATCCGCGAGTCTTCAACGCAGCCATTGCGGGTTGCAGTATCAAAGGCGGGCAGGTGATCGGCTCATCAACGGCTGACGGAACAGCGGTTGCCGACGACCCCGTCACCGCGAACGATCTGTTCTGCTCGATCTGCCAGGCATTGGACGTCGACCCTCGCAAAGAAAACATGAGTCCGCTGGGTCGCCCGATGAAGATCGTCGATGGCGGAGCGCCCGTCGGAAAGCTATTTTCGTGAGTCGCTTCGCCAGAAACCGCAGGACTCGCTCAACGTCCGTGCAACGAGCCCTGCGATATTGACATCGCGTCCGCCAGCGGGCTGTCGTAGCCCAGTGGGCGGCGCGATCGTTCCCAGTGTCATGCCAACGCGCCGAATGTACTGCCAGGCTCCGAGAAACTGAGAACCTGGTCCTGCGACCGCGAAGGAGTGAGTAGCTGTCCGAAGTCCAGTGAATCCCGCTTCTCAACCACCTTCACGGAATTGACTCCGCTGGCGATATTCCCAAGCAGCTTCCCAACAGCCTGCGAGTTCTTGCCGCCTGACAGCCCTGAGATTGTCACATTGAGAACGTTCGTCGCAGGTGCCTTCTCAGGCTCCTTCGAGCTGGCAGTCTTAAGAATTTCATCCAACCGACCACTAATCGCATCTACGCTGTCGGAAAGAGATGATGTCGCGTCAGCCTGCAGTCCCAGCTTTTCGCGCAGTGAATCGATTGCCGATACGAGTTCATCGATTCGAGGGTCGCTGAATTGTCGCGTATCTTCTGTCTGTGAACTGCCTTCAATGATGAAACGATTGACGATTACCTGCCCGGAACCTGGCACGACTGAAGATGAATCGCTTTCGATCGTCGCTGGACTCGAATACTCAGGTGATGTCGCAGTGGTTTGTGTGAACTCAACGAACGTAGGAGTCACAGTCGCGGTGGGCCGACGGATTAACGGCGGCTGAGGCTGGACCTCTGTT
Source organism: Planctomycetota bacterium (assembly GCA_027624335.1). GTDB lineage: Bacteria > Planctomycetota > Planctomycetia > Planctomycetales > Planctomycetaceae > JABMPE01. Next base: position 9,859 of record JAQBWV010000018.1, read on the forward strand.
GGGCGTGATGAGGAGCGATCAGAGTCAGCACTGATGGAATCCGTCGCCTGACTTGCCCTTGACGTGTGTGGGTGTTCTTTGTCCGGGGACGATCCGTCAGTGTTTAAGTCGTGTCCTGCAGAATGAACGGGTTTAATCTGGGAGTAACCGTACGCATGTCCGACGCCATTGATTGAACTCAAGTTGTTTGTCCTTCAGGTGATGTGACTTTGAAACTGTAAACAGTGGGCCATTTGAAGACGGCGATGTTCCGCGGAGTTGACTCGTTTGACTGTCAACGGTTTTCCGCCGAGTTGTTTGCTTGACGCGAACACGCCAAACCTAGGCCAGGAAATCACTCAAACAAGGTGGCAAATCCCTCCATTTCTGGAATTCAAGTTTGCTATCGAACTCTGGAATGGCTCACATCTCGTCAGCTTGCCTCTGGGAGTCGTTCAATCGATCTTATATGGACGTTTCTGGAATTATTTAAACATAATCCCGCAATCTGATTCGAAGATGCTCCCAATCCTGACGTTTCTTTTTATGGCCGCGGAATTTACTCGGCACCCACGGCAATCACCTCCGAGCACGTCAGCGCATCGCGACAGCAGTGGCCACGACTCATCGCTTGAGGTGAACCTGCTTTGCAGGAAGGTTTCGTCGAAGGTTGCCGTCAGATACTCAGTTCGACTGCCCGGATGGATCACCGAACGCAGCGGAAAAACCGGTGTTCCGCCGCAATTTCTTCTCTGGTACACCTCCAGCCAGGATGCGTCCACTGAGGCAGTTCTCAGAATTCCTGCACGTACAGGGACGAGTGTTTTCTGCAACGTTCAAGGAAGAACGACATGAGACGGATTCCATTACGGTTCAGTGTTCTGGCGTCGTGCCTGGTCGTGTTGAACCTGACAGGCCTGTTGTGGATTCGCCATGAGTTGATCACACGGAATGATCCCGAAACCTCTCCGCTGCGAATCGTGGAAACTCTGCCGGCCGCAAACGCTGATGCTGCCGAGCGGTTGTCGATCATTTTCAACGAGGCGGCAGGCGAACCGGCCTTGCTGAATCAGCAGCTTGATCTAGCCGCTCCATTTGAAATCGAACCAAAGGTTCCAGGTCATTGGGAATGGACGACGGCCAGGCAACTGGACTACGTCCTGGCAGAGCCTCTTCCGGCGGGCAGGCATTTCGCAGTCGTCCCGGCCAGCGGGCTTGAGTCTCAACTTGGGCGAGTCGTGCAGGTGAGCGCGGAACTGGATTTTCAGACGGCTCCACTCGAGCTGACCGAGTGCCTGCTGGTTTCGGCTGACCGAAGCGATGTGACCTTCGAGCTACGATTCAACCAGCAGGTCGCACCGACCGAACTCCTGAAGCAACTGACGATCGGAGACGCGACAGCAGTGGATTCGGAAGCGGGCGACTCCGTTGATGGCAACCAGGTCAATGGTCGTCGACAACGCAAGGTGAAGTGTCTGGTGAATGAGCCGGCGACGTCGCTCGTTTTGCGATGCACTCGACCGGGCGATGATCAGTTGCGGATCGAACTGGCGGAGACTCTTACCGGCCACAAGGCAGAACGTTCACTCGGTAAGAAGATCATTCGCACCTTGCAGCTGAACCCGGTCTTCGCGTTTCTCCGCACCGAAGTGGAAGAACCCGGCTTCGACGGCCAGAGCCGCATCGATGTGTTCTTCTCGGCGGGACTATCGGCTGAACAGGAACTTCCGTCGCTGGAAGTTGCGCCGCCAGTCAAAGATCTGCGAGCGACGTTTTCGAGCCACTGGAATACGAACGGAAACATGTTGCGTCTATCCGGCACGTTCGAGTGCGGTCGCCAGTACCGTTTCACGTTACCAGCAACGCTGCTGGCAATTGGTGGTAAGCCGCTGGGTGAGGATCATGAAGTCACGGTCCGGATTCCGGATCGTCGACCCCGCGTCAGCTTTCCGAACAGCAATGGAGTGTTGTCGCCTTACGGCAACCTTTCGTTGAGGCTCGACACGGTCAACGTTGGCGGTCTTCGCATCTCCGCCTCGAACGTTCACACCAACAATCTCGTCTCGCACCTGCAGGGCACGTGGGAGCGACGCACGTCGAGATCGCTGCCGACCAGAACGATTCGATTTGATCAGACAAAGAACGAAACGGTGTCCAGCACACTGGAACTGAAGTCGCTGCTGGCTGGACCGTCCGGCCTGTTTCACGTTCGAGCGTCCGCGACGGATGAAGCGTGGGTGAGCGATTCCGCACTGGTCACGGTTACGGATCTTGGACTGACGTTGAAGCAATCGACGTCGGAACTGTTCGTCTGGGTGACTTCGCTGCGGAACGCGACACCGGTTGCCGGCGTGCGCGTGTCGAGCGTTTCTTTCACCAATCAGACGCTGGCCGTCACGACGACCGATGCCGACGGTCTGGCCAGATTGCACGTTGACCGAAAACACGCTGACGGAGAGCCCTGGGTCATCATCGCCGAGCAACCCGCGAACACGGAGTTGTCCGCAGACTCAGGCGACGCTGGCCAGCTATCTGCCGGACAGATTGCGTGGCTGCAGACGGACGAGGCTCACTGGCTGGCGGATGATGTCAGCCTGTCGGGACGACCGCATCCGGAAGCCCTCGACGTGATGCTCTACCCGGATCGAGGCACCTATCGACCGGGCGATCTCATTCACCTGTCGGGAATCATTCGCGACGACCAGGGAAAAGTGCCGCCGACCTTTCCGATCGAAATTCACGTCACACGCCCAGACGGTCGCGAAACGGCATCAGAAATTGTCAAGCACACAGCGGACGACAGCGCCGTCGCGCAAGGCTTGTTCCACTTTGAATATCAGACGCCGATCGAAACCTGGACGGGCCCGTGGCGATTTCATGTGACGTTGCCGGGCTCGGATGACGAGATCGCCTCGGCTCATGTTTACGTCGAGGAGTTCATCCCGGTCCGCATCGAAGTTGAGGCTTCTCCGGCGAAGGAACTCTTCACAAACGGTGAACGGCCAGCGATCAACGTCGCTGCTCGCTATCTGTTCGGCACACCGGCCGCCGATCTTCACACGACCGTCAGCGTCTTCCATAAGCCCGAGCGGTTTCAATCGAAGGCGTTTCCAATGTTCGTTTTTGGACCACGAAAACTAAACGGACGCAGTACCGCCAGCGAAGTCATCGCCCGGCTCGACGCCCTGGGGCATGCATCGATCGATCTGCCGCGCGCTCCCGACTCGCAGGGAACACCATGGCGAGCGAGCGTCAATGTCACGGTGACCGAAGAAGGCGGTCGATCCGTGTCGACAACTACCGGACTTCGGATCGACCAGCAGACTCAGCATGTCGGCATTCACCTGCCGGGCGGTCGCGTCGTTCCCGTTGAACAGGAACTGGTTGCTGAATGGACTCTGCGGACCCCGGACGATCAGACAGCCGACTTTGAAACCCTGTCGTTTGAACTGTTCCGAGTCGAACATGAAAACGTCCTGTTGCGGGTCAATGGCCAGGCCGTCTGGGAGTCCCGCGAACGTACGTCGTCCGTCTGGGCAAAGACGATCGAGAGTTCATCGCCGTCGGTCGCCGAACAATCCGACGGAGCGGCAGGGACAATCGCACTGAAGTGTCCCGAACCTGGTTATTACCGGCTGATTGTCACATCGAAGTCCGGCAGTCTGACAGAGATCGATCTCACAGCCGTCGGATCCAACGGGCAGCATCTGACGCGGGCACTTGAACAACCCGAACGCGTCGACATTCAGTTTGACCGTGAGCAATGCCGGCCGGGCGAGACTGTTAACGCCGTTGTCACCAGTCCCTTTCCTGGCCGGATGCTGCTGAGTCTGGAAGCCGACCGCGTGCTGTGGTCGACGGTCGCGGAACTCGAATCTACATCGACGATCGTCCCGATCGCCATCCCAGAGAACGTGCGAGGCGGATGTTTTCTTTCAGCGACCGTTCTGCGACCTGTTGATCCAGCGGCGAAAGAGTGGCTGCCTCATCGAGCACGCGGAATCGCTCGCGTGATGACCGACCACGCAGCAGAGAAACTGCCGGTCACGATCGACGCTGCACAGTTAGTGCAGCCGGCAACTGCGGTGACGGTCTCTGTGCAGACTCTTCCAGGAGCCATGGTCCAGTTGTGGGCTGTCGATCAAGGAATCCTCGCGACCACCGGGTTCAACAGTCCGAATCCGCACTCTCACTTTTACGCGGCGAGACGAAACGACGTGCTGTCGTCCGACGTCTTTTCAAACCTGTTGCCGGATCACGAACAGCCATCTGACATCCACAGAATCGGCGGCGACGGCGGAGGGGATGATCCACTGCGTCGTAATCCAGTCGCCACAAAGCGACGGGATCCGGCGGTGATCTGGCAGAGTTTCCGGCAGGCGGATACCAACGGAAAACTGACGCTGAACGTGACACTGCCGCAGTTCACAGGCGAGCTGCGCTGGATGGCGGTTGCCGTGCAGAACGATCGTTACGGAGCGGCCGAATTCCCAATGACTGTCACTTCGCCACTACTCGTCGAAGTCGCGTGGCCTCGCTTCGCCGCTCCGGATGACGAGTTTCATGTTCCCGCGCGAGTCTTCAACACGACCGACTCGCCCGTGACCGTTCGCGTCGACACGACTTTGACAGGTCCGCTCGAACTTGCCATCGGTGAACCGTCGCTGACCGTGCCTCCCGGCGAAAGCCGCGTCATCTGGCTGAAAGCAAAGTCCGGACAACCAGGCCTCGTCGAAGGCGCCGTCGTGGTCACTTCGCTGGACGGCGACGATTCCACACGTCACGAAGCCCGCCGTCCGTTTGCACTGCCGGTTCGCCCGGCAACCCCGCTACAGACCGAGCGACACTTCGTCACGATCAAACCCGGCGAACCGTTTCCGATCACACCAGCAGAAACCTTCCTGGCAGGCTCGACGCGCATGCGAATTTCACTTTCGTCCGAACCGGGACTCGATCTGAAGCCTGCACTCGACGACCTGCTGCAATACCCGTACGGCTGCGTCGAGCAGACGTCAAGCCAGATGCGGGCGCTGCTGGCCGCTGGCCGCTGGCTGAATTCAGAAGCGGGCGAGGACCGGCGACAGGAACTCGTCAATGCGATGCTCCAGTCAGGAGCCTCCAGACTGTGGAACATGCAGGGTGCCTTCGGTGGTCTCAGTTACTGGCCTGGGCAATCGGATGCTCATACATGGGGAAGTGCTTATGCCGCCGAAACTCTGCTCGACGCTCGCGATCGCGGCGTGTCAATCGATAACCGACTTCTGACCGGCCTGCAGAAGTTTCTTGATCAGACGCTGTCTCATGCGGGCAACGACATCAATACCAACACGCGTGCGGCCATCTGTCACGTGCTTTCGCGTCTCGATCGTCCTTCGGTCGGCTGGATGTCGGTACTGACAGAACGATTGAATGAACTGGACATGGATGGCCGAGCCCACCTGGCGATGGCATGGCTGCACGCCGGTCGTCGAGATCAGGCACGGGCAGCAATTCCCAACGACACCATCGATCTCGGCGAACACTCGTCGTACCAGGGTCGGTTCACGTCGCCGGTGGCTCAACGAGCTCGCCTGCTTTCCACTCTTGTCGAACTGGATCCACAGCACGAATGGATTCCACAACTCGTCAATAACCTGCACGCTGCGCGTTCCAACGGTGTGTGGCTGAGCACTCTGGACAACGCGCTGGCGCTGGAAGCTCTCGCTGCTCGCAAACAATCATCCGATTCAACCAGCTTCGAAGGCAAGGTCCAGGTTGGAAACCAGTCGCTCGACCTGAAACCCGGCGAGACGAAACACGTCACGCTGTCGAACATTGACGACTCGCCAGAGTTGATCGCTCACGGAACGGGAGAACTCTTTGCCGCGATCGAGACAACTGGACTGTCGAAGATTCTTCCGGAAGACAAGGATCGCCAGATTCAAGTGCGGCGGCGCTGGTCGACGCGCGATGGACACACGATCGATCCGCAGCACATCGCCGTCGGTGATCTGATTCTTGTCGAAGTCGAGTTGAAGTCGCTGGGCCGCACATCCATCGCCAGCGTCGCCGTCGTCGACGCTCTGCCGGGAGGCATGGAAGTCGAGAACCCACGACTGAGCACATCGGACCAGTCAGCCTCCACAGCGGACGCCGATCACGTACAGTTTCTCGACGATCGAATCGTCGTCTTTGGAACGGCGACGCCACACGGTCAGAAGTTCCGCTACGCACTGCGAGCCGTCACCGACGGCGACTTCACGCTGCCGCCGATCCAGGCATCGTGCATGTACAACGAGTCAATCTCGTCGACTCACGGTGCAAACCGGGTCCGTGTTCGAGCATCCGGCCGCATCGAACCGGAGCGTCTGGCCGAGCAACCGGACGCGATCGGAGCAACGAAGTGAGAAGTCTGACACCGCCCGCTTTCAATCCGGTACCTCAATCGTGTGCCACTGCAGGCCGGTTACGGCATACCGTCCGCCGGTGTGTGTTCTGTCTGGCGGCGTTGGCAGGCATTGCAGCCACTGTCGTCGCCATTGTACAGGCAGCGTTTCCGTTTCCGGTGCAGACACTCGAACGCTGGCCGGCAAGTCCTCGCGTCGAGGATCGAACCGGTCGCGTGTTGCTGCAACTCGTCGGCAACGATGAGCAATGGCGGTTTCCGATCCCGCTTGACGAAATGTCACCGTGGATCGTGCAGGCCACGATCGCTGCCGAGGATGAACGATTCTACGAACACTCGGGAGTGGACACGACGGCATTGCTGCGTGCGGTGCTGCAGAATGTCCAGGCCGCAGACGTCGTCTCCGGAGCGTCCACAATCAGCATGCAGCTGTGCCGGATGGTGGATGATCGATCACGGACGCTGATCGCGAAGCTGATCGAAACCTCGCGGGCATTCGAGATCGAACGTCGCTTCTCAAAGTCGGAAATCCTGGAGCACTACCTGAACATCGCTCCTTACGGTGGCAATGTGAGAGGCGTCGAAGCGGCCGCTCAACGTTACTTCCGAAAGAGCGCAACCGACCTGTCGCTTGGCGAAGCGGCGTTGATGGCGGGGCTTCCCAAGTCTCCCACGCGTTTTCGCCCGGATCGATTTCCCAAGGCAGCGCGAACACGGCAGGCGTACGTGCTGCGGCGCATGCGCGAGGTCGGCATGATTTCTGCCGAGCAGGAGCAGCTTGCAAAAAGCTGGCAGGTCGCGTGCTCTGCGGAATCCGACCCACAAGACAACACTTCGCGAACCGCAGGAATCCTTCGTCAGTCGGGCGCTCACGCTGCCTGGCTGGCGCTCCGGCGTCGACCCGAAGGCGGTCGCACGACAATCGACTCAATCTGTCAGACAACGGTCGAAGCGCTCGTCAATAATCACCTGGCAGAACTCCCCGTCGGATCAGATATCGCCGTCGTGGCCATCGACATCGCGCGTTCTGAGATCGTCGCCCTGGTTGGTTCAGCAGACTTCGCGGGCCCGGTGGATGGCCAGGTGAACGGAGTGCTCGCTCGCCGCAGTCCAGGTTCGACGCTCAAACCGTTTCTCTACGCGACAGCCTTTGACGCGCGACGACTGGACGCCGAATCTGTGGTCCATGACACAGCGATCGAACGCGGTGGATGGAAACCGGACAACTTCGACCGGACGTTTCGAGGTCAAATGACCGTCGCCGATGCCCTGCGGGAATCCCGTAATGTGCCGGCGATTCTGCTGCTGGAAGCGCTCGGAACCTCCCGCTGCGTCGGCGTGCTGGAGGCTGCTGGAGTTCGATTGCCGAAGAATGCCGAACAGCTCGGCGGCCTGGCGATCGCCGTCGGCGCTGTTGAGACATCGTTGCTCGACCTCACGAATGCCTACGCGACTTTGGGTCGCGAAGGTCGATCCGCGAAGCCGCGACTGTTTGACGACGAGATGCTCGAAGAACGAGTCGTGCTCAGCGAGTCTGCCTGCCGAACGGTGAACGCGATTCTCGCATCCACCGCGAGAGTGCCGCGTGGCTGTGAAGATGTTCCCTCCGGCCAACTGCCGTGGTTCATGTGGAAAACGGGAACGAGCTCCGGACGTCGCGATGCGTGGGCCGTCGGCCACAACGGACGCTTCGCCATTGGTGTGTGGGTCGGCCGTTTCTCGGGAGCCGGTCACGAAGCCTTCGTCGGGCGCGAAGCTGCCGAGCCGCTGCTTGCCCGGCTCTTCACCATTCAACAGTTTCGAACGACTCAAGTACCGGAAACGCCGCCGCCGTTACTCGTGGATCGACCTTTGAAACTGATTCCGGATTCAATTGATTTGTCACCAGCGATCGTGTCGCCAGCGGCCCGATCTGAGTGGCTATGTGCAGATGGTCACTCGGCGTTGATACCACTGGCAGTTCGAAATGCTGAGGAAGCCACTTTATTTCTCAACGGTCGTCCGGTGGCAGACGGTGCCAACAGCTTTGATCTGGAACCGGGTTCCTACGAACTTCGCTGTGTCAACGTTGAAGGCCATTCTGTCGCCGTCAGCTTTTCTGTTGCCAGGAACTGAGAAACCGTTTCATCGCCACCGCACATCGAAATCGATAAGTGAGTCTCTGGTGAATCGAAGATACCGGTTTGCGTTGCCGGTGCCGCATAAGGAATTACACGCCTTGCGATTACGGTGAGCGATGCGTCGACGAGTTTATTAGAACGGCTTGAAGAACAGATTAGAGCGATCGCACACAGTGCGCGAAATCGCTCACTCGTGGGAAAAATCGTCCATGGGTGAACGGATCAGCCGACATTCTGAGTATTCTAATTCCCAACAGGTTAGAGTGCTGCATCTCTCGTTCCGTGGTGATCCCTTCAAGACACTCAAGGCCACGGTTCGGCATAATGATTGCGGTCGCGGCCAGAGCTGAGCATTCAGAGTCCAGAGCATGTGCTCGCGACCCGACACGCTCAATGCCCTGCCCCTGGGCACTCAACGCTCGTCTGTGGACTCCTCGTAAGGAACACGCTGATGACATCGGAACGGACCAATGGCGGGCTTCGCGGAATGCTGTCAGTGTCTGGAGTCAAACTGGTGGGGGAATTTGCCGCCGTGTTTGTGCTGGGTATCGCGGCTCACTGGCTGTTCTCAGGTTCAAATGCTGCCACGACGGGCGGCCAGACGAGCGGCGCAGTGACACACGGCCATGCCGATGCTGGAGTCACTAAATGGACCTGCTCGATGCATCCGCAGATCATCAAACCGGGACCAGGTAAATGTCCGCTCTGCGGGATGGACCTCATTCCACTCAAGTTGGGTGGCAAGCAGTTGACGGGAATGCGACAGCTCGTCGTCAGCCCCGCCGCACGAGCGCTGATGAACGTGCAGGTCATTCCGGTGGAACGACGCTTTGTCGAAACGGAAGTCCGGATGGTGGGCAAGGTCGAGTACGACGAAACCCGCCTGAAACACATCACCGCGTGGGTGCCCGGTCGACTTGATCGGCTGTTCGTGGATTACACCGGCGTCCAGGTCAACGATGGCGACCACATGGTCTACATCTACAGCGAACAGCTTTATTCGGCTCAGCAGGAGTTGATTGAAGCCGTTCGCTCGGCAAAGGAACGAGCGAACGAACCACGCAGCGACTTCTTTGCCACGGGCGGCGTCGATCTGCTCGAATCGGTTCGTGAGAAGCTGCGACTGCTGGGGCTCACTCCGGAACAGATCGCAACCATCGAGAAACAGACCAAGCCCGAAGACCACACACTGATCAGGTCGACGATGAGCGGCATCGTCATTGAGAAGCTGAAGCAGCAGGGCGACCGCGTTCAGACAGGCGAACGCATCTACACGATCGCCGACCTGAGCCAGGTCTGGGTCAAGATGGACGCCTACGAATCGGACCTGCAATGGCTGCAATACGGCCAGGCGGTCTCGTTCTTCACCGAAGCGTATCCCGGCGAGCAGTTTCACGGGCGGATCGCGTTCATCGACCGAGTCCTGAATGAGAAATCCAGGACGTCAAAAGTCCGAGTCAACGTGGCGAACGCGGACGGTCGGTTGAAGCCCGAGATGTTCGTCCGGGCTGTCGTGAAGGCGAGGATTGCCGTCGGTGGCCGTGTGATCGATGCCAGCCTGAGCGGCAAGTGGGTCAGCCCGATGCACCCTGAAATCATTAAAGATGAACCCGGCAACTGCGATATCTGCGGCATGCCGCTGGTCCGAGCGGAATCGCTGGGCTACGTCTCAGAGGACGGCGTCGGAGCTGTCGCTCCACTGGTGATCCCAGTGTCAGCAGCGCTGCTCACCGGCACGCGGGCCATTGTCTATGTCGAATTGCCAAAGACAAAAGACCCGACCTTCGAGGGACGCGAGATCGTGCTCGGTCCGCGCGCCGGAGATTACTACCTGGTCAAACACGGGCTGCGCGAGGGCGACCTCGTCGTTACGGCGGGCAGCTTCAAGATTGACAGCGCTCTGCAGATTCAGGCCAAACCCAGCATGATGACTCCGGAAGGTGGTGGCGGTGGTGGTCATGATCACGGTGGCGGCGCAAAGAAAGCACAAGCCGGTCAGGCCATGGAGACTGTCGATCTGCCGATCTCCGTTCGCCAGAAGCTGCAGCAGATTGGCGAAGCCTTCAAAGTGATTCAGGCGGCAGCCCAAGGCGACGATCGCGAGGTGACTCGGTCAGCGTGGCGAAACTTCGGGCAACTGGTGCAGTCCGTCGACGCCGACAGTCTGACGGGGCATTCGAAGGTCGTGTGGAAGGAGCTGTCGATGCTCCTGGTCAATGACACCGTCGAAGGTCGTGAGGCCATCAATGCGGACGCGTCCCGGCAGCTTATGGTGGGAACCACGCGGACGATGAAACGATTGGATCAGTCACTCGGCCTGTCTCATGCTGGACACATCCCGAAGCAATACGATGTACCGGACGACTTCCGAAAGCAGCTCGCCGCAGTCTGGGATGCTTATCAGCAGATCGGTGAAGCCCTGGCCGGAGACGATGCTGACAAGGCCCGCACGGCCGCAGCGACTCTCAAGACGGCCACCGATGCCGTTGACATGAAACTGCTGACGGACACCACAGCACACAACGCCTGGATGCGTGAGTTGACCAACCTGCAGAAGATCACAGACAGCCTGACAACGGCAGAAGACATCAAAGTTCTGCGCGGACACTTCGAATCACTCAGCGGCGTCACTCAGGTGCTGGCCATGTCATTCGGCTTCGGTGACACAACGCCGGTCTTCCAGCATCACTGCCCGATGGCCTTTGGCAATAAGGGGGCCATCTGGCTGCAGACGGATGACAAGTCGCGCAACCCGTATTTCGGAGCCACGATGCTGAAGTGTGCGGATCGCGTCGAGCAGATCGGTGGAGGGTCAAGAGTCGAGGGTCAAGAGTCGAGGGAGGACGCGGGCCAATGACTCAATTTCGATTCGAAAAACTTGATGTGTGGCACAGAGCAATCGACTTCGCGGATCGCATTTATGCGGTGACACGCTCATTTCCAGCCGATGAGCGGTTTGGCTTGACCAGTCAGCTTCGCCGTGCAGCCGTGTCGATCTCCTCCAACATTGCCGAGGGCTCAAGTCGCCATTCAGACGTGGACTTCGCCCGTTTCCTTGAAATCGCTTACGGATCACTGATGGAAGTCGTCTCACAACTTCAGATTGCCACGCGGCAGCAGTTTGTCAGCGAGGATGTTAATCGCGAGCTGAATGCCGAAGCCGACCGCGTGGCTCGTATGCTCAGTGGGTTGCGTTCAAGCCTGCTCCGTCCCCAGAACGAAGGGCGGCCTGTGCAATGAGTGACATTCCTCCGCAACCCTCGACCCTTGACTCTCGTCCCTCGCCCCTCGGTCGGGCAATCCGGTTTTGCCTGGAGAATAAACTCGTCGTCGCGATGCTTGTCGCGGTCGTGGTCGTGTGGGGCGTACTGGTCGCGCCGTTCGACTGGGATGTGGGCGGGCTGCCGCGCAGTCCCGTGCCGGTCGATGCCATTCCGGATATTGGTGAGAACCAGCAGATTGTATTTACGGAGTGGATGGGGCGTTCACCGCAGGATGTCGAGGACCAGATTTCTTATCCGCTGACCGTGTCGCTGCTGGGTTTGCCGGGTGTGAAGACGGTTCGCAGCTATTCAATGTTTGGCTTCTCGTCGATCTACATCATCTTCGAGGAAAACATCGACTTTTACTGGTCTCGCAGCCGTGTACTTGAAAAGTTGAACAGTCTGCCGCCTGCGACATTGCCCGATGGAGTGCAACCGACACTGGGACCGGATGCCACGGCGCTGGGGCAGGTCTACTGGTACACGCTTGAAGGTCGTGATCCTGACGGACTTCCCGCAGGCGGATGGGACCTGCAGGAGTTGCGGACTGTTCAGGACTGGTACGTCCGCTATGCACTCACCTCTGCGGGAGGCGTCAGCGAAACCGCGTCCGTGGGTGGCTTTGTGCAGGAGTATCAGATCGATGTCGATCCCGATGCGCTGCGAGCCTTCAACGTCAGTCTCGATGATGTCTTCAATGCAGTTCGCATGTCAAACGTCGATGTGGGCGCGAGAACGATCGAAATCAATCGGACGGAATACGTCATTCGCGGACTCGGATTCATCAAGCAGGTCAGCGATCTTGAGAAGAGCGTCATTCGCTCCAACGACAATGTGCCGGTGTCGATTCACGATGTGGCCACGGTGACTCTCGGTCCCGCACTGCGGCGTGGTGGCCTGGATAACGGCGGCGCAGAAGCGGTGGGCGGCGTGGTCGTCGTGCGTTACGGATTCAATCCGCTCGAAGCGATCAATAACGTCAAGAAGAAGATCGAGGAGATTGCACCCGGGCTACCCATTAAAGCAGTCATCGACTGGCAGAACGTCACGCCCGACGAAGTCCGAGCGTTCGTCGAAGAAGTGTCGAGAGTCGAGGGTCAAGAGTCGAGGGCAGAGACTCCACAACCGCTGGACTCTGGACACTCAACTCTGGACTCAAGGGACGCTGAACTCTCAACTCTCGCCGCCCAATTGCTTCCGTGGTTGCGGACGGCACCACGTGAGGAATGGCCGGAGTGGGTCACCACGAGTCAGGTGACCGTCGTTCCGTTCTATGACCGGTCAGGGCTCATCTACGAAACGCTGGGCACATTGAACTCGGCGCTGGTGGAAGAAATTCTGGTCACGATCATCGTGATCCTCGTCCTGCTGCAGAACTTCCGCAGTTCCGTGTTGATCAGCATCCTGCTGCCGCTCGCGGTCCTGATCTGCTTCATCGCGATGAAGCTGTTCGGAGTCGATGCCAACATTGTGGCGTTGTCCGGGATCGCGATCGCGATTGGCACGATGGTCGATATGGGGATCATCCTGTGTGAGAACATCATCAAACATCTGGATGAAGCAGAGGCGGGGCAAGGGACGAGGGTCAAGGGTCAAGAGCCGGATAAACAGGGGTCCGAAGAAGCTCTCGACCCTCAACTCTCGACCCTTGACTACAAGGAAGTGATTTACCGGGCATCGACCGAAGTCGCTGGTCCGCTGCTGGCGGCCGTCTCCACGACGATCATCAGCTTTCTGCCTGTCTTCGCGATGATCGGTGCCGAGGGCAAACTGTTCCGCCCGCTGGCGTTTACGAAGACGTTCGCGCTGTTCGCGTCGGCTGTCGTCGCGATTCTCATTATTCCGCCCGCTGCTCACCTGATGTTCGCCACCAAAGTCAGGCATCAGGCGGTAAGAATCGGGCTGCGTGCGGGACTGTTACTACTGGGGATCGCTCTGTTGGCTTTGTCGTTTTATCCGATCGGCGGATTCACGGTGTCGTGGCCATTTGGTGCGCTGCTCATGGCACTCGGTGCGTACCAGCTTTCTGAAGAACACCTGCCGGACCTCGCGCAGAGAATTGGACGCTGGGCTGTGTTTGCCATTCCGATCGCCATGGTCGGGATCATCTTGACCGAGCACTGGTTGCCGCTCGGAGTGGAAAAAGGATTGCTGCGAAATCTGATCTTTGTCGGAGGTTTCATCGCCAGCGTTCTTGGGACATTCCACCTGTTTCAGAATTATGCGTACGCCCCGATGCTGCGATGTTTCCTGCGCCACAAGCTGTTGTTTCTGTCGGCTCCCATGCTGATTCTGCTGCTTGGCGGTTGCGTCTGGCTGGGGTTTGACCGCGTGTTTGGAATCGTCCCGTGGACTTTTGGAAAGCTCGGCGGCAGCCCCGCCACGATCCGTGAAACATCAGTGTGGTCGCGAGCCACGCATGCGCTGCCAGGACTGGGCAAGGAGTTCATGCCTCCGCTGGATGAGGGATCGTTCCTCTACATGCCCACCACGATGCCGCACGCTTCGATTGGCGAAGTCTTCGACGTATTGCAGCTTCAGAACCGGGCCATCATGGCCATCCCGGAAGTGGAATCGGCCGTAGGAAAACTGGGGCGAGTGGACAGTGCGCTGGACCCGGCTCCCGTCTCAATGATCGAGACGATCATCAATTACAAGTCGGAGTATCTCACAGACAAAGACGGCTACCGCATTGACTATCAGTACGACGAGGCCACCGGTGAGTTTGCACGTGACGACGACGGCCAGTTAATTCCAGCCCCTCACGGTGGCGGGCGTCCGTACCGTATCTGGCGCGATCACATTCGGACTCAGAACGACATCTGGGACGAGATCGTTAAGGTCGCCGAAATCCCAGGCACGACTTCTGCGCCACGACTGCAGCCGATCGCAGCGCGCATCGTAATGCTGCAAAGCGGCATGCGCGCACCAATGGGCGTCAAAATCAAAGGGCCAGACCTGCAGACGATTGAACGGGTCGCTCTGGAGATGGAGGGATACCTCAAGGAAGTTCCGTCCGTCGAAGCCTCGGCGGTGATTGCGGATCGTGTCGTCGGCAAGCCTTACATCGAAATCGAAATCGACCGCGACGCGATCGCGCGTTACGGCATCATGATTCGCAAAGTGCAGGACGTGATCGAAGTCGCCATCGGCGGGCGACGGATCACGACCACCGTGGAAGGCCGAGAGCGATATCCCGTGCGCGTGCGTTATCTGCGTGAACTCAGAGATTCGGCCGAACAACTGGGACGCATCCTCGTGGCGGCCCCGGACGGAACTCAGGTGCCGCTCGAACAACTGGCCGATATCAACTTTGTGCGAGGTCCGCAGGTCATCAAAAGCGAAGACACGTTCCTGCTGGCGTACGTGTTGTTTGACATGCAGGAGGGTAATGCGGAAGTCGATGTGGTCGAGCAGTGTCAGCGTTACCTGCAGTCAAAGATCGACAGCGGCGAATTCGTCCTGCCGGCCGGCGTCAGTTTCACCTTCGCCGGCAGTTATGAGAACCAGGTGCGTTCCCAGAAGACGCTCATGATCGTGCTGCCGCTGGCTCTGTTTGCGATCTTCCTGAATCTCTACTTCCAGTTCCGTTCGGTCATCACCACCTCCCTGGTCTTCAGTGGCGTGATCGTGGCGTGGGCCGGCGGCTTCATCATGATCTGGCTCTACGGCCAGCCGTGGTTTCTCGACTTCGAAGTCTTCGGAACCAGCATGAGGACGCTGTTCCAGGTGCATCCGATCAATCTGAGCGTGGCTGTGTGGGTGGGCTTCCTGGCACTTTATGGAGTCGCCGATGACGACGGTGTGGTGATGACGTCGTACCTTGAAGAGTCCTTCCGCAAACGCGAGATCACCACGCGCGACGACGTGCGCGAGGCCACAGTTGCTGGCGGTCTGCGCCGCATCCGCCCGTGTCTGATGACAACCGCGACGACCATCCTGTCGCTGGTCCCCGTCCTGACCTCAACCGGCCGCGGCGCAGACATCATGGTCCCGATGGCAATCCCGAGCGTCGGCGGAATGCTGATCGCCATGCTGTCGATGTTCATCGTTCCGGTGCTCTACTGTGGCGTGAAAGAACTCAAAATCCGCGCCGGCATTCACGACACTCTGTTCCAGAAGCAGGTTTAACCTTTGATCCGTCGATTCAACCACAAACTTTGCAGGCGGTTGAATCTGCTCCTCAATCAGAACGTCAAGTTCGATAACGACATGGTTGTAGACCCGAACTGTGCTTCCCAGGCCTTCCAGTCTGACCACGCTGGTGAATGTCGCAGGCTTGCTGTTCCGCTGCCACTTTGAATAGGCCGCCGCCAGCAAGTAATGGTCTGAACTGTAGCCATCCTTGTGATGAACCGACTCATGCCAGTCGTATTTAACTGTTCCGAGTGATCGCCCACGAAGTTCCGAGACTCCCGTTCCTCACTCTCGCCCCTTAGCCCCGCAGGCTGTCCCCAGGACTACTCTTCTGCAGGAGCAGGCACGGGTGTCAGTAAAGGAGTTTCCGAAGCCGGCACCGCGGTTTCGTCAGCAGGTTCGGGCATGGGCAGCGGCGTTGGAGCTGACGCCAGCTCGCAGCCGACGACGCGTTCGAGTGAGGCCAGCGTCTGAACGAGGCTGGCTTCCAGTCGCGCGACCTGCAAGTGGAACATCAACAGATCGCTCCAGTTGTCCAGAAGCTGCTGGAAGTCAACTTTGTTCACTCGGTAGTCGGCGGTTGAAACACGCAACGCCTGTTCTGTCTTCGGAATCATACTGCCCTTGAACAGGTCGAGCTGTTGGTGAATCGCGTCGATCTGAACCGTCAGGCGGCGGATCATGCGGAACGTGTCGTCGAGCGTTGATTCGTAGCGGCGTGCGTTCTCCCGAGAACGCTGCTCCCACTCGCGGACGCCGGCATCGAGCTTGTCCCGCCAGATCGGCAAACTGACTCCCACTGTCATCATCAGGTTATCGTTGCCATTGGAAACCGGTGAGATCGCGTCGTTGGTTGTGACGGCCTGCCAGCCCAGTCCCGCCGTGATGTCCGGGAAGTAGTTCAGTTCTGCGACGTTCCGCGCACGCTGTGACTTCTGCATCGCGTAAAAACGCTCCTGCAGTTCCGGCCGGCATTCGGCAGCCATCTGGTAAAGCTGTTCGATCTGCTCCGGAACGGAAGGAATCTCGACGTCCGACGTCGCCAGCAGATTCGACTCGGGCGACGTGTGCAGGACTTTTGCGAGATCCGCCTGCGACTGACGCAGTTGACGCCGCAGAGTGATCAGTCGGTCGTCAATCCGGTTGAGTTCAACCTGAGCACGCAGGACATCCTGTTGACTGGCAGCTCCCGTGCGGTAGCGAGCTTCGGCAATCTTCAGCAGGTCGCGCAGCAGTGCCGCGTCCTCGTCCGTGATGGCGATCGCCCGCTGGCTGAACTGCATCTCGTAGTAGGCGAGTCGGACGTCTTCTGTCACCTTCAGTTCGGCCTGAGCCAGCCGCGTCATGGCGATCTGAACTTCCTGCTCTGCCACCTGACCGCGCGCATCCAGCTTGCCGAACCACGGAAACTTCTGAGAGAGACTCAACGTGTTGGGAGCCCGTCCGGCAGCCGTCTGCACGCTGTAATTATCGAACGGCTGAAGCGTATCGACCAGCATCGGGTCATCAAGCGATACGACCTGCGGGATCACCGCTGACGAGGCATTGATCGCCCGCTGAGCCGCCAGAATCTCCGGGTTCTGACCAAGTGCCATCTGCACATAAAACCCGAGCGAATGTTCGCCTTCGACCTCGGCGTCCGTCTGGATCAATTCCGGGACATGCGAGACTTGATGATGCAATACCTGGTGAATGTTCTGCTCGGTCGCAACGTAGTGCGGGTCCGACTGTGGCGAGCTGGCGCAGCCAGCCACTGAGGCGATAACAGCGATCGCTACACGTCCCCTGCATTTCATCGTGCAACTCCATTTGCATCAACACGTTCGGCGGATTGCCAGGTTCCACGGTTCCCAGGTTCGACGTACAGTCGCGCTCGATCCAGCCATTCCCGCCGATTTCACATTGCATCGGCTGTATCAATCGCCCGCCTTGAAGATGATCAGTCCTGATCAGCCAGTTGTCGTCGAACCTATCCCTTGGGCTCGTCACAGCTTACCGCCAGACGAAGTGGCCCGTGGACGTCGCCGGAATGGGCAGCATCGCCCTGGTGGTGCCTGTGCTCAAGCTCTCTTGAACGCAACCGGGAGGTGCGTGGCCGCATCGGGATTGGACAACCTGATTGCTTTTGTTCAATTCAGGGGCTTTTTGATCATCGCCCGGATGAGGGCTCGGTCGGTCCGTCGTGCCGCTGCCGAACAGCGTCGCGACGCTTTTGAAGCTGTCGTTGGCTGCGTTGGTGTAATCCAGTGTCATGCCGGTGACCAGAATCGCAATCAGTTGCATCTCACTGGGTCCTTTCAGTGAATGGGTGATTGGAATCGGATGACCAGCCCGAGTCGCATTGGAAAATTTTCGACTGCTGTCACGACCTCAGCCCTGAGTGCTGCAACCGTCCGAATCCGACACGACACCACCATCGCCACCGTCAGCGGGTGACGACGCGATAGTGTTGATCAACGCTCCGATACGGCTTTAGCACCAGCGCGCCAGGATTTCCAGGGAATCCCGTGATGTGCGAATGAGTTCGCTAATCGCCTGCTCCCAACCACGTTCTTTTCCTGCTGCGGGATACGCGGTGGCAAGAATTGTCGCCGGCATTTCGGGATCGCCGTCAGGTTGAGCAACAACTGTTGACGATGTCACAAACAATTCTCCCGTTCATCGGAACTCGTCGCTATCAATTTGAGCAACCAGATTCTCGACCGTTGTATCGCACATCTCATGTAGACATCTGATGGGAGCATCCGGCAGATGCTCAGACGCGGCCTGACACGTTCACGCCGGGGAACCCGCCGTTTCCAGACGCTGGGCCATGGGGAACAGGATGTTGTTCTCCTTGTGAATGTGCTGATGCAGATCGGCTTCGAGGTTCTGCAGGCCGTCCAGCATGACGTGATAGGTGTTGCAGGCATCGTCCGGGGCCGTGAAGTCGGCGGTCAATTCACGGATGCGTTTCAAGGCGTCGCCGGCATGATCGTGTTCGTGCTCCATCATGCGGATCGGATTCGCGACTGTGCCGAACGGAAATCGAAATGCTGACGCGGCCTGCTCCAGTTGTTGAATTGCCGGAAACAGAACCTGCTCCTCTTTCATCATGTGCGGTTCCAGTTCGGCTCGAAGTTCTGCGTACACAGATCGCAGATCATCCAGCTCCGGGTGATTGGTGCCGTGGACTCGTGCGACTTTTTCAACGATCTGAGTCAGGCGTGGCAACTCCTGCCGCAGAAACGCGTGGTGCGTTGTCACGATGTGATCGCACAACTCACTGGGCGATGACTTCGTCCATTCTGGTTGCGCGGTGTCCACAGTCTGAGCGATGGCGTCGTTCAAACGTGACGTGACGACATTGGCGTCGAGCCCTTGTTTCTCACAGGCGTTTGCGAGGGACTTGTCTCCGCCGCAGCAGTAGTCGATCTGCAATTCCTCAAGGACGCGGGCTGTTTGTGGATGATGTGTGACCCAGTCACGGACCGGGGTTGCTGTATTCAGCGCAGTCATGTTTCTCTCCTTACGTGACTCAAGTTCGACGGTTCGTCGAGCAGACAGTCATCTACGGCTGAGGCTCTTGATGATCATTCGCTGGTGATTTGCGACCGCTTGTCGGCGTCCGCGTGGATCGGAATGCTGATGACGAGTCCGGAATACTTCGGGGTGTCCGATGGCTGACGGAACAGGCCACCGTGGCAACTGATGCATCCACTCGACAGTGGGATGGGTGTGGCCCGGCGGTAGTAGCCATCCTGAATGGCCTCGAATTCTTCTTTGCCGGTGGACAGCGTTTTCGCGGCCTGCTTCTCAAAATCGGTTTCCGGCTCGTGGTCCAGACTCATCGGCTTCAGGTTCACCGCAATCCACCGTGCTTTCGTCTGTGACTTTCGCTGAATCTGCGAAAACACATCTTCCATGGCTCGAGCCGGTACGATCGCCCGGTCACGGTGAAAGTACCGGTGATGCATCACGTCCAGTGTCGCGGCATAGATATCGTGCATCAGCTTCGCTCGATCGCGTGCCACGTCCACGGAAACCCGATTCGCATCCAGCGCTTCGGATTCCGCGTCCTTCTTCTTTTGAGCGGAACTGACGACCGATTTCTTCGAGGTGTCGCTGGCCGGAGGCTGGGCCTGAAGAGCGACGGTGATCGCCAGTATGCAGATGACAGGTCCCGTCCGTCGTAACCATGTTGCCTTCATTCGATCGCCTTTTTTCGATGAGTTGAATTGTCAAACTGAGCAGCGCGAAACATGATGGTTCGAAAGGGTGAGATTCATTCCAGCTCGACTTCGCACAACGGCACGATGCGGTCCTTTGAACGCAGGATTTGCCCAAGCGTCACTCCGGCGAATGCTTCTTCTGTTGCGGCGTAGGCGCGGTCGAGTTCCCTGTGCAGCGGGCAGAGTTCCGTGTGCGACGGCAGGCCGAGCGGGCAATGACGAATTCGCTCCAATGGGCCGACCGCGTTCACCACGTCGAGAATCGTGATCTCGTCCGGAGAACGCGACAGCGAGTAACCGCCACCCGGCCCGGGACGCGATGTCACGAGTCCCGATTGGACGAGGTCTTTCAACACCTTGTTCAAGTAGCGGCGCGGAACCTTCGTCTGCCCGGCCAGTGCGTCGGCACGTTCGGCGTCGCGATCGTCGCACCAGCCACGTACCAGTTGTTCGATCAGGTGCGTGGTTTCGTCGTCGAGCGCAGCCGTGGGTTCGTCCAGCAGCAGCACGTTCGGCTCCAGTTGGATCGCCCGCAGCAACACCACAATCTGTGCCTCGCCACAAGACTTCTCCGGCATCGATCGGATCGAGTAGAGCAAGCGCCCGCAGGAATAGCGTCTTCCCGCTGCCGGTGGGACCGACGATCGCAAGTCGTTCGCCGGGATCGAGCACTACCGACACACCATTCAGCAGGTGACCCTCTTTACCTGGGGACTCGCACAGCAGCAGTTCGTAGAACCGTTTTGATGCTTCCAGATCTGAAACAGTCAAAGCAGCATGCAGGCGGCAATTGCCCGGGAAATCGATGGCGGATTCTTTAGTCATGACAATGATCCATCGAGATACGTTTGAATCCTGTTCCTGATCTCATCCCGAACGCGGCGAAAGAAGACCATCTGTTCTTCTTCAGTGCCAGTGGCGTCGGCGGGATCATCGAAGGGCCAGTGGAGCGTTTGCTTCGCGCCGCGAAAGACCGGGCATGAATCTTTTGCGTTGTCGCATACGGTGACGACCAGATCGAACTCCTGATTGCGAAACTGGTCGAGCAACTTGCTCTGGTTCGCGCTGATGTCGATGTCGAGTTCCTGCATGGCCCTGATCGCCAGCGGGTGAACATAACCGGACGGCTTCGATCCGGCAGACTCCGATTGCCACTCTCCTTGACCGAGTGTTTCCCAAAGAGCCTCGGCCATCTGCGAGCGGCAGGAGTTTCCGGTACACAGGATAAGAACTCGTTGTGTCATTGCTTGTCTCCGATCGGATTCGTGTCAGTTGCGCCGGCAGCGTCACCAGTGAGTAAAGAGGGTTCGTTTCCGAACCAGTTTTGTGTGCGGACGCAAAACTTCACGAGCCCCAGCATCAGCGGGACTTCGATCAACACGCCAACGACGGTCGCCAGTGCAGCTCCGGAAGACAGGCCGTACAGCATCGTGGACGTCGCAATCGCCACTTCAAAGTGGTTCGATGCGCCGATCATGGCCGTCGGGGCGGCGTTCTCGTATGTCAGCCCCATCACTTTCGAGACGACGTAACCCAGTGCGAAAATCACGACCGTTTGAATGAACAGAGGGATGGCGATCCACAGAATCGTCAACGGGTTCTGCAGAATCGTCTCGCCCTTGAACGAGAACAGCAGCACGAGCGTCGCCAGCAGAGCCACGATGGTGATCGGTGTCAGCACATGGAGAAACTTCTCTTTGAACCACGTTTCGCCTTTGGTAGCAATCAGCCACTTGCGTGAAAAGAACCCCGCAATCAGCGGCAGCGCGACATACACACCGATCGACAACAGCAACGCCTGCCACGGAACCGGTAGCTTGCCGACTCCCAGCAGGAATCCGCCGAGGACTCCGTAGAGCACCAGCATCGTCAGCGAGTTGATCGCCACCATGACCAGCGTGTGACCGTCATTCCCTTTCGCAAGGAATCCCCACACAAGAACCATCGCGGTACATGGTGCGATGCCGAGCAGGATGCACCCGGCGAGATAACTCCGCCACAACGGAACCTGAAGCATTGTTACACTGTCAACCAGCACAACCGTGCCCGCTCCATAACTGTCACCGACAGACAGATCGGCTCCCAGCGGCATTTTCACATGGTCGACGGCATCCGATCCGATGAAGCCCAGAAACAGCGTCCCCAGAAAGAAACTGGCGATGGCGTACATCGTAAATGGCTTGATGACCCAATTGATGAACAGCGTGATCCCGACAGGTTTGATGGCTCTGCCAGCCTTGAGCACCTCGCCGAAGTCGATCTTCACCATGATGGGATACATCATGAAGAACAGGCACAGCGCAATCGGAATCGAAACCACAGGGGCCTCGTCGACGTAGATCGCCATCCCGTCGAGCGTCTTTGCCAGACCTGGAGCCACCTTCCCCAGCACAATGCCGCCCACAATGCAAAGAGCGACCCACACCGTGAGGTATCGCTCAAAGAATCCCATTCCGTGCCCTTTTGAGGGCGTGCAGTTTTCTGTGCTCATTCTTTTGCCTAAGGCTTCTGAGTAGGATGTCCCGACATCACGAGGCCGCCGCAACGTATGATGAAACTGTTGCTTTAGTTTCGATAGTTCGATAGATATCCAAATATGGAAATAAATCAAGCCGTCCGAGCGCTCGCCGCATTGGCTCAGGAATCCCGTCTGGAAGCATTCCGCCTGCTGGTTCGTGCCGGCACGGACGGAATGCCTGCCGGGAAGATCGCCGAGGAACTCGAAGTCGCCCCGGCCACGCTGTCGTTCCATCTGAAGGAACTTTCCAACGCCGGACTTGTCGAGCAACGGCGCGAAGGACGTTCGATCATTTATTCACTGCAGGTTGAGGCGATGCAGTCGCTACTGGCGTTTCTGGTTGAGGACTGTTGTCAGGGGCAGCCACATCTCTGCGAGCCGGCGTTTGCGCTGATCAACTGCTGCGACGACGTTCCAGAACCAAAGAAGTCAAAACGCAGCTGATCAACTCGCTGACACACCGCCGCGACGATTCCTCGCCGATCGGACAGTTAGCCACGCGAGCGGGAGTTGGCGTTGAGAACGGCGCGGTTCTGAGTAAACGGTGGGACAAACGACGGGAACCACGGCACACCCGCGTCCCCCGAGTCCGGACAAATTATTCGAACAGCTCACGACGAGCTTCATCGCAGACGGCGACGACAGCCGGGTGTCTCAGTCGTCGCTCGACCGACAGCGCGTAGAACCGCTCACGCACGGCGTCGGTGCGCCCGACGACTTTGACGGAATACTGTTCCGACACTTCCCGCTCGATCACGCTGGGCGCCGGAAAAAGTCCGATGCCGCCCTGCCCGAAAACTTTCATCAACGCCGTGTCGTCGAATTCGCCGATGACTCGGGGGTGGATATCAGCCGAGTAAAACCACTGCTCCAGTTCGCGACGAACGGCAGTCCTTTCAACGGGAAGCAGGACGGGAGCCCCGTCGAGCGATGCCGGGAAATTCCGGCGGTACTTCTTTGCAAGTTTCGCCGTCGCGAAAAACGTGACTCCGCACTCACCCAGCAAATGGCTGAAAGCACGCACATTGACGGTGGGACTGGCTGGAGCGTCTGACATCACGATATCGAGCCGATGCACGGCCAGATCCGCCATCAGATCGTCATGGGATGCTTCGTGGCAGACGACATGTACGTCTTCAGCGATCTCGAAAGCCGGTTTCAACAGGCGGTAGCAGATCAGCTTAGGCAGAACGTTTGGAATACCCACGACGAACTTTAGCGGACGCCCACCCGACCGGCCTTGCACGGTGTCCTGCAGCTCACGCCCGACTGCGAAGATCTCTTCCGCATAGCCAAACACGGTCTGGCCGAAATCTGTCAGTACCAGGTTCCGACCAACCCGCTTGAACAGCTTGTCATCGAACGATGCCTCCAGCTGCTGCAGTTGTTTGCTGATTGTCGGATGAGCCAACTGCAACTGCTCGGCCGCCCGGGCAATGCTGCCTTCGCGAGCGACCATCCAGAAGTAATACAGATGGTGATAATTGAGCCAGTCCATGCTCTGAGGATACGTAGGTATTATCTTACGATCAATGCACGATTATCTTCATGCCTGCATTTCGACTCAGCGCATACACTTCCTGCGTCGAATGGAAAGTGCCGCGCTGGCAGGCGAAGTTGCGGAGGTTGCGGCTGTGTGACCGGTTGCTGCGAGGACGATCGACATCCCCGGAATTCAATTCACGGAGTATTCACAATGCAGAAACTCGTCGAAGGCATCCATCAGTTTCAGAGTGACATCTTCAGTGCCAAGCAGCAATTGTTTGAAACGCTCGCCGATGGTCAGCATCCCCTGGCGTTGTTCATCACCTGCTCGGATTCGCGAATCGATCCAAGTCTGTTGACCCAGACGGATCCCGGTGAACTTTTCATCATGCGCAACGCCGGAAACATCGTTCCGCCGTACGGGACGATCAAAGGAGGCGAAGCGGCGACGATCGAATTCGCGGTCGGTGCTCTGGAAGTCAGAGACATCATTATCTGCGGTCACTCACATTGCGGCGCGATGAACGGAGTGCTCCATCCGGAGAAACTCGACGACCTGCCGGCGGTACGGGACTGGCTGACCTATGCCGATGCCACACAGCGCATCATGCACGAGAATTACACGCACATTTCAGAAGAGACCGCGAGATTGACGGCAACCGTGGAAGAAAACGTGCTGGTTCAACTGGAAAGCCTGCGGACTCACCCATCCGTCGCCGCAGCACTGGCCAGGAAACAACTCAGAATTCATGGCTGGGTCTACAAGTTCGAAACCGGACAGGTCTTTGCTTATCACCCGGATCAGGGGCAGTACTTGCCGATCGACAGTTCCGCAGAGCCGGCCTCCGCGACAAACTTTCCCTCTATCTGACCCTTCGGTGGTGGACGACGTTCAATCGAGTTGTAAGGAAACACAACGATGGCAGTCGATTCTTATTCGACATCCGATCCTGCACCGCCTCCAGATAACAAACCGAAGGTGCTCGCACAGGGAATTGCTGCGTTACGTCAGGATGCACTCCCGTCGGTCGTCGTGTTCCTGGTGGCATTGCCGTTGTGTATGGGGATTGCAATTGCTTCCGGAGTTCCGGTGGCCGCCGGTTTGATTACGGGCATCGTCGGCGGACTTGTTGTCGGAACGCTGGCGGGTTGCCCCTTGCAGGTCAGTGGCCCGGCGGCGGGCCTGACCGTGATCGTTTTCGATGTCGTTCAACGTTTCGGATTTGAAATGCTGGGCATCGTCGTGCTGATGGGCGGTTTCATCCAACTCCTGGCCGGCGTGTTCGGACTCGGCCAGTGGTTTCGCGCGGTCTCACCCGCCGTGATCAAGGGCATGCTGGCGGGAATCGGTGTGCTGATTTTTGCCAGTCAGTTCCACGTCATGGTGGACGATAAGCCCAAAGGCAACGGTATCACGAACCTGCTGACGATCCCTGCTGCTGTCAGCAAAGCCATTGAGTGGCCCAACTACGCATCGACCGAAAAGCGTCGTGCCCGGACCAGGGCGATGGTTGAAATCGGCGAACTGCACCGCAGACAGGCGGCGATCGCCGAGCGTGTTGTCGAACGACTGCCGGACCATTCCACCGAGGAAGAGTTGTCGCTGGAAACCGCCGAACAACTTGCTGCCGAAGCTGGAGCTCTGAAGATGCTGTTGCCGGACCAGCAGAAACTTACGGCAGACACAGAGAGAATCATCAACTCCTTGAGTGAATTCGAAAACCGCTTCAGAAAAGGGGAACGATCAAAACGAGTCGTTGCCGCGTGCTCTCCCGCGATCGAATTGTCTCGAATCGCAAGTCAGGAACTGAGTGAAGGGCACGTTCGTAACGCGGCAAAAGCGCAGGCTGATTCAGTTGCAGCACTCGACGATCTCGCGAACGCATTGAAGAACCACGCATTTGCGGCGCAGATCGGAATGCTGACGATTGCGATCATCCTGCTGTGGCAGGCCTTCGCGCCGAAGAAGGTCAAAGTCCTGCCGGCTCCACTGATCGCCGTCGTGATCGCCGGAGGGCTTGCAACCGCGGTCAGTATGCCAGTCCTGTATGTCGAAGTTCCGGACAACCTATGGAGCGAGATTCACTTCCCGACCTGGGCGATGCTGACGGATGCACCGTGGACGGCACTCGTTCAGTCGGCCCTGGTCGTGGCAGTCGTGGCAAGCGCCGAAACGCTGTTGTGTGCGACGGCGGTGGATCAGATGCATCAGGGGCCGCGTACTCGATACAACCAGGAATTGACGGCTCAAGGCATCGGCAACATGGTGTGTGGAATCCTGGGTGCGCTGCCCATGACCGGTGTCATCGTGCGATCGTCGGCCAACGTCGAATCCGGAGGAAAGACACGGATATCCGCAATCCTGCATGGAGTCTGGCTGCTGGTCTTTGTCGTGTTTCTGGGATTTCTGCTGCGCATGATTCCCACGTCCGCGCTGGCAGCGATTCTTGTCTATACCGGCTACAAGCTGGTGAATCCGAAATCGATCAGGGAATTGCGAGCGTATGGATGGGGCGAAGTCGCCATTTACTCAGCTACCGTAGTGACGATCGTCGTCACTGATCTGCTGACGGGCGTCATCGTCGGCATCACGCTTGCCGCGGCCAAGCTGCTCAACGCGTTTTCGCAACTGGATGTCGATCTTGCGATTGCTGACGGGACCGACAAAACCGTCCTGACGCTGACCGGAGCAGCGACGTTCGTACGACTGCCCACCCTCGCAACGAAACTTGAACAGGTCCTCCCCGGAAGCGAGCTGCACGTCGACATCCAGCATCTCGATCACATCGACCATGCGTGCCTGGACCTGCTGACGAACTGGTCCCGGCAGCATGAAACGACCGGCGGTCGACTCGTCATTGACTGGAAATCACTGCACTCGCGGTTTCGCGCGGAAAAGAGGAATCCCGCCAGCAACTCCCAGGAAGCGAACATCGACAAACATGCCACACCGGCTGAATCCGGCCATTGAGAACCAGCGAAATTACCACTCGTGCGACACCCAGTCACTTACGTGTTCCGCACCAACCATTCCATCGTAAGAAGCCGGCCATGAGATTGAGTATTCGCAGCCATCTCATCGAGTTGACCGACGATTTGCGTGAGACCGTTGAACGCAGGATTTACTTCGCACTAAGTCGCTTCGGGCCTCGGATCGAGCGAGCGACGGTCACACTCGAAGATATCAGCGGGACGCGCGGAGGTGTCGTTCAGCGATGCCGGATTGTCATCAAGCCTCAACGAGGTGATGAATTGATTGTGATCGCGACCGACGCCGATCTGCACGCAGCGATTTCGTTTGCCGCGGACCGTGCCGGTCGAGTTGTGCAGCGGGAACTGGAACGCCGCCGCACGGACCGACGGCAGATGCCGCGGACACCGGAAGCTCCGGCAGAACCACAGGATGGCACGGTTTCTGCAGACTGAGTCCCAACGAAAAGAAACACTCACTGGTCATGGACATGCCATGACCAATTCTGATTTGAGGTAAGTGATGAAACGTCTGCGGGAAGCACTGGACAGTGGATCGATCCTTCTGGACGTCGATGCACGCGACATCGAGTCAGCACTGAGGAAGACGCTCGACTCACTCGTGGCGAATGGACGGATTCCGGCTGAGCACCGTGGTGAAGTGGAATCGGCACTGCTGGAGCGCGAAGGCGAAATCTCCACGGCGATCGGTTACGCGATGGCAGTCCCTCATGCCTATCTCGATGTGCTGCGGGAACCGATCATCGTCTTTGTGAGACTGGCACGTCCGATCAACCTTGGCGCACCAGACGGAATTCCGACACGTTTCATGTTTCTCCTGCTGGGCCCGACGGGGACAACGGCCGATCACCTTGAGACGCTGGCCGCCATCGCGCGGGTCATGTCGAATGATGAATTCCGTTACGAGGCACGCACCGCGCGCACGCAGTCCGACCTCGTCGCTGCACTCGACGCCTTCATCGCTCGAACGGCATTTGTTCCTCAGGAAGTTTCCGTCGAGTCAACGGAAGGGCTCAATTACACAGGTCGACTGTTCGGTGGGTTGCGTGAAGATGTCCGTCGCCGAGGGGCGCACTACATCAGTGACTTCCGCGACGGGCTTAGTCCGAAGAGTCTCAGCGCGACACTGTTTCTGTTTTTTGCGTGTCTTGCTCCGGCCGTCACCTTTGGTGGCATCATGGGTGCTCAGACAGACGGCGACATCGGCGTCGTCGAAATGCTGGTCGCTTCGGCCGCGTGTGGAATCGTTTATGCACTGTTCGCCGGTCAGCCCCTCGTCATCCTCGGGGGAGTGGGACCGCTACTGGTGTTTACGGCGATTCTTTTCCGACTGTGCGGAGATTTGAATCTACTATTTTTACCTGCATACGCGTGGGTCGGATTCTGGACGTCGTTGTTCCTGATTATCCTCGCGGCCACCGACGCCAGTTGCCTGATGCGGTTCTTCACCAGGTTCACCGACGAAATCTTTTCGGCCCTGATGTCGCTCATCTTTATCTACGAAGCGATCCGAGCGATTGTCGGCATCTTTCGCCGCAGCTTTGCAGACGAATCAATCAGCCATGACGTGGCGTTCCTTTCCCTGATTCTATCCATCGGCACGTTCTACATCGCCGTCAGTCTGTCGCAGTTTCGGCGCAGTCACTACCTGCTGCCGTGGATGCGGGAATTCCTTGCGGACTTCGGCCCGATGATCGCGCTGGTGGCCATGACGCTGATCGCCTGGCTGCTGCGTGACGATGTCGCCACGGCGTCGCTTCAGGCTCCGGACACGTTGAGAACGACCGCTGAGCGCAGCTGGCTGGTCGATCCTCTGGCCGCTCCGCTCTGGGTCAGATTCGCGGCGATCGGTCCCGCCATTCTGGCCACCGTACTGGTGTTTCTCACGCAGAATATCACGGCCAGACTGATCAACAGCGCAGATCATAAGCTGCAGAAGGGGCCGGCTTACCACCTGGACCTGGCTGTTGTCGGCGGCCTGATTGGAGTCTGTTCGCTGTTCGGACTCCCATGGCTGGTCGCGGCGACGGTGCGTTCGCTGGCGCACGTACGCGGTCTGGCGACGATGGAAGAAGCGATCTCTCCGGACGGCACGACGCGCGAGCGGGTGACTCACGTCGAAGAAAACCGTGTGACGGGCCTGGCCATCCATGTGCTCATTGCGCTGTCGCTGCTGTTGTTACCGGCGCTCAAGGTCGTGCCGATGTCCGTGCTGTACGGCATCTTTCTATTCATGGGAGCGGTCTCGCTGGGAGGTAATCAGTTTTTTGAACGTATCACTCTGTGGCTGACAGACCCCGACCTTTACCCGCGGACGCACTACGTCCGGCAGGCTCCTGTGAAGGTGATTCACCGATTCACACTGCTGCAACTGGCCTGCCTGGCAGCTCTGTGTGCGGTCACGCTGAGTCCCTACAAATCATTGCGGCTTTCGTTCCCAATGTTCATCGCCCTGCTGGTTCCCATGCGATTTCTGGCGGCACGATGGTTCGACGAGAAATACCTCAACCTACTGGATGCTGACGAAACACCGCGCGAGGAAGAAACTCACTGGTCCGCCTGAGTCCGGCGTCTTCTCGGCTACCCATGCCAACGACGTCGTTGAATTACCTGGCTCCTTACTCAGATCACACGAATGGTCACGCCCATGTTGAAACGAATCCATGTGGGACTTGGAGGGACACCGTTCACTCTAACAGCCATCCAATATTCAGTGGAACTGGCGCAGGCTCATCAGGCGGAACTTCTGGGAACGGCAATCATCAATCACAGCCGAATGATAGCACTCTCAAAGACCTCCGAGGCGGGGACCGACATACTTGACGAACATCGCCGACTTGAAGCCATCGACACGCGGCAGAAGCAAGCCATCGCGACTTTTGAGTCCAGGTGCAAAGGCTCTGGAATCAATCACTCAGTAACACGAGCAAGTGGCGATCCGTTCGAGAAGATGATTTCTCTCACTCGGTACCATGACCTGATGATCTTCGGCCTGCGCAGCCTGTTCGAATTCGATTTTCTGGAAACGGACGGAGCGGGGCCGTTGTCTCGGCTCGTGTCGTCCGGTGTCCGTCCAATTCTCGCGGTTGCAAAGGAGTATCGCCCGATCCGTCAGGTCCTACTGGCCTACAGCGGATCGATGGAGTCAGCTTCCGCCATCAAGCGATTCGTGACGATGCAGCTCTGGTCCGATCTTCGTTTCAAAATCGTCACCTTTGAGCATCCCAACGATATCGCGCAAACACTACTAAACGAGATGGCAGGCTACTGCCGGGCTCATGGCCACGATGTTGAGTGCGAGCATGTGGAGGGTTCCCCAAAACAGCAGCTCCTGCAGCACGCCACGGGGTGGAACGCAGACCTGATTGTCCTGGGCAACGGATCGAAACGCCTGTGGCTGAAGAAGCTTTTGGGAGATACTGCCATGAATGTCATTCGGCACGCTGACATTCCTCTGTTCGTAAGCCAGTAGCCGCAGAGGCACGAGCCGTCTCTAAGAACGTGTTGATTAATCAAACATAACCGTGACATTTGCCTGGTACAAACAGCCGGTCCGGATGACTGCCGCGGATCGCTGATACGGAATAGTCGTGTGAATCCTGTTGAACTTGTTCAATCCATGAGAGTCATCGAGCTGGCCTCCAGAGTCCGGACGGACGCGATGCGCGAACTGGTCGACGCGGTGGACTGGGCTCAGGATGGCGTACTGCCGGGTGATGTGGTGCAGGCTCTCGAAGAACGTGAAGCAACTGCCCAAACGGTTGTCGATGAAGGTCTGGCGCTGCCTCATGCCATGATTGAATGGGACGGCGAATTCCACATTGTGCTTGGACGCAGCCAGGCTGGCGTGGAGTACGCTGCGAAGGGCGACGCGGTGCGGATAATCGTCCTGCTGGTGGTCGGGAACGGTCGGGCTCAAACACACCTGGAATTACTGGCTGCGGTCGCGGCTTTATTGCAGGGTCACGAATTCCGGCAGAACCTCTCCGCTGCGGAGAACGTGGATGTCGTTAGACAACTGCTTGCGGAAAGTGCGGTACAACTGGAGAAACCGGAACTGACTGCCGTGGCAATCCCCCGTCAAAGTTTGATGGTTGCCTGTCACGCCGTACAACTGGCCGAATCATTGACTGCCCAGGCTTTGTTGCTGGCCATGGATCACGGCCAGCGGATTCCCTGGGAACCATTAAACGCATGGCCGGGCCGTCTGCTTGTGATCACTGCCGGAAGTCGTCACGACACTACACACATCCGACCTGACACTCACGTGTTTGATATTGCTCACGCCAGCCTGTCCCGCATGGATCGAGCCAACCTGGGACTGCTGCTCGCTGCGGCCAATGGTCTGGTGGATCACGATCGGGAAGTTGTCTGTATCACTGGTTCGCAGGAGCAGCCTCTGGACAGCATTACGGTCACTCGACCAGCCGCCCATTTCGCCGCTGTGTTCTCCGAGCCGGAAGGGCACACCACATCGTGTATTGCTCCAGCAGTCATCCTGCGAGTCCTTTCACTGGCCATCGAATTGGCAGCGGAAGGCAGGGAAGCACATCCGATTGGTGCTGCGTTCGTTATTGGTGACACGCGGCAGGTCATACGCCACACGCAGCAATTAGTCCTTAACCCGTTTCACGGATTCGCGAGACGGCTGCGAAATATCCAGGATCCCAGCCTGACAGAAACAGTCAAGGAATTCGCGTTGATCGATGGTGCGTTCGTGGTCGAGGCGGATGGTTCGATCCGAAGTGCTGGAACGTATCTGACGCCGACATGCCGTGTGAAGAATCTGGCCGGTGGACTGGGGTCTCGACACCAGGCAGCCGCGGCGATCACTGCCGAAACACGCGCCATCGCGGTCACAGTCAGCCAATCCACCGGAACGGTCACTCTGTTTCAGGGAGGACACGTCGTCCTGACACTGGAGCGAGCGGCCTTCACGCGGTGGTGATCACAATTTCTGGATTCGTCGGAGACGATTGAGCACAGAACGTCCTCCCTGTATGTAGATTTCGACAGCCGGACCATTCCCGTAACAACTGACATCCCCAACCCGAGATAGAGTTCATGCCAGGTTTCACACGACTGCTTGCCGCCAACCGCAGCGAGATTGCCATCCGAATTTTCCGCAGCGCCCATGAACTGGGAATTCGCACCGTGGCGATCTATTCGCACGAAGACCGCCATGCACTGCACCGGTTCAAGGCGGATGAGGCGTATGAAGTCGGCAAAGCGGGCGAGCCGATTCAGGCGTACCTCGATATTGACGCCATCATCGCGCTGGCGAAGAAGCACGAGGTCGACGCGATTCATCCGGGTTACGGATTTCTGTCCGAGAATCCGCACTTCGCGCAGGCGTGCGCTGACGCCGGGATCGTGTTTGTCGGACCTCAGGTTCAGACACTGAACCAGCTGGGTGACAAGATCTCTGCTCGCAAAATCGCCGAACGAGCGCAGGTGCCCGTGCTGGGCGGGGGCGGCAGTGCGATCCGCGATGCGACGCAGGGAGAACGGCAGGCCGCAAAAGTCGGCTATCCGGTGATTCTCAAAGCAGCGCACGGCGGGGGCGGACGCGGGATGCGAGTGGTACGCAAGGCATCAGAGTTTGCGTCTGCGTTTGATCAGGCGAGACAGGAATCACTTACGGCGTTCGGCAGTCCGGATATCTTCGTCGAAAAATTCATCCAGCGCGCCCGGCACATCGAGGTTCAGCTTCTGGGAGACAAGCACGGGAACCTCGTACATTTGTATGAACGCGACTGCTCAGTTCAGCGGCGGCATCAAAAGGTGGTCGAGATCGCTCCGGCACCGAACCTCGATCCCGAAGTTCGGCAGGCGCTGTGCGACGCGGCGCTGGCCATCGGGCGCGAAGTGAAATACGAGAACGCCGGCACGGTCGAGTTTCTCGTGGATGCCGAGACGAATCAGTTCTATTTCATCGAAGTCAACCCGCGGATTCAGGTGGAACACACGGTGACCGAGCAGGTGACCGGAGTCGACATTGTCAAGTCGCAGATCATGGTCGCGCAGGGCGTGAGACTGGATGACCCGAGCATCGACCTGCCGTCGCAGGAGTCGATTGCCACTCACAGCTACGCCATACAATGTCGAATCACGACGGAAGATGCATCGAACCGATTCATGCCGGACTATGGGCGCATCGCTCACTATCGATCGGCGGGCGGACCGGGAATTCGACTGGACGCCGGCACGGCGTTTTCCGGCGCGGTCGTGTATCCGTTTTACGATTCGCTGCTGGTCAAGGTCACAGCAACTGCGAGAGAGTTCTCCGGAGCCGCTCGCCGTGTCGAACGCTGCCTGCAGGAATTCCGCATCCGCGGCGTAAAGACGAACATTCCGTTTCTGCTGAAACTGGTCATGCATCCCACGTTCATGGAGGGCGACTGCACGACCGGATTCATCGACGAGACACCCGAATTGTTCGACTTTCCGGCGCGTCAGGACCGGGCAACGAAGCTGCTCACGTACCTGGCGGAGACAACCGTCAACGGCAATCCGCTGGTCAAGGACCGCCCGCTTGCAACACGCCGCGTGCCGGCTCCTCTTCCGTCGGGCGGTGACTCGACCGCGGTCCCGGACGGCATGCGCCAGAAGCTGAAGAAGCTGGGACCGGAAAAGTTTGCCCAGTGGCTTCGCAAACACAAACCGCTGCTCATCACGGACACCACGTTTCGCGATGCTCACCAGTCGCTGCTGGCCACACGCATGCGCACGCATGACCTGCTGCAGATCGCAGACGCTTACGCACGACTTTGCCCCGAACTGTTCTCGATCGAAATGTGGGGCGGAGCGACGTTCGACACGTCGATGCGGTTCCTGAAGGAATGCCCGTGGCAACGCCTGGTCGAAATGCGCGAGCGGATTCCCAACGTCCTGTTTCAGATGTTGCTGCGCGCGTCCAACGCCGTCGGCTACACGAACTACCCCGACAACGTGGTCAAGGCATTCGTGGCTGAAGCGGCGGGCGCAGGGATCGACGTGTTCCGCGTCTTCGATGCGCTCAACTGGGTGCCCAACATGAAGATCGCCATGGATGCGGTCATCAAAAGCGGCGCCATCTGCGAGGCAGTCATCTGCTACACCGGCGACATTCTCAATCCCGGCCGACCGAAGTACGACCTGAAGTACTATGTCGCGATGGCGAAGGAACTGGAGCGGATGGGCGCACACATTATCGCCATCAAGGACATGGCCGGCCTGTGCAAGCCGTACGCCGCCGAACAGCTCGTCAAGACGCTCCGGCAGGAGGTCGGTCTGCCGATCCACTTCCACACGCACGACACGGCCGGTATGCAGGCCGCGTCGATCATGAAGGCGTCCGAAGTCGGGCTGGACATTGCCGATGCCGCCATGGCTCCGCTGTCCGGAGGCACGTCGCAGCCGAATCTAAACACACTGGTGGAAGCTCTGCGGTCCACGGATCGAGACACGGGCCTGCGTTCCGAACATCTCGATTCGATCTCCGACTACTGGCGAGCCGTCCGCGAGTTCTACACGCCGTTCGAGAGTCCCGTGCTGCCGGCCGGAGCCGACCTGTACCGACACGAAATGCCCGGCGGCCAGTACACCAACCTGTACCAGCAGGCACGGGCACTCGGGCTGGCCGATCGCTGGAGCGAGGTCTGCAATATCTACGCGGACGTCAATCAGATGCTGGGCGACATCGTCAAGGTCACGCCGACATCAAAAGCCGTCGGCGACCTCGCTCTGTTTCTGATTGCCAACGACATGACGACGGAAGACGTGGTGTCCGGAACGCGCGAGCTGGCCTTTCCGCAATCAGTCGTCGATCTGGTCAGTGGTCGTATGGGACAGACGCCGGGCGGCTTTCCCCGCAAAGTCCGTGACAGGATTCTGCGCGGCGAAAAACCCGTTCGAGGTCGTCCTGGTGCGAACCTGCCCGCCGCCGACTTCGAACAGACTGCCGGGAAGATCCGACCATTGCTGGACCATGAACCATCGCGCCGGGAAGTCGTCTCGCACCTGCTTTATCCGCAGGTCTTCACCGACTTCTCCAGGCACCAGCGAAAATACATCGACACCAGCATCCTGCCCACGCCGGCATTTCTCTACGGTCTGGAACCCGGTGAAGAGATCGCTGTCGACATCGAACCCGGCAAGACGTTGATCGTTCGTTTTCTAACTGTGGGCGAACCGCATGAAGACGGCACGCGCACCGTCTTCTTCGAACTGAACGGACAACCGCGCGAAGTCACCATCACCGATCGTGCTCTGGAGCCGGATGCGCCGCGCCGCCCGAAGGCCGATCCGGGCAACCCGGCGCATGTCGCCGCCACGATGCCCGGCATGGTCGTCAACGTGGCGGTCCAGGCGGG
The DNA here is from genome assembly GCA_027624335.1 of Planctomycetota bacterium. GTDB lineage: Bacteria > Planctomycetota > Planctomycetia > Planctomycetales > Planctomycetaceae > JABMPE01. Next base: position 45,302 of record JAQBWV010000018.1, read on the forward strand.
AGACAAGGTCGTCAAAGGTCAGAAACTGCTGATGCTGGAAGCCATGAAAATGCAGACGATCGTCGCGGCCGAGCGTGACGGAACAATTGCCGAGGTCCACGTGCGGCCGGCCACTCAGGTCGAAACCGGAGACCTGCTGATCGTTCTGGAGTAACAACCTGTTTGGACCGCATCCAGCACGTGCTCCACATACTCCGGCCCCCCGAGAATTCTCAGCCGGCGCCTGCAGCAAAATCAGCATGCGGAAACGCTGGAGCAGATAAGATCGGCGTCAATCAGTCGTCCTTGACTGACGGCGAAAAGCCGGTGCTGCAGTGAAGATGCGTACGGTGGACGACTCGGTTTCGGCGCGGCGGACGCGATTCTCGCCGCACCTTTGGAGTCCCGCATTTCGAATCTCCGGTCGCGCAGGCCGGATGAAACGCGTACGGATAAATGCGGCAGGCCAGCGGCTTCGCTGCTTCGCCAAACTTCGCATGAATACGACACAGGCCGTCGTCGTTCAGAAACACGCAGGCACCATCGTCGCGATGAGCCAGCCGATAGCGCTTCTTCCAGGGTGGCCCGGCGTGTGGCTCAATGACGGGTTGCCCCTCAGTAATGCCGTCGGCGCTCGTCCAGTTCTGATCGACGATCCGCTGCCGCTCGGCATCGCTGAGTTCGATCAAGTGCTGCCGGCAGCAACCCGAGCAGTTATGGCAACTCCAGTTCTGGATCGTCGGCAGCGTCAAAGGAAGCACGGGCATCGGAAAGAGACTCCAGTTTGGGCCGGGTTCAGAGATGTCGATTGGGGTTCAGCCGCAGATTTTCGCCGATGGACCCAGAGATTCAGGAAGCCGACAGGACTCTGAATCATCTGCGTCCAACTGAGTGTATCTGTGGCGAAGCTCGAAGCTGACCCGCTACTAATAAGGGACGACTCCGAAATTAAACTCGGACCTGTAGCCGCGTTCGCCACAGCCTGTTGCATTAGTCGCGATCAAGCCCCACCGAGCCGGGCACCCTTTTGGGTCGCGGTCGGTTCCGGGCTTCCGCACTACTTCCAATCGGTTCGGTTCTGGTAGTGGGCTAGCCTGAAACCGACCGGGACAAGCCCGGTGGGGAATACTTCAACAGGCCCCTTGCTCGGTGGAGCGAGTGATTTCGCACTAAGTAGGGGGCGGTGAGTTCTGCAGCATGATGACTCATGCTGCTTCGAGTCCCATGTACAGTGTTCG